>NZ_CP037421.1:7491316-7828706 GCF_007748155.1 Gimesia panareensis
CTCCTTTCTGGGGAGGTACTCCTACAAATACTATACCAAACTGTTCACGTAATTTAGGGTTTTGAAACTACCTCTAGTCAAAATCGTGACTCTGCATTCAATCAACTACTGGAATCCAATATATGACTCAAGGATAAACTGTTTACCATGAGCTGGACCACCAAAACTACAATTAAGACTCTGCTGGGGATCAGTGACACATCTCTGGATACGGTGATTGAACTACTGATCCCCCAGGCAGAGGCCATGGTCAAAGGTTATCTTCAACGGGAGGTCGAACAGGCTACCTATACCGAGTATTACAGCGGAACGGGGGACCAGACCCTGGTACTGAATCAGACCCCGGTGCAGTCTGTTACTTCAGTCCATCAAGACCTCAACGGTTTTTATGGGGACGGCACGGACGCCTTCCCTGTTTCCTCAGAACTCGTCCAGGGGACAGACTTTGTGCTTCGTAAAGATCACGCCACAGCAGCGGAGATCAGCAATAGTGGAATTCTCTATCGGCTGGGAACAGTCTGGACTCGCCCCGACATGACACAACGTGGACAACTTGCCCGCGCTCCCGGGACGGGGAAAGGCAACATCAAGGTCGCTTATACCGCAGGCTGGGAAACAGTTCCAGCCGATATCCAGTTTGCAACCAGCAGACTGATCACCTCGATGCTGGAATCTCGCAGTCGTGCCGGGCGGATTCAGTCGGAGTCAATCGAGGATTACAGCTACTCCCTTTCTGGGGTAGAGGCTGAAACAATGTTGCTGGACTCCGTCAAAGGTTCACTCGCCCGTTACAGGAAGGTGGTGATCTGATGGTAACACCCCAGCTACTGGACTACCTGTATCTGAAAATGCCGGGAACAGAACCAGTCACCCTGACTACACGCAGAGGTGCCAATAACGACACCACGTCTACGGTTTCGATTTCCCATGCCTGGATGAGAGACATTACTCATGATGACATAGTCAAAGGCCTGGTAACTTCTGCAAAAGAAGCGATGACCTGGAATATTCCCAATGTGCTTTTAGCCGGTTCTGAAATAGAAACCGGAGACACGATCACTGATGCAAACAATGTGGCCTGGACCGTCATGTCAATCTCGCGGGTAAGATTGAGAACCCACTGGCGCTGCATCTGCAGGAGGGCGAAATGACCGCGATTCTCGAAAATATTCTGACGACGATCCAGGCTGAAATACAAAATCTGAATCTGACTGAGATTGCCAATGAGCATGTGCATATTCAGAAATTACCTTCCACACGAAATTTTACGTCTGCAGATTTTCCAGCCATTCTGATTTCACCCGGAAACCTCAAACATAACCCGGCAGAAGGCACAAATTTACGGGATCAGATCGAATATCAGATCGGCATCTATATCGTCGATGCAGATAACCAGAACCAGACGATCAATCGAGGAAAGTACCTCAGTTGGTACGAAACCATATTGAAACAGTTTCGCACACCTCGATTATCAGGCGTCGGCACAATCGTAAACAGCTATGTCGCTCCCGGGCTGGTGGTGGATCCAGCCTGGTTCGAAGCGGGAGAGTTTCATGCAGGGGTATCCCTGTGGTTTATCAGTTGGGAGACAAGATCGTGAGCCATGAAGTCGTAACCACAGATACAGAGTTTTTGAAAATCAGCACCAATACTTTTGGGGCACTGAGATTCAAGACCTCAAATGAAAATGAGGCGGTCAAACTGTATGCCGATCAGATCAGCACGGACCACCGGAAGTTCACGGCCAAAGAGGCACGTGAACTCCCGGGGTTCAAAGTCGTCACCGTTAAGGACAAGCAGCGATGCCTGAAACCATTACAGAAGCCCAGCTCGGAGACTTCCTCCAAGGAATCGCCGACGCCGTAACCAAACCGGATGTGCCCGACGCAATGCAGGCTGCTTTAGGGGTGACCAAGGGAGACCTGGCTGCGGGGTTTCAGACGAGCACAGCACCGGACGGTTCTCCCTGGGCACCATTAAAAACACAACGGCCACCAGGTCACAACCCTGATCCTAAACCGTTAATTGATACTGGGAGACTTCAGGACTCAGTGGGGTATCAGGGATCAGACCACATTGAAGGAGTCAGCGGGGAAGGGTTCACATTGGGAACCAGCGTCTATTACGCCGGCGTCCACCAGGAAGGATCGCAGAAAAAGAACATCCCCGCCCGAAAGTTTATGGGCTTCAGTGAGGAAACATTAGACACAACAGCGGATCTGACCGCAGATTCCATCGTCAATCAGATCAATAAGTTATAGAGGACAGTACCATGCCTGCAGATCCAGTAGTAAGCCGCTTAGTAACGATAGCGATTGATAGTGCATTGCCTTTTGACACGTCATCCATCCCTCTTGAATTCGTGGGAAGTGAGACGCTCCACGAAGAGGCAGACATTGTGGCAACTGATGGGATGCGGGGAACCATCGATCACAATAAAGAGCGCACTCGAGAAGGACTGAAAAAAGTTTCCGGATCAATCAAGGTTCCCTGCTCTCGGATCGTTCTGGATGCCCTGCTGCCTTACATTACAGGGGGGAATGAGGCGACCAATATATTCCCATTGGAGCAGACCCTGCAAGAGTTTGTAATGATGGTCGACCGCGGAGCGAAGGTCTACACCTATTCGGGGTGCCGAATTGCCCGGGCTAGTTTCAACGCCACTCAGGGACAGATCCTGATGCTGGACCTGGACATCGAGGCTGAGACGGAAACCACTGGAGATGCCGGCACATTCCCCTCTTTGACGTTCCCGACCGAAAAGCCTTACATCATGAAGGATGGCGTATTGACGCTTCTGGGTTCCACACGTGAGTTCTCTGAGTTCAATCTGACTATTAACAACGTTCTGGACACGGAACGGTATGAGAACGCTCTCACGCGTTACACGATCCCCATTACAGACCGAACGATCACGCTGGCCACAAATCACCCCTGGTCGACAGATCACACAGACCTCGAAAAGCAGGCGCTGGATGGTGCCGCTGGAACAGCCGTGTTCACGAATGCTGCTGTGTCTGGGGATGTGCTGACCTTTGCCATGGCTGCAGTGCAGTACAAGAACCGCACGGTCACAAGTCAGGGACAGCCCACTATGCGGTATCCTCTCGAGGGAGATGTCCGAAGTTCCGGATCCACCGCGCCGCTGATCATCACCAATGCTCACTCATAATCAGGTGAGTAAATTATAATTTAACCACGTTCATTTAATGAAAGACACGACATGGTAGCAAAGAGCTATATTTCAGACGGGTGCACCGAGAAAGGTCTTATCAAAGAAGTTCCCCGCTTGCACGGGCCGGTAAGGTTCGAATACCGGGTGATGCTGTCCGACAAAATACGCGAGGTCCTGCATTCATGGGACTTGATCTCAGCAACGGAAAAAACGCGCCGGATCCATGCAGTGATCATCAAGCAGATTGTAAGCTGGGATCTCGAGGTAGACGGCAAGACCCTGCCGATCGATTCCAAGACCCTGTCCCGTCTGAAACGGAACATTGTTGAAAAGCTGTTTAACATTGTCATGCAACTGGATCTCCCGGACGAGGTCGAGCCATCCGAAGAACTCGATCTGGATAAGGTTCTTGGTGGCGATGGCGAAGATGGGGATGGCGACGCAAAAAACTAGTCGAAGGGGTGGGGCTGTTACTGCTCCACCCCGATCTCTATTTCCGCGACTGCCAGCACTGCCTGAAGTACATCTACGACGAAGAAACTGCCGAATTGCAGAAGTTCCACGGTGAACCATGTAAACGCGTTGTGCCGGCTCCCTGCTGTAACCCCAAGCACCCGAAGTTCCCCGGCAGTTGCCCTAAGGGGACCGCGGAGAAACCGAAGGTCCTGAGCTCAAAAAACGCCAAAACCTACCAGCATTGGAAAGAGTGTAAGGCCGTGGGGCAGTTCCCGGACGACGACATAGTGCGACAAAATGCCGCTATTATTCAGGAGATCGTCGATTCAGTGGCCGAACACAAGCAATTAGAAATGATGTCTATGATGATGATGGGTAAGACCATGGGATAGAGCCGTTCAATTGAGGCGGCTTTTTCCAGGCGATGATCTAGTCATCGCCGTTCATTTGCCCAAACTTATGTAGTGCTTTTAACAATGACTGAGATCAGTTTCCCCAGGAGGAGGGCGCCTGATGTGGCAATGATGAAAAAGATTCCGTAGGCAAGGTTGTCGTAGAGGGTCTGACGTTCTGCATTCTGGAGCGTCTGTTTGGCCTGCTCGATCTGCTCTGCCTTTTCTATGGATTCTTTATGGGTGGGTCTGAGTGAGGCGATCATTGGGACTTGAAGAATATGAGTATAAATAAGAAACCAGCTATAACAAGCATGGCTAGAAAGACTCCAGCGATTTGGCGTCTGGTTGTTGCGGCACGTTTTTTGTCTTCAACGAGCTCATGCAAAAGTTTTCCCTCGTCTGAAAGGTTGCGGTATTTGGCGATTTCGCGGGCTTCGT
Organism: Gimesia panareensis; assembly: GCF_007748155.1. Lineage (GTDB taxonomy): Bacteria > Planctomycetota > Planctomycetia > Planctomycetales > Planctomycetaceae > Gimesia > Gimesia panareensis. The sequence goes on from NZ_CP037421.1 coordinate 7,495,781, forward strand.
CTTCTGCTTCCTGTATTTTCTTTTCGAGTCTTGCTTCGTATTGAGAGGGGATGCCAAACCATTCTTTTAACAAACCAAATCGATCAAGAACTGCGTAAGCCACTATCGGAATACAGATAATCCCAAAAGTAACAAGGGTTCCAATATCAATGATTTTTTCAGCCAATGTAAAAGCCATAGATCAATCCTCTCAGAAGAGAATGAATTACAGGACCCAGTTGACATAGTAAATTATGGCGCCGGAAAAGATGCAAGTGAGAATAAAAATGAAGAGACTGAATTGGAAATCCGACATTTTCTGTTTAGCGAGCAGATGCAGGTGTTGAAGTTCTGGTGATAACTTAGCAAATTCTTCCGCCTCTTTTTGTTTTCTGGCCTTCTTTTTTTGATGTTCAGATGGGAGATCAAACCACTTTGTTAACAAGCCAGTACGATCAAGAATGGCCAATATGCCAATGCCAAAAGCAATGAGACCGAGAAGTATTAATACTCATGTATTCTTACTTTCTGAGTATGACAAAAGGCCAACTAGTACAACCATAGCAAGCCTGAGGTAAAATAATGGTAGATGCACAAAGAAATGTAATCATCTCCCTGAAACTAACAGGTGACCCAAATAATCAAAATATAGCCAAACAGGTGAACAGTCAAGTTCTTGATGCAGAAAAGGTACGCACTCAAGTTATCGAAACTGAAGCAAAAAAGAGGTCAGACACAGCTAAACTGGAATCTCGTGAGAGAGAACGCATCCTTTTGGAAGCCGCAAAAGAAGCTGAAAAAAAACAGAAAGAGCAGGCCAAGGCAGAGGCAGCTGCGCAGAAAGAGCTGGAGAGATCAAGGCTTAAGGCTGAAAAGGAGGCACAAAAGGAGCGGGATGCCATCGCCAAAGCAGAGGCGCGTGAGCTCGAGCATAACCTCAGGGAGAAGGTCAAAGCTGCTGAACGTGCAGAAAAAGAAAGAGTAAAAGCAGCTAATCTCGCAAGCAAAAAGGCGATAGCGATCCAACAGGAAGAAGCAGACAATCTTGCTGATATCCTGAATGCAAAGGTGAAAAATCAGCAAAAGGAAGCTCAAGCTGTCTCAAAGTACCGTGAGTCAATTGATGATAAAATCAAAGAAACAAACAAGCTTTATGCTGAGTCGAAACAAAGGGCAAATGAAGCTGCTATGATTGCTGTTCAAGGGCTGGCTGACATCGTCAAAGGATCAGCCAAACTTGGACTGGTGTCAGAAGATAACCTGCAAAAATTCCTGAAACTATATGATATTGTCCAGGAAGGGATCAGCGTCTTCAAGGGGGCTTCAGATGTCTGGTGGAAAGGCAGGGAGGCTCTAATCGCTCTCAGTTCTGCTACCAAGGCACAGGTGGCAGCTAACGAATTGTTGGCGGCAAGTAATTCTATAGTGGCAGGAAGCCAGACAGCTGGGGCTATCGGTGGTGGTACAGTAGCAGGTGGTACGGCGCTAGGTGGTCTTGCTGTTGCTGGTACAACAGCTGCGGTTGCAGCGGCAGTTGTAGCTGCTGGTCTGATACTTCATGACACATTGAAAACTATAACTGGTCTGTTTGTTGATCGTAACCGGCCCACAAAATACACCTTGACGGCTGTTGTATTCTGCATGTGTTTCAACCACCAGCATATTCAGGAGCAAAAGCGATGTCCGCATCCCAGTCAACCCCGCGTGCCGACCAGCGACGGAACCCGAACCGTGAAGCGTTCTGGCGACAAACCCTTTCAGACCGACTGCAGTCCGGACTCTCGATCCGTGCCTTCTGTCAGCGTGAAGGACTGAGCGAACCAGCTTACCACTACTGGCGGCGGGAACTGAAAAAGCGGGATGCCGAGACAACCGCTGCAGCTTCCTTTCTGCCCGTTGAAGTCCAACTCCCTGCCACGCCGATTGAAATCGTGTTCTCACAGGGCACCTCGGTTCGCGTCGGAAACGGCTGTGATCAAACCACGCTCGAAACCGTGCTCGCCGCGCTGGAGCAGCGCGCATGCTGAATCTGCCCACCCGCATTTATTTCTGCACGGTCCCCACCGATATGCGAAAAAGTTTTGACGGCCTCCTGCGAATGACCGAAGTCTACCTGCAGCAAAACGTACTCGACGGGGGACTGTTTGTGTTTCTCAACAAAAAACAGGATCGGATCAAGCTGCTGTACTGGGACCACGATGGTCTGGCCATCTGGTATAAACGGCTGGAAGCGGGCACATATCAGCGTCTCTCCAGCCCGGAGGGCACACATGGCCTACAACTGTCCTCCACCGACCTGGGGCTCCTGCTGCAGGGCATCGACCTGACCAGCGTGCAGCGCAGAAAACGCTATCAGATTTCAGAAAAAGTATCGACTTCATAAAAAAACAGTTCCCGCCTGACAACGATTATGTTAAGACGTGGAACATGAACCAGAAACGATCCTCATTGCCGAACGACGTCCAATCCTGCCATGATATGATTCACCAGTTGGGTGAGACCGTGGGAGAGCAACAGCGGGAAGTCGAGCAACTCAAACATTTCATTGAGCGGCTGCTGCGACAACGGTTTGGCGCCCGTTCTGAAAAGATCGCCCCCAATCAAATGAGCCTGTTTGATGAACCCGAGGCTGCAGAGGAAGTTGCTGAACCCGAGGACGATGAACCGCCTCCTACTGCGGTTTCCGCACATCGTCGTCGTGGCGGCGGCCGCAACAAGCTGCCCGACCATTTACCTCGGGAACGGGTAGAACATGACCTGACCGAATCGGAAAAACGCTGTCCCTGCTGCGACCAGACACGGCAGCGGATCGGAGAAATCAGCCACGAACAGTTAGAATTCATTCCTGCCAGCCTGAAAGTGATCGAGCACGTACGTTTCAAATACGCGTGCCGGGAGTGTGAAGAGCATGTGGTGCTGGCGGCTGCTCCTGCCCGGCCGATTGCCAAAGGCTTCGCCGGCCCCGGCTTGCTCTCGACGATCCTGGTGGGGAAATACTCAGATCATCTCCCCCTGTATCGTCATGAATCCATTCTCAGCCGGAATGGCGTACAGCTTTCGCGGAGCACGATGAGCCGCTGGGTACTGGAAACTGCGGAATTACTGCAACCGCTGACTGATCTGATGAAAAGTCGCGTTCTGCAGTCGCATGTCATGCATACGGACGATACAACGATTCCCGTCCAGGACCAACGGCTTTCCCGCACGCGGACCGGCCGGTTCTGGGTTTACTGCGGCGATGCCGGGCATCCGTATTCGGTCTATGATTTCACCCCGAACCGGGAACGCGCCGGTCCCCAGGCGTTTTTAAAACACTTTCGCGGTTATCTGCAGGCAGACGCGTATGCCGGTTACGAAGAACTGTACCGGTCAGGCAGGATTCAGCAGGTCTTGTGCTGGGCGCATGCGCGACGCAAGTTTTACGATGCGCGGACCGTGCAGCCGGAAGCCGCACACCGGGCATTATTGTTTATCCAGCAGTTATACGCGATTGAACGGGAAGCCAGCGATCTGCAACAGCCGGCGGACTGTGAACGCTGGTGGCAACACCGCCGACAGTTGCGACAGGACAAGGCGTTACCGGTTCTGGAACAGTTCCGCGACTGGTTAACAGAGACATCGCGTGTGCTATTACCGAAAAGTCCGGTGGCAGTCGCGATGCAATATCTGTTAAGCCGCTGGTCCGGTTTTACGCGGTATTGTACCGAGGGCATTCTGTCGATTGACAACAATCTGGCCGAACGCACCTTGCGTCCCTGTGCTATCGGCCGGAAGAATTATCTATTCGTCGGCAGTGATCGGGGCGGCGAGGCCGCCGCCGTGCACTACAGTCTGATGGCCAGTTGCAAAGCAAACGAAGTAGAACCGTTTGCTTATCTGAGAGATGTGCTGAGTCGGATAACCGATCACGCCGCCGATCGTCTGGAAGAACTGCTGCCGGACCAATGGCTGAAGCAACACCCCGAATCCCACCGCCCCCGCCGACGATGAACCGGCAGTGATTCAGTTACTCATGACTCTCAAAGGCATATCTTTCGATGCCCGTTGATAGACCGTGTATTTCCTGAAACGGTTACTGTTGATCTGGGAGAGGATAGCGGCAGGGCCACAGATGCAATGATCAGCCAGCGCAAAGCTTATAACGAAGCAGTCGAGGCTATCGAGCGCACCACCAGAGCTGAAAAGGAAAGGGCTAAAGCTTTTGAGGAACGTGATGTCTATAAGATGATCACTGAAGGCCGGATCAGTCTGCAGTCTGACTTGCGAAGGGCAGGAAACGTTACTGAAGAGTCCCAGTCAATTTCCGGCCTCGATTATCGAGGCAACTTTACCCCCGGTGGAGAGACAGCGCTCCAGCAGGCAGATCGGGAGCGTCGAGAAGCGGCACAAGAGGTCTTGGCATCCGAAAAAGAACTGGCTGATTATAGGCGAGAGCAAGAATACCGAGCATCTCAAAATCTGTTTCAAAATAAAGAATTGACATTAAGTATTCTTCGGGACAACGAAGAAACTTACCGAAGGCTCTACGATGCGGACAAAAACCGACTGGCTGTCATACAATCCCAGAACCAGGCATTGAAGGATCAGCTCAAATCCGAAAAGGAAAAGCTGTCTACACTCCAGGAGGCGAAGCGGGCCGAGGAACAGAGTCTGAAGTCCAAGCTCGGACAACTCAGCCCAGGTCTTCGAGACCGAACGATTGAAATTGCAGAGAAGATTAAATCCGGAGAGAAGATTGACCGGAGAGAAGCCTTACTACTTAAGGAGGCGGGGGTTGGACAGGAATACGTCGACGATTTTTATGCAAGGCAAACGGAAGGTGTTCGAGGTGCTGATACATTCACGGAAGTATTTGGATCGAAGAAGCTTAAGAAGGACCTGTCTGAGACTCAGCAGAATGTTGACAAGAAAACTGGGCAGCTGAATCAAGGTTACCAACAGGAGAGGCAGGCAGCGGAAACCGTGAATACGACCGCAGGTCTACTGCAGCAGGCAACAGAAGCACGCGTTGCCCAGGAAGCAGAATTAAAAGTCTATCTGAAAAGCCAGATTAAACGAATGCTCGAGAACGTGCAGACGATCCAAGAGGCAGGATCAGATGCTGCTGATGCAATCCACCAACAGGGAATGGCCACCATCAATGCAATCAAGTCTATGCAGGATGAAATTATTCAAAGTCAACAAGAGCTAAAAAAACAGATCGATCAATTTCAGTTGAAACAAAATGGATACAACAACCCATGATCTTAATCTACGGCGACTACCAGCACCCGGATAACGAAGCCAACGTCATTATTTCCCGGCAGGGGTTGGAGGCGGAAGACGGCTTTATCTACGGATATACGGAAACGTGGAATATCACAGGGGTTATGCACGCGGAAACAGATAAAGAACTGGTCACAAAAATGGCCCAATTGGTAGAGGGTTATGAAGCACAGGGTAAAGACCTGACATGGAAAAAGGGTAGTACGATCATGCACCAGTTGGTCAGCTTGAACACTCTGGCTGGCACTCGTGTAACAGTTCCTCCCCACTTCCCGCGCAACGGAAACGGGGAATTGACCACCTTCCGATCTTATGCCATGACCGTTGAAGCAGATATCAACTTCACACAGATCAATTTGGAAGAACCTCAGGTACTTAAATATGAAGAGTCATTGAATTACACAGGTACTGGAGGGGCAAAGTTTTTCTTGCTTCCCACCATCAAAGGGGCTTTTCAAAAACAGCAGCTTACAGAGTCCTCACCCGTGCAGATGGTTCAATCTGGAATAAAAGTGGGTTTAGGTGCTTATCCTGCTGTCAATGCCCCCCTGTTCCCTTATTACGAGCACGTAGACCGCCGTCAGATCAACTATGCAGCCACGCGCAGAAGAAACGGTCTGGATATCGAATTTCCAACCCACTGGTCTTACACATTCGAACACAACGCAGCCTTTTAAAGGAAAGAGAATATGACATCACATATCTGGATTGGCGGGGCACCTGCCAAGGCTAAAGTAGAAACGGTCTCCATCCCCACGGACGTTGAGGCCGGGCAGATTGTGTCGTTCACAATCGGCAATAAAACACTCGAAGTGACACTCACAGGGACCACTCAGGCCGCTGTGGTATCGGAATTAGTGGCAGCCTGGAATGCATCGACCGAGCCAGAGTTAGCTGAAATCACGGCATCTGCGGGTGTTGACTCAAACGGTGATGCAGACGGGACCATCGACCTGACTTCAGACACTGCAGGAAAACCCTTTGCAGTTACTGTCGCCATCGGATCAGGAAACAATGAAAAGCAGGTCGTCACTCTCGGTGGAACCGCGGCAACCGGTGGAGCATTCACGCTAACTTTCAATAGTGAAACCACGACCACCATTTCCTACAACGCCAGCGCAGCCACAGTGCAATCGGCACTCGAAGGGCTGGCCAGCTACAGCTCGGGTGACTTCACTGTGACGGGTGACGCCGGCGGGCCGTGGACGGTTGAATTCACAGGAACTCTTGCAGGAATCAATGTTTCGCTAATGACGATAAACACCTCTGGTCTGACTGGGGCTGTGAATGAAGTCCAGACTATATCGAGCCCCAACAATCCGACTGGGGGTACGTTTACGTTATCATTTCGTGGAGAGACAACAGGAAACATTGCCTATAACGCGAGTGCCGCAACGATTCAATCGTCTTTAGAATCGCTAAGTACGATCCCGACAAGTTCAGTCTCCTGTTCTGGTGGTACACTTCCGGGAACCGATGTGGCCGTTACATTCCAGGGGGCACTTGCGGAAACCGACGTAGAATTGCTCGTCGTCAATTCTGAGAATCTGACGGGTGTAAACGGCACCGTGACGGAGACGACCGCCGGGGGCAGCGCACTCGCAGAAAAGTGTAATTACTATTGGACGTTTGACGGCACTTGGACAGAAGGCGGTAGTGGTACACTTTCACCGTATTCGACGACCTATGATGAAATAGTTGGAAATCTAAACTATGTTGCAGACGGTAAAATTGACGTATTTTCGTGGGCATACTATGGCGTCGGCGGGGTCATCAATGATGGAATTAAGATTGATGGCGGTGCAACTCTTTATTATTCCGCAATTGGTGCATTTGATGAAGACGAACCCTTTACAATATCTCTTTTTTTCAAATCCACGCAGACATCAACCGGTTCAAAATACGTATTTTCAAAAGGCGATCCCGGATCATACACGCCGGATTATTATTTGCTTTATGATTCTTCTACCGGTTATTTTACATTTGCCTATCAAAAAAGTGGCGGATTCCATAGTGTCACGACAACAATTGCAGCGCCGACTAACGCTTGGCACCATGTGCTATGCGTTTATGATCCAGACAATTCAACAATCAAAATCAGTGTAGACGGTGCCGCATTTGAATCTACAACCGGATTAACCATTGGGTCAACGACCGCGTCCACTGTCAAAAGGCTACGTTTCGGCATTGGTGGCGGGAGCTATATTAATGCTAACGGTTTCATTGATTGTCTTGGCATATTTCCATCGGCGCTTTCGCTTTCAGAAGGAAATGATTTATACAACAGTGGCAATGGTCAGGATTACCCATTCGCGGCATCTGGTACTAACGAAGTACAAACGCTCTCTCTAACCGGTTCACCGACATCGGGGAGTGTCATTCTATCGTTTCAGGGGGAAAGTGTTGAAGTACCCTATAATGCGACCGCTTCTGAAGTTGAGGGGTATCTTGAGTCACTGTCGTCGATCGGTATCGGCAACGTAAATGTGACCAGTGGTGCATGGCCGGGTACCGATATTGTGGTGGAGTTTATTGGCGCTTTCGCGATTCTGGACGTCGAACTGATCGAGATCGACACATCCTCATTGATTATGAAGACGGCAGAGACTACCAAAGGGGTGACTGCTCCTACCGGCACCGTCGCGACCACCGTCACCCCACTAACGCAGTCAACCACGACCCCTAATTCCGGCCCGAACAACTGGGATGTCGCCGCCAACTGGGACAGCAATTCTGTCCCTGCCAGTAGTGACATTGCCTACATCTCCGATAGCGATATCGACATTCTGTACGGTCTCGATCAGTCCGCTGTCACGCTAGCAGAGCTACATGTCGAGTCGACCTTTACCGGTTCAATCGGGCTCCCGCGAAAGAATACCGATGGCACCTCATCATATTCTGAGTACCGTGAACAGTATCTGAAGATCGGTGCGACGGAGCTGTTCATCGGTGAGAAGAACGGTGACGGCTCCGATCGCATCAAGATCAACCTTGGGTCGGTGCAGACTACGGCCCTGATCGTCGATTCGGGAGACAGCCCGGACGGAAACACACCGCCGATACTGCTGCTCGGATCTCACGCCAGCAACGTGATCAACGTCAACCGCGGGTTCCTGGGGATCGCTTACTACCCCACAGAGACGGCGACCGTGGCTACAATTCGCCAGGCATTCATCGATGACGCCACCGACGATACAACGGTCTACTGTGGAGCAGGGACTACCCTCACGAACATCATCAAGAGTGGCGGGGAACTGACCCTCAATTCGAACACGACTTCCCTCGAACAGACTGCCGGAACCACCAATATTTATGACGGAGCACATACGGTACTGAATGTTCTGGCCGGAACGTTGAACTACAATTCCACCGGCACCTTGTCGGCAGTCAACCTTTCCGGAGATGCAGTGCTCACGTTCGATCAGGACCGCCGCCCGAAGGACGTGACGATCATCAATAAATTCAGCGATGACTCCGAGATCTATGACGAGTCAGGCAGCATCGCCAGCCCGGTAATCGATCTGGAAAACTGTGGTGATCTTTCAACCCTGCACATGGGCAAAGACTTCAAGCTGACATTCGGGGCAACCACATAACATGGCAGTACCAATTGAACTTGACCGTTACGGTGTTGGCAAGGTCACTTATCCCGGCATCAAAAAAATCGAGAGTGCGAACTATTCACGCTCCCACGGAATTACTCCGGATATCTGCCAGGTAGTCATGACACCTCAGACACTGGATCCGGATGAAGCGGGATACGAACCGATCGAGCCAGACGGGTACCTGTTGTTTGAATTCGATTCCAATACAGTGACTCAGAACATTCTGGGGAATGTGGGGACCACTTCCAAGACCACCAAGATTCTGATGCAGGGATGTCGACCGGATAAAGCGGCTGTCCGCAAATCAAGCACCTCAGAAAGCTGGACGATCCCGATCTATGACCGCCGCTGGAAGTGGAAGTACGGCAGTTATTCGGGACACTGGAACGTCAAGAAAAATGGTGTGATTGAATCCCGTAAGGAAAGAACGCCTCGCGAACTGGCCGATATGTGCCTCGAAGCGATGGGAGAAAAACGTTACGACACCGAAGCACTCGACGATCTGGAGAAAAAAAAGAGCCTGAAGTACCGCAAGAAAGTGCGTCCCGAAGTCCACTGGGACCGCATCCCGCCAGCGCAGGCCCTGAACGATCTGGTCACACCACTGGGGTACCGGGTTTGTCTGGGGTGGGATGACCGCGTCAGAATCTGCAAATACGGGGTGGGTGAGTTGTTGCCGACCGACGATCTGATGTCAGGTGGTTTTGATGCCAATCTTCCGGAGATTCCCGATTCCACTACCGTACTGGGTGGGATCACCATGCACGAAGCGATGTGGGAAATGGAACCAGTAGGATTGGATCTGGATGGTGACTGGCGCCCCATCAATCATCTGAGCTATGCGCCGCGGGATATTGTGTTCAAACCGGACTGGCGGTTCTCAATCCCGCCTAATTTCCCAGAAATCCGTCTTAAGTTCGACGAAATCAAAAATAATATAAAACCGACTGACGACGAATACAAAAAACGAAAAGAGCAGCATGCACTGGCAGTTCAGACCGTTTATCGCTGCTACCGTCTGACTTATCCGGTCAACACAGAAGAAAAAGAAACGCTGCGGAAAAGATACGATGAGTTGGGAGCTGATCTGGCGAAGCTGGTTGATGACGGGAGCCGCCCGGGTGATAAAGGTTATGACAGACTGTACGCAAAATACACCGCTGCCCGTCGTGAACTGTTCTTGAAATCCGAACCCGTATTACCAGGCCCTAAACAGAAGAACCCCCGCACAGGCAAACTGGGTGATTACAAGCTGCAGGAGTTCGAGCAGATCCTCCCGATCTTTGAGACCCGTGCGGAACTGGCCGTCGATTCCTATACCGGAAAGCTGATTCGCAAACAGCCCGAGGTGACCGGGATTTACTATGATTTTGTGGAGAAGTATGCAAACACGATCTCTGTCGGGGAAATATTGAACTCTCAAATTACCTTCGATGTGCTTCCTGAACAGGGGATTCTGAAATTCAGTGAACCGATTACCCGTGATGTGAAAGTCAAAATTGATGACCAAACGAAAACCCTGACTCTGCCGGCACAATTACGCGTCAAGATCGCCACCCCCCTCAAGTCAACCGTGGGTGAAACAGCCCGTTACACCTACATCTACGAAACCCCCAAGAACTATCGAACGACACCTGCAGAGTTACCCGACAATCTTCCTGAGGGGGTGCGCAAAATTACGGGTGGAACCGACACCAAGGTGGTCATCCGAAACGAAATCGTGCAGGCATATCAGGCACGGTATGAAGTCCGGGATATCAGTGGGGAAGAGAGGACCGTACTTCTGAGCGTGGTCGATAACTCCGAAACGGAAGAACTCAAAAAACTGGCACTGGCGACGATCGACGTGGAGTATCTGAAGATCCTGACAGAGAACGCCGGGTCCGGGGTTTACGCCGGACTGAAGCCGATGAACCTGGACGGTGCGATTCAACAGGTGGCGATCTCTCGCAACACCACGGGCGGGATGACAACCACCATCTCGCGTAATTCCGAAGTCGACATCTACGTTCCCACGTTCGATGAACGACAGCGGAACCAGGACCTGAAAGAGATGATCAAGGCTCACAACGAAACCGTCGACACCACGCAGCAAGTCAACACAAAGGGGGATTGATGTTTAATTCAGCACAAAGCAGCCCCGGACAGTGGTTCACCTGCATCAACGTTGGCGACGACTACGAGGCGAAGGACGACCGCCGCAAGGACAAGAACCTCACGATTCCGAGACACTCACTGGTGGAGATCGTTGGTGTCAGGCTGCAGGGGGAGACCACGGACAACATCTCCAGTGCCGATCACTTCGTTCTTGAGGTCCGCCTGCCTGTCGGAGGTTCAGTGGCGGGGCAGGACGAACCCGAAGACGAAGATGAAAACGTCCCCCAGTATGTCACCACCAGAAAGAATTTCGCATTCACCGGCCCATCCTCGATCGATAAACTGCGGTACGGCCGCCTGACGTTCCCTCCCTGCCTCTGTCGCTTTGAGGGTGATGTAGGCGACACAGCGAAGATTCAGGGTAGGTACGTCAGGCCCGAGAAATCCGATTTGCCAGTCGCGACACTGGATCTCTACGAAAGCCTGTTTGGCAACGGTACTCTGCAGCAACTGGTTGGCGATCCGAAGGGGCATCTGAAACTCCCTGACGTCGATTTCATCCAGAAGCATTTGCCGTGCTGGAACGCGTCGGGGATTTACAAGTACCATACTGGAGAGAAGACAAAAGGGAAGCCCGACGACAAAGACTCAACGAAGAACCTACTCGCAATCATCACACCGGCAGAGCAAAACCCGCCATCCGGTGTGATCTTCCTGACAAAAGAACCGGTCACGAATCAGACCTTTCAGGCAGGCAACGTCGCGGTCGACCTGCTGGAGTATGTCGACCCGAGCAGCCCCGGGTGGAATCATAAATTCCTGCTCGATTTTTCGGGTGTGTTCGGGCACGAATACGCATTCTCGATCACTGACGGCTACGGCACAACAATCGGGCCGTTCATCATCACAACGGATGGCAGTGACATCAAGGCTGCTCTTGAATCATTGTTCTGGGTGGGTGAAGACAACGTTACTGTTCACACGCCAGGGCCGCTGACGGGGCGATTCATTATTGAGTTTGTCGGAGAGCTATCCGGCGTTCGCGTTCCGCAGCTCTACTGGCAGCGCGTCGTGATTGAAAGTACTCCGCCGGCGAATCTACTGGGCGGCGTCCCGGAAATCCCGCCGATCACTCAACAGACCTTGATTGAGTACGATTACAGAATATTACCCGGTACTCACTCTGTTCAGATCACTCCAGCATCTCGACCGATGACGCGGGCGCAATTGTGGTACGGATATAACTTTGGGGTCGACACCCCCAACTGGAACTACGGCTGGGGATTTTACCCCGGTGGCGGCTACGACTATTACGGTGGGTACGGTGGCGGGCCGTTCGGTTATTACGGTGGATACTATTGGAATAACTACGGATTAGGGGGATCGTTTTACAACGGGTATTATGGGCCTTATGGCAATTACACTTATCTTCTAGACGGTCCGTTTAACAGAGACGAAGACGGAAACGTGGTGGGAGAATCCCTGCTGGGAGACGACGGTTTGCCAACAGATATCCGTTACAACCAGTACGGCTACAATCAATATGGATTCGACGTGGACGGGATCGACCCCGCCGGTTTCGATGTCAATGGATTAAATTCAGACGGTGAAACGTGGGGCTACTACGGAGTGTGGGGACACCTTCACACAGGCGTGTATCACGCGAATCACAAAAACGATCACGGCGTTATCAACCGTGCAACGAGCAACGTCTTTCAGCATATCGCCGCCGGCTCCTTTGGCGTCGCGACATGGGTGAAGGGCGGCGGTTACGTTGTGACCGAGATCGAGAACCGTGAGTTCTGGCTGGACACGAACGGCGAGCCAGCGAGGTTAGCCGCTTACTAAATAATTCATGTAAAAGAAACATCAGACAATGCAACAAGACGCGGGAATCCTGTATACGTTAAGCCAGTTTCGCCGATTCGACAGCAGTGAAGTAGAGGCAGCACAGTTCAGCGAGCGGATATTTGCGTGCAACAACTGCCCCAGGAGAGTCGGACCACGCTGTCGGTCCAACGGTTCAAATTGTGCTGACTTCGCAAAGCTGCAGGCAAACCACTGCCAGGCATGGGATGGCAAAGAGCCGCCACCGGTTCCTGTCCAGTCCGCCCCGAAACCCCACCACTCAAGACGCACTGAGAGATCAACGACCGTTCGGTCGCGTCGCCCGGAAGTCAAGAGCCTTGCGGTTGTCTCGTGCTATTTTAACCCCCTGTCTGATCCAAGAATGGCGGAAAATGCGCGGCGCTTTCGTGATTCAATCGAAGTGCCGGTGCAATTCTGTGAGTTGTCGTTTGATGGTGAATTCCTGTTTTCCGATTCGATCAGGATCAGCGGCGATGACTCCGCGCGTTTCATCTGGCAGAAGGAGCGGCTGCTGAATATCGTAATGGAACAACTTCCGGAAACAGTCGATGCGGTGGCTATCGTTGATGCCGACCTGATCTTTCAAAACCGCAACTGGTTCCGGGTCACGCTTCAGAAACTGCGGCACGCTGACATCGTCCAATGCTTCGATTTAATCGAGTACGAAACCGAGACGGGAAGCGTTGAGAAATCTTATCCGAGTTATGCAAAATCGTCCCAGGGAAATCCGGGAATGCCGGGCGGTGCGGTGGCGTTCCGACGATCTGTTCTTAGACAGGGCGGTCTTCATGAAGAGAATATTCTCGGCGGTGGCGACAGTGTGATGCTGAGACACTGGGAGAAAAGCGGATTCAAAATCGATAGTGTGCCTGGAGTTGTGCGGCACCTTTTTCATGGCGCGCACGGAGATCGACAGCAGTTGAGTCGATATGATGTTTTGAAAGCTGCGGAGTTTGATTTTGAGAGGCACATCAACAGTGATCCTGGCAAGCCATTGACGTGGTCGAGTGCCGAGGGTTCTCGTGAAGTCCGACGGGTGGCGCAACGTTTTTTTGAATCTCGTTCCGGAAAGACGGCGAGCCCGGAAAAACCGATCCCCATAAAGCCGCCCCAATCACCAGCAGCCGGCAGAAAGATCAATAACCTGGCTGTCGTCGCCTGCCACTTCAATCCTTGCGGCTACAAAATGCCGGTGCGGAACGGTCACGAATTCCTGGAGCGTCTTGGCGTTCCGGTAACAGTGGTCGAGCTGTCGTTTGATGGGAAGTTCGAATTCGATGCCGAGCACAAAATCATTGGTGATCTCACAAAATCATTTATGTGGCAGAAAGAACGGCTGCTGAATATCGGGATTCACTCTCTGCCGGCAGACGTGGATGCGGTCGCCTGGATTGACATGGACGCGATCTTCCAGAATCCGAACTGGTACGAGGACACAAAAAAACATCTGGAGACTTACCCGATTGTGCAGCTGTACGAGCGAGTTGACTTCTTCGGTCCCGACCGAACAGTGACGAGCCAGTCGAACAGCTGGGCCTATAACTGGAGCAACGGTCTCAATGGGCAGGTTTTCGGCACGCCGGGATTCGCCTGGGCAGCACGACGCGAGGCAATCCCCTGGGGCATCTACGACAAAGACATCGTGGGAGGCGGAGACTGTCACGCGGTCGCTGCATTCGTCAAAGAACGCAAGTGGGTCGAGAAACAGTACTCATCACTCAAGCGGCCCGCTGCTGACTTCGATGCCTGGAAAGCGAAGCAGTACCCTCTGATCGATGGCCGGATCGGCTGCGTTCCTGGAGCCGCTTTTCATCTTTATCACGGCACCCGGGAAAAACGCCAGTATGGAGATCGGCTGCAGATTCTCAGGAACCACAATTTCTGTATCTCAGATATCAAAATTGGTGAAAGCGGCGCGTGGGAATGGGCGTCTTACAAGCCAGGACTGCACCAGGATATTCGGGATTATTTCCTGAACCGGGAAGAAGACTCATGAGCTACTGGGACGGCAGAAAAGATCTGAACTATTACCAGACCGTCAGGGAGTGGCTGGGGCCATTCAGCGGGACCCTGCTGGATGTTGGCTGTGCTGATACTCCCGTTGCTCAATGGGGTAATTTCGGGAAACGATATGCCGTCAACAATCGACCGTTCCCGGATCTGTCTGGTGTGGAATGCATTGAAGCTGACTGGATGGAAACTGAGTTGCAGGCCGACGTCATCACCTGCCTGCAGGTGATTGAGCACTTCGAAACGGACTTTCTGAGAGAGTTTGTCGCCAAGATCTTCCGGAGCTGTCAGGTTGCCATTATCAGCGTGCCGTACCTGTGGTCCGCTGGATCTTGTCCCGGTCATCATCAGGACCCGATCGACGTCAGAAAATTCCTGGATTTAACGAACCGAGAACCGGTCAAACTAGAGATCGTCACAGACTCCAGCTGCCGACGTCTCATTGCCCTGTTTGAGAGCGAGTAATGGAAAAGCAGAATACCGATTTTTACAACCGGAAGTACTCCGAAGGCGACTTCAATTACGATCCGATGGTCGAACGGTCCTGGCTGGAAAAGCACATCGTCAATCGTTTTGGGTTGAGCCTCGGGGACAGGGTGCTCGATTTAGGCTGCGGAAAGGGCCTGCACGCCGCTCTGCTGTCGAGTTTCGGATTACGGGTGTTCGGCATCGAGCCGTCGTTCCAGGGCGTTATGGGGGCAATAGAGCGGGGATCGAAGGCAATTTTCATCCGTGACAGTGCGTCTGCTCTGGAACACTATTTTGACGAGAACGAATTCGACCTGATCTTTTGCCGGGGGATGAGTTGGTACCACCGAGAGTTAGATCAACTCTGCCCGGACACGGGTATTGATGTCCGCGAGGCGACGGGAGATTTCTTCAAGTACATCAAACCGGGCGGGCTGCTCGTTCTGCAGATCTGCACAGACTTCTCAGGTTATAACCCCAATAAGGATGCGTACAACAACCGACTGTCGAGCTACCTGGATTTATTTCAGCTACATGGGGAAATCGTCCATGTCACAAACTGGGCTGGGACTCCACTGACCAGCGATGAACAGGCGGCGAAGGTCAAGGGAGGAATCGTGATTGCTACGCGAAAAGTAAACTGCAGCCATCCGGGTCAACAATTCCATTGAAAAAAGTCTTATCGGGGTGTTACGAATGGACAACTACAGTCGCCGGTTTCGTTAATGTAGTGCATGCCCTCTGTGCAGGCTGATCGAACATCCAATCGTAACTGAGATAACCATTTCGGGGAGATTTCTCCTCGCGCAATTGCGTAGAGTGCAAATGCATACCCGAACATATCCATACTCAGATATCCCTGCCGAGACATACTCCAGCCCGAAACCGGCCCATCATCCCAGTAATCCTCCTGCATCACCATGTTGGCGGGAAAGAGGCCTAACCCCATGTAGACCGTTAACAGATCCGTCAGCATTTCGTGGTCTTCTTCATCAGGGGAAACCCGACGCTCTCCGATCAGGAGGACATGTCCGATTTCATGCGCGAGCGTCGCAACTGCATTGAGTGGATTTTCCAGAGTGTTAAGCTCCAACCAGATTTCATGTTTATCACCGGACTGGCCGTATCGTCCCGTTGAACCTTCAGTCCACATTCCTTCGAACTCAGGTCGGGCTTCTTCATAGAATCTCAACCGTAAAATCGCCGGATCGATGTCCATGTACTCTGCCACGCGGTTCATCAACCCTCGGATACTTCCATGCGAGTGATCATAGTCATCCGGAAAATAATCTGTCGTCGGTAGAATCAGCGCCCCTTTTGACAGGCGTTGCATGCCGAACTGCTCAATCAGCCAGGTAAAACGTTGTTCAATCCAGGCTTTTTCTTCTGCTGAGACAGGACAAGTCGGCTTTGAACGGAACCAGCCAAACATGAGACATATTCTTTCTGCAGAATGATCAGGTTAAAAAGTACCGTCCAATCATACCTGAAAAAGCAGATCAGACCGCATGACATATTTCGTTTCTTCCCCTGCGACAGGAGTTTGGGAGAATTTTATCTCGTACACTCTTTGTCTGTAAAAAAATGCTCGATCCAGAAAATCTCCGGGGCGAGCATTTTCACGGGTAAATTCATTCTAAAACCTAAATCAGCTTCCAGCCTTTGCGATATTCGCGACGGATGTATTGATCGGATTCCGGCGCATTGGTGGCCCGCATCGCCTGTGTATCCCAGTGCAGCTTTTTACCCGTACGATAAGCGACATTACCCAGGTGATTCGCTTCGGTCAGCAGGCCCGCGTATTCGAAATTACAGGTCGTGGGCGCACCAGTTTTACAGGCATGGATCCATTCGGCATGATGTCCCAGTGATTTAGGAATGTAGGGTTCAGGCGGTTTGAAGTCAGCGAATTCTTTTTCAGGCAGCAATACATGCTTGCGATAATCGGAAAGCAGCATCCCCTTCGAACCGACAAATAAGACACCGTTTGCCCATTGAGGGATTTTTCCTTCTTCCCAGAGTTTGGGCTTATTGGTGCCCTGGTACCAGCCTACGGTCACCGGAGGCAGATCGCCACGCTGACCATACTCATAAACCGCCTGCATGGAGGCAGGGGCGATCTCTTTCTGAATCGGAGGGCCTGCCGCTTCAATCGTCAACGGGTAATCCAGTTTCAATGCCCAGAAGGGGAGATCAATCCAGTGGCTGCCCAGGTCAGACATCGTTCCATTTCCGAAATCCCACCAGCGATACCATTTGGGGCCGGGGAAATAAATATTGTTGAACGGCCGCTCCGGAGCGGGTCCTAACCAGAGATCCCAGTCCAGCCCTTTGGGAATCTCATCACTGTGACTGGGACGTTTGTCAGAATAAACGATGTCTTTCGCTGCCCGTGCTTCCGCTTCTGAAGGATGCCAGCCCCAGGCACGGGAAACCCAGACATGTGCTTCCTGCACAGGACCGATCGCTCCCGTCTCGATCAGTTCGACAACACGTCGATAATTATCGCTGGCATGGATCTGCGTCCCCATTTGAGTCGCCACACCCGCATCTCGAGCCGCCTCACGAATCACCCGTGCTTCCCAGACGCTGTGGGTCAACGGCTTCTCACAATAGACATGCTTTTTCAACTGGAGTGCCGGCAGTGTCGCGAAAGCATGGGTATGCTCGCAGGTGCTCACAACAACAGCATCAAACTGATCCTGATGATCATAGACTTCGCGGAAGTCTTTAAACTTCTTCGCCTTGGGATGGCTCTGGGATGCCCGGAACAGATTCTGTTCATTGACGTCACACAGAACCGTGATGTTTTCAGAAGAGACAGATCGCAGGTTGCTGCCTCCCCTGCCCCCGGATCCAATGATGGCAATATTGAGTTTTTCATTCAGATTGGTACCGCGGACAATCGCAGGTGCGCCAAAGCCAATCGCAGCTGCTGCAGAGGCAGAGGTCGCCAGAAAGCGTCTGCGGGACATTGAAGAGTGTGACTTGTTCTTTGGGCTGGATTGATCTTGCACTGTGAGCCTCCACATCTGAATAAAATGGCCATCCCGCCGGAGATGTTATTACTAAACTTACTTAAACTATGGCAGGATTGACCGGGCATGGCAAGACAAATCAGCAGGCTCATACAAATTCCAGCCCGATGACAGATGCTCCCTTTTAATCTGCCACAGGCAGACAATCAGGACAGACTCCGGCTGAATTCAACTCATCATTCAACCAGTGATGTCCACATTTTTCACAAACGGCGATTTGCCCGGGATATTCTTCCAGCAGGTTCAGATAATCGATCACCTGTTCCTCGATCTCTGCATTTCCGATCTGACCTCGACTGAGTCGCAGTACAGCATCGATTAGCGCTGCCTCTTGAGAACGGAAAATCTGCTGCGTATCAGTGGGTGAGAGACTGCCCGTGGATCGTTGCCCGGTGCGCGAATCTGTTTCAACTGACCAGCGATAACCGGACCGCCAGTCTCCCTGGTGATTCTGCACGATCAGAATTTCAATCCGGTTGGTCTCTGGTCCGGTCACCGGAATTCGAATCACTACTGTCTCTCCACCAGTCATATTTACATCAGAAGTCTGAATCGGTTGCCCCAGGTTTCTCTCTGTTGAATCCGAATCTGTTGAAACATGTTCTTGAGCGGAGAGTGCTTTTTCCGGAACTGGTTTCAACGAACGCGACAATTGAGCGAGCAACTGTTTCCGTTGGGCTTTAGCCTGACTGACTTTCCGACGAAGTTCCTTCAATGAACGTTCCACCTCGACTAATTGAGGCGCCAGTTGAACCAACTGCATCACGATTTCATCATCTTCAGTTGGAAGCGGATGCTCGATGACAGCCGATGATTCTGTGCCTGAGAAATCCAGCGACTCGCCATGGTGCCAGCGACAGTAAGCCTGTCGCCAGAGATGCCAGCCACTGGTATCGAACAGATAAGGATTCTCAGTAATCGGCGTCTGCGACTCATAAGCATTGATCGCCTGTTCGATGATGGTTTCCTGAGAATCCGAGGCCAGCTCACCACTGATTTCCAGCAGTTCGCTTTCCATAAAATCGGGTAGCGACATGAACTCAGCGTGATACGCTTCGTCGGCATCGACACCGGCATTGATCCAGGTTTGTAACTGGCTGCGCTGCTCAGGGGTCAGACCAGCCACACGATCAGGACTGAAATCAATGCCCCACTCTGCCAGTTGCCCACTGATGATCCGGTTGGTATTCGAAACATAATCTGGTTGTGTCTGATATTGATTCATAGACGTAAAATCCCTGTGTTTTCAGGTTTGAATGAATTTGTGAATAGAATGAAAGGCCGCAGCAAAGCGTTCACAGACAATGCACGGCGTAAGTCGCAGTACCTTCCTGGCACTGTTCCAGCGAGAGTCGGGCGCCGTCTGTCAGAATTGAGACGGGCAAATAGTCCCCCAGAATTTCGATGGATATTTCGTCAGGCAGCATGCCTTCCTGTTTGGGAATGGTCGTCGATCCATAGGGAGTGTGAATCGTTTCATAAGTCGTCTCTGTATCCAGTTCCGTGAGCGCCTGCTGCTCGGCATGCTTGAGATCTTCCCAGGCCTGTTCTGACAATGAAAACGTCTGTTGCTGGTTCAGAGATTCACGATGCAGCGCATCAAAGGCATGCAGCGTTTCCCGCCAGCCAGCCAGAGCTGCCTCGTAAGATTGAGACATCGACAGACAGACCTCTGCTTCCTCCAGGTCCCCCTGCAGCCGTTGGAGCCGGGATTTTTCCTGGTTCAGATTTCGTACGAATTGCGCAATCTGCCGCTCCTGATCATTCAAAAGTTCGCGACAATGCTGCACATCAGCGGTTGCCTCACTTGAGGTCAAGCCCTCGTACTCGTCTTCAATCATCACCAGGTTCGCGAAGCTCTGTTTTAATTGCGCGGGAAACTCCTGCTGCGACAGAGAATTTGAGTCCGTGCTTTCTGATGAAATGCGTTTCGCTTCAGTAATCGGCAACACATCAGGGTTTTCTTTGTTTTCGGGTACGTGATTCATTCCAGCTTTATCCGTAATGAAAGGTCTCTGAATTAGTATGCGTAAACTCGAATTGGCTGTCTCGATATACTTGATCCCTCAGGCATCCTTGTGAACTTCGCCCATTGTGTCGGGGGCAATGAACTCCAGCGTGACGCTGCGATCTTCTACGCCCACACAACCCACGTAGACATCCCCCAGGCAGCCAGCTTCTCCAGGAGTCAACGTGAGGAACTGTGTTACCGGTTCCGCGACTAATGTGATACCGCGGGAAAGATAGTAGTCCCGTTTGATCCAGCCCTTACGTTCCAGGGCACGCAGATGGCACATGACACCGTTGGAAGAACGAATGCCGAACTGATCTGCAATTTCACGGACGGTTGGCGACAGCCGCTGCTCAGTGATTTCCTGTTTAATAAAGGAATAGATCGCGTGTTGTTTTTCCGTCAGTTTTTGTCGTGTGACTTCTCCTGCTGCTTTCATGTGTCTGTCTCCTGTTTTGAGGTGCTTGAATGTGCGTTACGTGGGGAATTATAGCGGGAAAAAAGCGATCCATTTTTTTCAGCGGATGCCTCAAAACAGGGGAAAGTCGAATACCGATCGCAGCCGCTGTTTGATGATCACTGGCGCCCCTTCCCGCCGATTTCCGCTGGAAAATGATCAGTTTTTTTTATTTTTTTCGCGTATGAAAGTCAGAGTGAAAGAGGACATGAGAAAATCTGCATCACGATGCCTCAACAAACGGGCTGCTGGCGAACAGAGAAATCGGGAAAACTTGAATTTCCTGTTTGTGCACATTCTTTACTTTGTTTACAATATCAATTCCTCAAGCTCTAACGACTCGATCTCCAGAGCGTGATACTTTCATTCCTGCCTCAATAAAGGTACCAGCCGTGACTTCTCAACTGATTCGCGTTTCCGTTCTAAGTTGTCTGTCCTTTGTTGTGCTGTCTCTCTCTGCGATTTCTCAAGCAGAAGAGATGCCCCGCGTCCCCGCGGGCTTTACGATTGAGCGCGTCACGAACAGTGAGCTGACGAAATATCCCATGATGGCGGGATTTGATGATCAGGGGCGGCTGTACATCGCCGAGAGTTCCGGTGAAAACACGCGGGCGCCTCAGTTGATCAAAGAGCCGAAAAGCATGATCCGCGTGCTGGAAGACCTGGACGGCGACGGGCGGTTTGACAAGAGCACCGTGTTTGCCGACAAGCTGACATTACCCATGGGCGCGCTCTGGCACGAAGGATCACTGTATGTCGCCAGTCCTCCCAATATCTGGAAGCTGACCGACCATGATGGGGATGGAGTGGCGGATGAGCGAAAGATCATTGTCGATTCGTTCGGCTTCTCCGGAAATGCCGCCAGTATTCACGGCTGTTTTCGCGGACCGGAAGGACGTCTTTACTGGTGCGATGGTCGACATGGTCATGAATTCAAAGACAAGTCCGGCAAGGTCACCAGTAAAGGACTGGCAGCCCGGATCTTTTCCTGTAAACCCGATGGCTCTGATATCGAAGTCCACTGTGGTGGCGGAATGGACAACCCGGTCGAAATCGACTTCACTCCCGAAGGGGAAGTCATCGGGTCGGTCAACATCCTGATGACACGACCGCGGGTCGACTGCCTCGTGCACTGGCTGGAAGGAGGCGTGTATCCGCACTTTGAAGATTGTGTCGCCGAGTTTAAACGGACGGGCGACCTGCTGGGCCCCATCACCCGTTTTGGCCATGTCGCCGTCTCAGGGATGCTGCGCTACCGTTCGCCTCATTTCGGCCCCGAATATCAGGGCAACATCTTCACGTCCATTTTCAACACTCACAAAGTGATTCGCACCCAGCTGGTGCGCAGCGGTGCTACCTTTGAAACAAAGCAGGAAGATTTTCTCGTCTCAGATGATCCTGATTTTCATGTAACTGATGTCGTAGAAGACGCTGATGGCAGTCTGCTGGTCATCAATACCGGCGGCTGGTTCCGGATCGGTTGTCCTCAGTCGCAAATTTCCAAGCCGGACATCCATGGCGCCATCTACCGGATTCGCAAATCGGGTACACCTCCCGTAAAAGATCCCTACGGTCTGGCTGTGATCTGGGAATCCCTGTCGCCTGAGCAGAAGATTCGGCTCTTAAACGATCCACGTCCCTTTGTGCAGCGGAAGGCCATCGATGAATTAGCCAAAGATGGTGACCGCGCGGTTCCCATGCTGGCGAGTGTCGTCTCTGCTCCCGCTGGTCCATTCTACAACGATACCAGTAGACGTAACGCCGTCTGGGCGCTGACCCGTATCGACACCAAACAGGCTCGGGCTGCAATTCAGAACGGCCTGAGTTCTTCAGAATCGGTTCAGATGACCGCAGCCAAAAGTCTGGGAACATTACGCGATGCAAACTCTGTTACTCAATTGACTCAACTTCTGAAGTCCGAGAAACCAGCGGTCCAGCGTAATGCCGCCACTGCTCTGGGACGCATCTGCGAAGCGGGACGCCGGGGCGACACGATCTCTGACGCCGACCTGCAGACCGTAGTCGAATCACTGTTCCTGGCGATCAAGGGCTCACCGGATCGGACTTTGGAACACGCTCTCATTTACGCCCTGATTCGCATCGACCAGCGTGATCTCATCCTGGCTGGTTTGAGTGATTCCAGTCCTGCTGTCCGTCGAGCCGCGCTGATTGCCCTGGATCAGATGAATTCCGGAAACCTGACACGCGAACTGGTGCCCCCCCTGCTCGACACCGATGACCCTGCCCTGCAGAAAGAAGCACTGACCATCATCGGCGAACATGCAGGCTGGGCAGGCGAAACTCTGAGCCTGTTGAAAACCTGGTTGAGTGAAGAAACACTAAGTGAGGAACGCGCTACTGTCCTGCGAGGGTTCCTGATCGCACAGGCGGCTGATCCGGAAGTACAGGCCTTAATTGCCCAGGCATTGACTAGTCCAAAAACATCGCATTCTGCCAAAAGCATCTTACTGGAAGTCATTCAACGTTCTGCTTTGAAAGAGTTTCCGGTGGCCTGGCGCAAGGCACTCGAGCAGACTCTGAAAACAAAAGATCCGGAGCTGCAGATCCTGGTGATTCGCACTGCACAAACCAATGATCTCCCCGAGTTAAGTGGACTGTTAAAATCACTGGCACTCGACCCTGAGCAGCCGGCGACATTGAGAATCGAAGCGTTGTCCGCAGTGGGATCGCAACTCAAGTCTGTCGACCCGGAAACGTTTCAGTTCCTGATGTCACGTATGAACGAAGAGTATCCGCCACTGGATCGACTGGCTGCAGCCCGGGCGCTGGCCGGCTTACCGCATTCGGCAGCACAATTGATTCAATTATCGAAACAGCTGGATGCACCAGGGCCCCTGGCCTTGCCCGTGCTGTTAAGAGCCTATGCGAAAAGTACTGACGAACCAGTGGGGCTGGCCCTGATTAAAGGCTTGAACGATTCTTCTGTCGCCACAAACCTGTCTGCTGATGAATTGGCCAGTCTGTTAAAGAAGTATCCGGAATCGGTCCAGAAAGCAGCTGACCCGCTCCTGAAAAAACTGGGGGTCGACCTGGCACAACAGAAGGCGCATCTGGAATCACTGAAACCACTACTCACGGAAGGTCAGATCGAGGAAGGTCGCAAAATCTTCTTCGGCAAGAAAGCGGCCTGCTCCGGCTGCCATACGGTTGATAATCAGGGGGGCAAAGTCGGTCCTGATCTGACTCGCATCGGTGCCATTCGAACCGGAACCGATCTGCTGGAAGCAATCGCGCTCCCCAGCGCCAGCTTTGCCCGCGGATATCGCTCCTATCTGGTCGTAACCGATGCCGGGCGGATTCATACCGGCGTCATCAGTCGTGAATCGACGGACACGGTTTACCTGCGGACTACTGACCTGTCAGAGGTCCGGATTCCCCGCGAGGAAATCGAAATCATGAAAGAATCGCCGATTTCGATCATGCCCAAGGGGCTCGAACAGCGTTTAACTCCGCAGGAAATCCGGGATTTACTTGCTTACCTCCAGAACCGCAAGTAAAGTGGAACTCAGAGTCTACTTCTGAATTTCCTTACCGTTAAAGGTGCGCTATGTTTAATGGTTCTGTGTGGTTACGTCTGCTGTTCTGTCTCACGCTTGCGTTCAATCTTGTTTTGACTGCTGCAGCACAGTCTGCTGAAAAATCGAAGCGACCCAATATTCTGTTTGCGATTGCCGATGACTGGGGCTGGCCCCATGCCGGCGCTTATGGTGATCCGGTCGTGAAGACCCCCACCTTTGATCGGCTCGCCCGCGAAGGGGTGCTGTTTCAAAACGCGTATGTTTCGTCCCCTTCCTGTACTCCTTCCCGCGGAGCGATCCTGACCGGCAAATATCACTGGCAGCTCGACGCGGGAGCGAATCTGCACTGTATTTTTCCCGATCGACTGGAAACCTATCCAGAGGTCCTGAAGGCACACGGCTATAGCGTGGGACACACCGGCAAAGCCTGGGGACCGGGACGGACCGAAACCCGCTCCCGGGAACTGGCCGGGAAACGCTTTAAAAACTTTCAGGACTTTCTCAGTCAGCGTGACGGCGATGCTCCCTTCTGTTTCTGGCTGGGGAGCAGCGATCCTCACCGTCCATATGCCCCGGGATCCGGTGCTGAAAGTGGGATGGATCTCAGTAAAATCAAACTGGCAGCCTGTTTCCCTGACGCACCGGAAGTTCGCAGCGATGTCGCCGATTATTACTTTGAAGTACAGCGCTTCGACCAGCTCGTGGGCGATGCGCTCAAACTGCTGGAAACGAACGGCGAACTGGACAATACGATTATCTTCATGACCGGTGACCACGGTATGCCTTTCCCCCGCGGTAAGAGCTGTCTGTATGATACAGGCACCCGCGTGCCCCTGGCGGCGCGCTGGCCGGCACACATTCAGCCAAAACGCAGCGTCACCGATTTTGTGAGCCTGATTGATCTGGCACCCACGTTTTATGAGGCAGCGGGAGTCAAGATTCCAAAGGACGTCACCGGGAAAAGTCTGATGCCGGTCCTGGATGCCCCCGGATCGGGGCGTATCGTTGCTAGCCGGGATGAAATCTTCTTCGGCAAAGAGCGTCATGTCCCCTCTCAGGAAGCTCCCGACATGGGAGGCTATCCCTGTCGTGCGATTCGAACCGACGATTTTCTTTACATCCACAACTTTCGCCCCGATCGCTGGCCCGCAGGAACACCGAACTACACCAAGGCAGCCATCCCCGGCACCTGGTATGGTGACTGTGACAATGGTCCCACCAAGACCTACATGATTGCGAACAAAGATAAAGATGCAGAACATCGTCGGCTGTATGAACTCGCATTTGGCAAACTACCTGCGGAAGAGCTATATGACCTGCGGAACGATCCCGATCAACTGCAAAACGTAGCCGAGGATCCGATGTATCAAATGATCAAAGTCAAGCTCGCGAAGGAACTGCATCAAAAGCTGGTCGCAACCCACGATCCCCGCGAACTGGGACAGGGAGATGCGTTGGAGAAACATCCCTATCTGGGCGGTGGTCCGAAACATCCGAGTCTGGAGAAGAAACGCAAAAAGCGAAAGCAGAAACCGGTGAAATAGACGGTCCTTTGCTGTGATTCAGCGAGATCAGCCGAGCTTCAGGTTTCTTGATACCAGTCTTGGATTTGAGACGGTAACAGATCCGCATCGTTGCCAGACCGTTGATCCGTGATCTGGATTGCAGTCCCCCCTGCTCTCTGGAACGTTCTGCAGTTGACCTCCAGGTCATCCAGCAGCAGTGCATCTCTGAATTCAAGTGCATGCGTGCTCAGCCAGCTGCCGTAAAACCGTTCTGGATTCTCTCGTTTCAATACACGTTGTGTGCAGGAGCAGAGCACGTCATCAAATATTTGAACTGTGGAATGGAATGAAATCATTTTCTCTTCCACGGATTGAGTTGTTAACGACCTCTGACCGTTTGCGTGTTGAAGCGCCTCCTGAAAATAGTCCATGTTGTCGGTCGCCAGGATGATTCCGATTCCCTGCTGCCGGGTCTCTCGCAAAATCTGAACCAGCCGCTGATTGACCTGCATCAACTGGCAGTCCTCGACCAGCTTGCGTCTCAGGTAGCCAGGGGGAAACGAGTCATCCGCCTCGATGTCTAATCTGTTGACGATCTGATTCGCAGAAATATCTCCCCGCATCCAGTCATGGATCAGTGACTCGTCACTGAAAAGTGTTTCAGTTGCGACAGTCAGCCCGTGGTGCAGGGGATGGTCTGTATTGCGGAGAATCGAAAGCCAGAACGGATCGCAGGACAGCACGCCATGCCAGTCAACAAAGATCACCTTGTTCCAGACTGGCTTGCGTTGTGTCGGCATGGTGCGGCTTCCCTGCGGGCCGGTGGTCAATCCAGTTTCTTGGGCTTCTGGTTCGGGGGCTGATCCGTCTGAGCTGCCTGATAGAGTTGCTCGATGAATTCGTCGGTCATGCCTGATTCTTTGCGTCCTTCACGGTTGAAAGTATCTCCCACGGACAGGGCCGCTCGAACCGGCCAGTGCAGATGCTGCTCGTAGGCTTCCCAGTCTGAAAGGTGATCAGGTTTCAGTTGACGCAGCCAGTGCAGTCCAAAAGCAACGTGCTGAATTTCATCACGATAGACGACCTTCATCAAAGCCGCACTCCGCTGATCGCCGGCATCGAGAAAATACTGTTCGAATTCCAGGGTATGATCCAGGTTACGTCCCTCAAATGTGAGGGGCAGGCCGGCCAGATAATCGAGCAGACTCTCGTAATTGAGCGCCTTCTTCCAGATGTAGCAGTTTACGGGCAAAGTGCCGAACTCCAGTCCCAACACGGAAGCCCGCTCCTTGTGCATGCGCGTGTGGCGCTGCTCGTCCGCCATGATTTTGCACATACCCTGCCGAAATTCCGTCGGCGCATCGGGAAACGCACACAGAATATAAGCCATCACTTCCAGCGCCTGCAGTTCGTGGTTCGCCATGATGTGATGCGCCAGCGCCCGTTTCTCCTGTTCCAGCAGTGCCGAGGGTTTGGGCATCGCGGGCGCGGTCCGGGGCGGGGCGAATTTCAGGTTGGCGGGTCGCCCCGGCTCACGAATACGCAACGGTTCTCCCGGAGCTTCATCTGTCAGTATTTCAGGTGCAGGAATCAGCTTCTCTTCCAGTGACTCACTTAAGAGAACCCGTTCTGCAAAAGCACGAATTTCCATGTCGATGATCGTTAACCAGGAGTATGATTTCGGGCGCGAAAGAGGGCCACGCAGCCGATGACTTTCACTTCCACGTCAGTATAGCGACTGACCAGCTGGGATTGTAACTCATCCAGACTGTCTGCCGTATTCGTAAAGTATTTTTTCTGATTGTAGACGTGCATCAGACGTCGGGCCAGAAATCCGCGGGGGACTCCCTGGTGCAGAATGGTGGAACCGGAAATCAGAGCTCCCGGATTCAACCAGGGTCCCAGATGATCAAACAGAACTGCTTTTGTACTGAGGTCACCAGGCAGACAATGCAGCAGATAATTCAGACTGACCGAATCGAAGGGACGCGGTTGATCGGGCAGGGGAGAGAGTACGTCTGCCTGATACACTTCCGGCTGATAACGCGCGCTCCGCTTTGCGGCAGCGGCCAGACTGTTGGGATTCAAATCCATCAACGCCAGCCTGACATCCTCAGAGGGAAACGTGCAGTGCTCCAGGTAATAGCCGGTCCCCACGCCCACATCGAGATGATTGGCTGTCAGATTCTGATTCATCCAGTTTAAAATATGCTTCGTGCGGCACTTCCAGATCAGGGAATTGGAAATCCCCAGGACCCAGAGATCGTAGATCGAAAGCATTTTTCGAGTGTAAACCGCCTGCCCGGCGGCGGTGTCCGCAGAATCCGCATTCATTGGTGTCGCTTCTTTCGAAGATCATGAGAGCGTTAGTATCAGCCGGTGGCTCTGACCAGATACCCGCCCGGCAGACGTTTGACCACTTTCCGCATTTCCAGAACCGTCAGCGTGGATAGAATGCGGGACGAGTCGAGATTACTGGATTCTACAATTTCATTCAAATGCTGCGGCTCGAGTGTGACCAGATTCAGCACATCCCGCTCAAAATCACTCAGCGAAAGTTCACGCGGCGTATGGACTTCCCGGTTTTCTGACACCTTCACTGGTGATTTCGCTGGACTCAATCCTTCCAGCACGTCTTCCACGCTCCGCACGAGCATGGCACCGTCGCGGATCAGATCATGGCAACCGGCACTGGCGGGATGGTCAATGCGTCCCGGAACCGCGAAAACATCGCGTCCCTGCTCATACGCGTGTCGAGCGGTATGCAGAGCGCCGCTTTTACGTCCCGCTTCAATTAACAGGACTCCCATGGAAAGCCCGCTGATAATGCGATTCCGTTGGGGAAACAGACCGGCCACCGGAGCCTGATCCAGCGGGAACTCAGTCACCAGGGCTCCCTGTTCGGCAACCTGCTCTGACAGTTCCTGATGTTCGGGAGGATAAATGTGCGAGAGGCCCGTCGCCATGACAGCGATTGTCCGGCCCCCCGCCTTGAGTGCACCCCGGTGCGCAGCCTGATCGATGCCGCGTGCCAGTCCACTCACTACGGTCACCCCGGAGCGGGCCAGGGCCCCGGCGATCTTTTCTGCCTGCTGCAGACCGTAGTGGGTACACTTTCGCGAACCGACAATCGCGACCGCCAGTTCATCTTCCGGCAGGATTGAACCTTTACAGTAGAGCAGGGCAGGGGGATCGGGCATTTCCCGCAACAATGACGGATAATTGTCAGACTCTTCAAACAGGATCTGGTATCCCGCCGCACGACAACGCTTTAGTTCTTCCTCTGCCGTCGATTTCGACGTCCTGTAAATGATAGCGTTGGCCAGTTTGTCACCGATCCCTGGTACATTCAACAAATCCTGCCGGGGGGCATTTAAGATCCGGCCAGGAGTTCCAAACTGTTCCAGCAGGGTACGGCGGATGCGTGGCCCCACTCCCTGAATCAGATTTAACTGGATCTGGTCCAGCAATGATTGCTCTGATTCGGAGGATTCCGTGGGCATAATATTGCCTGTCTCGACTTTTAAGGATGTGGACCAGATAGATTTACGTACGTACATGTTCCCATAAAAGTCGTGAAAAAACAACTAAGATCATCCCTCAATCCCGGGGAAGGGGGGGCTGACACTTGACAGCGACCGCCGTTTACCTCTAAACACGAAACACATCGTTCTGAATTTCCAGGAAGGCCAGGTTTATGCTGGATAAGATTTTCTTTATCATCGCCTGCATCATTATCCCCGTCTTATGGGGAGTGATCATCAACTGGATTTTCAATCAATGGCAAGACCGCTCGAACAACAATTCTGATGACGACTACATTTTCCCCGACTATCAGATTTGAGGCGGTGTGAAAATGGGCGTAGGGTTGATTGATTTTCTGCTGATCTCACTGACCGGGGGCGCGATCGGTTTTCTGGCAGGCATGTTCGGCGTCGGCGGAGGTTTTCTGCTGGTCCCCATTCTGAATATCGTGCTGGGAATCCCCATGGAACTGGCGGTCGGCTCCAGTGCCTGTCAGATCCTGGGACCCGCGACCACCTCATTACTGGCCCGAAAAATCAAAGTCCGGGATCTGGCATTTCCCCTCGTGATTACCGGCGGCCTGTTTCTGGGCGTGATTGCCGGAACCAGTATTCTGGAAAAAGCGAAACAGTCGGCCACGATTCAGTTGAATGGTCAACCGATTATTGTCGCTGACCTTGTGGTACTCGTGGTCTATTTCCTGATGCTGCTGGGACTGGCCATCATCTCCCTCAAGAGTGCCCATCGTCCCGATTCAGAATTGAAAGATGCCTTTTTCAAAGACCGGTTTCTAATCCCCCCTGTTACTTCGTTTCCCAATCTGTTTGAAGGCTCGCTCTCGATTCCCGTCATCGCCTGGTTCGGACTGGGACTGGGGCTGATCTCCGGACTGCTGGGCATTAGTGGCGGAATATTGCTGTTGCCCATGCTGATTTTCGGGCTGGGAATCCCCACACACCGCGCCATCACCTGCAGCCTGGTAATCGTCTGGATCGTGGCATTTCAGTCGACTATTGCTCATGCGTGGCACGGCAATATCAGTATCGAAATCGTGATTGCTCTGTTGCTGGGGGGAACCATTGGCGCACGCCTGGGCTCGGACCTGAATTCGCGACTCAAAGGCCTGCAGTTAAGACAGCAGTTTGGCTGGTTATTACTGTCGGTGGCTCTTATGATTGGAATACGGCTGATCTATCTCTTGGTCAGCTGATTCAAATGAGAACCTGGTTTATCAGTTCCAGATCTTCCTGGGCCGAACCGACGAGAATGAGGCCTGTTCGTCAGCAGGATATGACCTGGATTTTTTAAAGAGGGAGATGAATTCATGGCAGAGAAATCCATTCTGTTTCTGGCGGGTGATTATGTCGAAGACTATGAAATCATGGTGCCGTTCCAGGCGCTCACGATGGTCGGCTATCAGGTTGACGTCGTTTGCCCTGACAAAAAAGCGGGGGACATCATCCGCACTTCGATCCATGATTTCGAAGGGGATCAGACCTATTCCGAAAAACGGGGGCATAACTTCACCCTGAATGCAACGTTCGCGGATGTGAATCCGGACAGTTACACTGGTCTATTGATTCCCGGCGGACGGGCTCCCGAATACATTCGCCTTAACGAACGCGTACTCGAAATCACGCGCAGCTTCTTTGACGCAGGCAAACCGGTAGCGGCCATCTGTCACGGGCTGCAATTACTGGCTGCGGCAGGGGTCCTCAAAGACCGCAGCTGTACGGCGTACCCGGCCTGTGGCCCCGAGGTCAATCTGGCGGGAGGCACCTACGTGGAAACGGCCATCGATGGCGTCCACGTCGACGGGAACCTGGTTTCATCCCCCGCCTGGCCCGCCCATCCCCAATGGCTGGCTGCGTTCCTGAATGTACTGGGAACCAAAATTGAGCTCTGAGATTCATAGACAGCACGTCGTGCTGAATTCGTCTTTTCTGGAGATTACTGATGTCCTGCTGCTCTCTTAACTGGTCAACCATCGGGGCGACGCTGGGTGGACTGGCTGTCATCCTGGGCGCCTTCGCTGCGCACGGAATCGATGGCTACTTCGCGGAAAAATACGCCGGTCAGGTCAAAAAAGTCACTGGCGTAGAAGTTCCTGCAGCCCAGAAATACCTGAATGACTTTAAAACCGGCGCCCAGTATCAGATGTATCATTCTCTGGCGCTGCTGGCCGTCGGTTTTGCCGGAATTACTTCGCGAAAACAGAAGCTGCTGAACATCGCAGGCTGGTGTTTTCTGCTGGGAATCATTTTTTTCTCCGGCAGTCTTTACGTTTTAACCTTGAGCGGTCAAACTTTCTGGGGAGCGATCGCGCCCATCGGGGGTACGCTGCTGATTGTCGGCTGGTTCACGCTCGCCGCGGGAATCTGTTCCTGTGGCGGGGGCTCGACCACTTTCACAGACGGCCCTGAAACTCCTGCCTCGACCTGACGCTGCCCCTGTGCGGCTCTGATTTTTTAAATGATGATGCAACACAATCATCCCCACCCTATTCAGGATTAAAGATCTCATGCTGATTTTTGACGCCCACCTTGATATGGCCTGGAATGCCTGCGAATGGAACCGCGATCTGGAACTACCGGTCAGTGAAATTCGCAAGTTTGAACGCCAGTTCGAAAACATTACCCCCGGCGAAGCCACCGTTTCCTGGCACGCACTCCGCAAGGGAGGCGTGGGAATGACCATCTCCACGCTGCTGCCCCGCCTGCATCGCAAAGACGCTGCATTGACGCATTACCAGTCGCGCGAAGCCGCCTATGGAGTCGCCATGGGCCAGTTGGCTTATTATCGGGCGATGGTAGAGAAGGGGGTCCTGCGTGAAATCCCGGACAGTAAGACATTAAAAAGCCACGTCGAAGAGTGGGAAGCCAACGAAGCAGCCGCCCGCGAAGAGGGGAGTTCCATTCCCATCGGTTTTATTCTGAGCATGGAAGGGGCTCCGCCCATCCTGTCGCCTCAACAGATCGAGCATTGGTATGATGCGGGCCTGCGGATCCTGGGCCCCGCGCACTATGGGCCAGGTCCTTACTGCTATGGCACCGGAAGTACGGGTGGTCTCAAGGAAGAAGGCCCCGCATTGCTGAAAGAGATGGACCGGGTCGGCATGCTGCTGGATGTGACTCACCTCGCTGATCAGTCCTTCTGGGAAGCCCTGGAGATTTACCAGGGACCAGTACTGGCCAGTCACCATAACTGCCGCGCCCTGGTGGACGCGGACCGTCAACTCACCGATGAGCAGATCAAAGCCCTGATCGAACGTGGGGCGGTCATTGGCTGTGCCTTCGATAACTGGATGATCAAGCCCGGCTGGACCATCGGCGTTTCCGATCCCAAAACCACTTCGATGGAAGACATTGCCAATCACACTGACCACATCTGCCAGCTGGCAGGAAATGCGAAGCATTGTGGCATGGGAACCGACCTGGATGGTGGTTTTGGTAAAGAACAGACGCCGCACGACCTGGATACGATTGCTGATCTGGAAATGTACGCCGGGATCCTGGAAAAACGGGGGTACAGCGCTGCAGACATCAAAGGCATCATGTCGCAGAACTTTATTGATTTCTTCCTGAAAGCACTGCCTGCCGGTTAATACGACACCTGCCAAACCAGCTGAAACGCCGTATCTTATTGATATCCTATAAGATACGGCGTTTTCTTTTTCTGATTCAAAACATTTGAAAAAGTGTCAAGAACCGCATCCCTCGGACGAATAACTCTCTGTAACGTGGCCGATCGGTTTGGCCTACGGTTCCGAATCGAACATTACTTGTAGTGAGAGGGAGTCTGGACAATGTTATTTTTTGGTAAGAAAATTTTGATAGGTGCTGCAGTGCTGGCCACGCTGGGAACCTTCGTCTTTGGCCGCGATGTCATCAGTTATATGAAAACGGCCGGCACTTCGGTACGGGATGCGGTGAAATCGGAAGTTCCCGTCGATTTCGAAGTCGAACGTGCCCGGAAGATGGTGGAAGATCTGGTTCCGGATATCCGGCGTTGCATGCATGTGATCGCTGAGCAGCAGGTGGATGTGGAAACCCTGCAGCAGGAAATGCACGAATCCGAACTGGCGATGAAACAGCAGAAAGAAGCGATGTTCACACTGCGATCTGACCTGGAGTCAAACGACACTGAATTCGTTTACGCCAGCCGGACCTACTCCAAAGACGATATCCGCAGCGACCTGGCTCAGCGGTTTGACCGCTTCAAAGTGGCCTCCGAAACGCTGAAACGGAATCAGCAGATCTTGAAGGCCCGCGAAAAAGCCCTGGATGCCAATCGCGAAAAGCTGGAAAACATGCTGTCCTCGAAGATGGATCTGGAAGTGCAGATCGAACAGCTGGAAGCACGTCTGAAATCCGTCCAGGCTGCTGAAACTGTCAGCAATCTTCAGATCGACAACTCGCAGCTCACACGAGCCAAGAGCCTGATCCGCGATCTGAATAAGCAACTGGACGTCAAAGAAAAGCTGCTGGACGCCGAAGGCAAGTTCACCGGCCTGATTCCCGTCGATACCAAAGCGGAAGAAAAACGGGATGTCGTAAAGCAGATGGATGAATACTTCAAACTGAAATCCGGCGACAAGGTCGCTGCACAATAATCGCTCTAAACGAGAGCAGAACTATTGGCGCGAGGGGGTGGCAGGCAGGCTTCGTTCAGAAACGGGACTGCCTGCCCCCGTTGCCTGTTTTGAAATTCAGTGAATACAGCGGTAAAAACATGATTCTTTAGACCAATTCGTTTTCTGATCCGTTAAAATTAGAGAGTAAACGGACCATCACTTCTCAGTTTTTCTCAGGGGAATTCCTGTGGGCTTCTTTTCTCCGACATCCAGGGACAGTCAGCAACCGGCAGCACCGTCTGTCTCGGGAGCGAATTACCTGCTGTGGATTGACGGGGTGGGAACCTGGCTGGTCTATCTGCAGGACACGCTGCGGATTGGTGGGCCGGGAAGACCAGGCTCCACCAGCCCCCTGAGCTCAGAATGGGCGGACCTGGCATTGCTGTCGAATCTGTCGCGGCACCATGCGACGATTGCCCGCTCCGGGGAGAATTATTACCTGGACGCCAACGCTCCCGTGTTCTGCCAGCAGCGTCCCGTGAATGAACGTATCTTGCTGACTGATCGGGCGGAGCTTAGACTGAATCAGGATACCATTCTGACCTTTACCCAGCCCACCGCACTCAGCACCTCTGCCTGTCTGGAATTCACCAGTTTTCACCAGCCTCAACAGAGACTGGACGGGATCGTGTTGATGGCAGAGAACTGCCTGCTGGGGGCAACCGGGGAAAATCATGTTGTCTGCCCCAAGTGGCCGGGTTCAGTGGTCATCTATCGGCAGGGAGACCAGATTCTCTGTCGATCGCGACAGGAGATTTATGTGAATGAGGAACCTGCCTCACAGGGAGCCGTTTTAACCCCGGGTTGCCTGGTGAGTGGTCCTGACCTTCGCTTTCGATGGGAGGTTATTGTTTAAACGGATTCGGGGTTGTCTCGCGCTAATCACAATTTGTAACTATGGAAATCGGCATCATGTTCTCTATTTTTGGTTTGTTATTCGCTTTTTTGACTTTTGCGTTCGGAATGCTTTGCTTTGCGTTCTGGATCTGGATGCTGATCGACTGCCTGAAATATGAACCATCTTCTGGAAATGAGAAGATCATCTGGGTCCTGATCATGGTCTTTTTACCTGCGCTGGGATCGCTGCTGTACTACATCGTCAGGCGTCCAGAACGCATTAAACAGACGGGACAGTAATACTTACGAAAAAAATGAACCAGTATGACTCTGTGAACGTTATTCAAACAGAGTCATCGGAATGTACCGTACGACAACGACGTTGTTTAACGGATGGAAGCGGCCATGAAATTCACCTTCGCACCAGAATCAAAGCCTCTTGAAGGATTTACGATCAAACGCGCCATCGATCGGGGCGGTTTTGGCGAGGTGTATTACGCCCTGACCGATTCCGGGAAAGAGGTGGCGTTAAAGCTCCTGCAGCAGAACATGGATGTGGAACTGCGGGGAGTCACCCAGTGCCTGAATCTGAAACACCCCAACCTGGTCACGATCTTCGACGTCAAAACCGACCGGGACGGCGATCACTGGGTCGTGATGGAATATGTTTCCGGACAGGGGCTGGACAAGGCGCTCCAGCAGTATCCCAACGGGATGCCGATGGAACAGGTTCGCTACTGGCTTTCCGGGATTTCGGAAGGCCTGTCGTATCTGCACAGCCGCGGTCTCGTACACCGTGATTTGAAACCGTCTAACGTCTTTCGGGATGGCGAGATCATCAAAGTCGGCGATGTGGGCCTGTCTAAATTTATTACACACAGCCGCCGCAGCGCGAATACCCAGAGCGTCGGCACGGTCCATTATATGGCCCCCGAAGTGGCACGGGGACGCTATGGCAAAGAAGTCGATGTCTACGCGGCTGGCATTCTGGTCTACGAGATGATCACCGGCGTGGTTCCCTTTGACGGAGAATCGACGGCGGAAATCCTGATGAAACATCTTTCGGAGAAACCGGATCTCAGTCGGCTGCCCGCCTACCTGCGCGCGGTCGTGGGACGGGCACTGGAGAAAGATCCACAGCAGCGATTTTCCGACATTAAGCAATTCAAACAGGAATTTGAACGTGCCCTGTTCCAGCGTGATTCTGTTACGGAAATCCCCGGAGATTCGTTTGAGTTCGAACCTGAGAACCAGGGAAACGTACAAACATCGAGTGGAACGCCGTCTCACGCAAATCAATCCGACAAAAACTGGGCACGCATCCTGCTATTCTTACCTGTAGTCCTGTTGCTGGGGATTCTGGCATTGGGACTGGTCGCGGCCCTGGTGGGGGTTTTCGCCGGTGCGCCGCTCTTCCTGTCGGGGCTTTTGATCTGTGCTTTTTGTGGCGGACTTCTGCTCACCGCGAACTCAAGTCGGCTGCTCTTCTCTGGATTGTTTGCCGCCATTGTGAAAGGTCCACCTCCCATCAGCGATCTCTGGGACAAACAACCTCCGCAGGATGTGCAGGCCGCAGCCAGAACATATCGCGCAGAAGCACTGGAAGAAACACAGATTATCCGCGATCGGGAACAACAGAAAGCAGCAGAATACCGACGCCGGACACAGCAACGGCAGCAGCGCAAACCCCATTATGCCAGATCATTGACACCACTCACCCCGCGTTTTGTCTCGCGGCGTCTACGGACCTACGATTTATGCAATTCGATGGTCAAAGCCGTTGTCTGTACTCTGGTCATTACTGCTGGCATCGTCTGCTTCACGGATGGCAGAATCGCCAATGGTTTCTGGAGTGGCGTGGATCTGGCACCACTGGGACTGTTGATCTTTGGTACGCTGCTCGCATCCTGGAGCGTGCTGCTGGTCTCAAAACTTACCGAGGGAAAATCCTTCGATAACAGTACCCGGCGGATCATCTGGCTGGGAACTGGCGTTTTGGTCGGCTCCATGATCTATCTGCTGCAGACCGAACTGTTGCTGACCGACCTGCCGGACTCCCGCGGAATGTACCTGGGCTTAAAACCTCTGTTCAACGTGATTGGACCTTACTCGCTGGTCCTGCCAGATGGGCAACCGAGCCTGATTTCGTATGTGGTTTTCTTTGGGCTGCTGTTCTGCTTCCGTCGCTGGTGGTGGCACGCTGATGCCTTTCGGCCGCGAAAATTCAAGGTCAGCTCTGTACTGCTGACGGTCTTTGTCGCTTACGTCATCTCAGCCATCTGGGCCTTTCCGGTCGTGATGGGACTGACCTGGGCCGCCATCATCTCCAGTGTCGTACAACTGTCCGCCTCCTGGATTCATCCCGATCAGCGCATCATTGAAATGAAGGAGGCACAAGCATGAGCTCACAACCAGATCTGACATTGACTACGGACTATCTATCTTGGGGCATGGGCATCCTGCTGCTGTTTCTCATTGCCTTGGCACTACTCATCTTTCTAGTTGTAAAATACCAACCCAGACTTCTGCTGGCATTCGTGGGGATCTGTCTCGTGATCTTTCTCCCCGTCGCCTTCCTGTTCATGTCTTATGCCGTCCATGAGGTAAGAACGGGCCCGACCGTGATACAGCAAGCAACTGCAGACTCATCTACGGCTACCGTTCAAAATACGGTTATCGATTCATCACATATCCCGCTGCCCACCCTCCCGTTGGAAGCTCAAAAGCCGCAGTCAACGAACGCGTCTGAGCAGAGCAATCATTCCGGAGATCAGATTGCGCAAACTGAGCCACTGCCCGAATGGATCAACGCAGAACAGCAGGGCTCGGTCAACTCGAAGCGGGTCTTTGAATCCGGACTGTTTGCTACCCGGGAAGAGGCACTGCAGGATGCACTGGGAAAAGCCAGTCTGAAACTGGCAGAATCGCTGCAGGCCGAGCACCCACAGTATCCGCTGGCAACAAAGCAGATTAGTCCGGAAGCGGTACGCCATGTCGCCTTAAGGCGCAGTTATTACCAGACGGTCGAACACGACTTCGGAGACGTCTTAAAGTCCGGTAAGCCGTTCAAGCAGGATATGTACCGGGCCTACGTGGAAGTGGAAATCTCCCCGTCGGTGAAGAAGATCTTCTATACGAAATGGAAGCTGCAGGCGGGCAATCAGCGTGTTGCCTGGCTGGGAGGCGCCTTTGGTCTGGTGACCCTGCTGTGCTTTGGAGTCTCCGTTTATTTGAGAGCTGCGCAGCCATAGGCTACAATCCGGACTGACGGAACCTTCTCTATTTAAACGCAAACATACAGATTCCTTATGCCGATCGACGAAGCAGACCAACTCCTGGTATCACAGATCAGACAGGGCGACTCGGATGCCTGGGCCGAACTGATTGCGCGATTTGAAGGACGGTTGCTGGCCTTTGTCGACAGCCGCCTGCGGAATCGCGCGAGCAGCGAAGACGTCGTTCAGGAAACCTTTATGGGATTCCTGATCAGCATCCCCAATTATGACGCCAACACTCCCCTGGAGTCCTTTCTGTTTGCCATCGCCTCGCATAAATTGACGGACCTGTTGCGCAAACAGGGACGACGGCCAACGATCCCCCTGTTTCCCCATGAAAACGGCGAGCGGGAAAGTTATCGTGAACCGGCGGGCCGGACCCGCGTCGCCTCCAGTCTGGCACGGAGTAAAGAACGCAAACACAAGGAAGAGCAGGTCATCTGTGACAGCCTGCAGACACTGATCGAGGGCTGGATCAAGAATGGCGAATTTGAACGGCTGCAGTGTATCGAACAGCTGTTCGTCTCAGGCAAAGCCAATAAAGAAGCCGCCTCAGCGCTGCAGATTTCCGAACAGGCGGTCGCCAATCACAAACACTTTGTCGTGGGCAAGCTGAAAGATGCCATTAAGACCGCCCAGATTCTGGATGCCGACCTGCAGGGGTTGGGCTTAAACTGAAAACCACAGCGCGCAGCAAAAAGCCTCGTCCGAACATCCCGGGCGAGGCTTTATCTGTTTTCAGATCGGCAACAGGTGCTGCCACATCAACTTAGAACTTGATGTGCTTCCGTTTTGCCTTGCGTGCCTTGGCACTGGCAGGACGGCGACCGTGGTTTGCTTTTTTCAGTTTACGCTGTGTTTTAGCCATGACTTTATCCTTCGATGGTCTTCAAATTATATGATGTAAGACCACACAATTACTGATGAGGTCTGCAGAATCTCTTTCGTAACGGGTCGGGTATTCTAGTCGAACTTCCTGAGGAAAAAAAGCCATCCCGCTCAATTTCAGCGACTCTTCACCGAAATCATCATGTTTTAGAAGTGATTTTGGCTGGAAATCCCTCTCGAAAACGCGCTGACATGTGGACTGGTGTTCCGTTTTGCGTTAGCATGGCATAAATCAATTGAACACTGGACATAATTAAACGTATTCTTCGATGGCAGAGACCCCCTCATGCTGGCCAAGCTTTATACCTATTCCCTGTTTGGCATTGATGCCAGGCCGGTCGAAGTCGAAGTGGATATCTCCCCCGGAGCGATGCCCAAGACCATCCTGGTCGGTCTGGCGGAAGCGGCCGTCAAAGAGAGCACGCACCGCATTGAACGGGCCCTGGTCAATAGCGGCTACAATCGACCGATCGACCGGATCGTGATTAACCTCTCTCCGGCCGACCTGCCTAAAGACGCCGCTTCCTTTGATCTGCCCATCGCGCTGGGCCTCTTGACCGCCAGCGGGCAACTGACTTCGGAACGCTTCGAAGACTACGCCGCAGTCGGTGAGTTGGCCCTGGATGGAACGATTCGCCCCATTCGGGGAGCCCTGTCGATGGCCCTGGCTGCCCGCGAGCAGGGGAAGCAGGGCCTGCTCGTCCCCGTACAGAATGCCCACGAAGCTGCCGTGGTTGAGGGACTGGATGTCTTCGCCGTCGGCACCCTTGCAGAAGCGGTCGGTTTCTACACGGGAGCACTGCCTGTCGAGCCGGTCGAATTCAGCTGGGAGGAGGCCCTCGAAGAGCACGGGCAATACGACATCGACTACAGTGACGTGAAGGGACAGGAATACGCCAAGCGGGCCATCACAGTCGCTGCCGCAGGTATGCATCATCTTTTGATGATCGGGTCTCCGGGGACAGGCAAGACACTATTGGCCTCGCGGATCAGCACGATTCTGCCGCGTCTCTCGCAGGAAGAAAGCCTGGAGACCACGCGGATCTACAGTGCGATGGGGCGTCTGTCGCGAAATCAGTCGCTGGTGATGTTACGTCAGTTTCGCACACCGCATCACACTATCAGCGAAGCAGGCCTGGTCGGAGGCGGCTCCACTCCTGCGCCCGGCGAAATCAGCCTGGCGCATAACGGATTGCTGTTCCTGGACGAGTTGCCTGAGTTCAACCGCCGCACACTGGAAGTGTTGCGACAGCCTCTGGAGGGAGGGGAAGTGACCATCTCCCGCGCGATCGGCAGCGTCACTTTTCCCGCGAACGTCATGCTGATCTCCGCCATGAATCCCTGTCCCTGCGGCTATCTCTCCGATCCCCGCA
This sequence comes from Gimesia panareensis, assembly GCF_007748155.1. Taxonomy (GTDB): domain Bacteria; phylum Planctomycetota; class Planctomycetia; order Planctomycetales; family Planctomycetaceae; genus Gimesia; species Gimesia panareensis. The sequence continues at coordinate 7,536,155 of NZ_CP037421.1, forward strand.
GAAAGTGTTCCTGTAATCCGATGCAGATCGAACGCTATCTTTCCAAGATCAGCGGCCCGCTGCTGGATCGGATCGACATTCATATTGAAGTTCCGCCTGTTCCGTTTCGCGAGCTGTCGAATCAGACCTCAGGCACCAACAGCCAGACCATGCGCGAGCAGGTGCTGGCAGCACGCGAGATCCAGGCCCATCGATTTGCCAATGAAAAGACCTCGCACAATGGACGGATGACACCGCGAGAGTTGCGAAAATACAGCCAGCTGGCCTCGGATGGAGAAGGACTGTTGAAAACCGCCATGGAAGAGATGGGGCTCTCTGCCCGGGCACATGATAAAATCTTACGCATCAGTCGCACGATCGCGGACCTGGACCAGAGCGATCAGATTACCGCCGCCCACGTCAGTGAAGCCATCAATTACCGAACCCTGGATCGGCAGTTCTGGTCCTGACATCAGGAGTTGATTCAGGGGGTGCGACCGGCCACGGTGGACGACTCTGCCAGATGTGAGATGGTCTCCAGCAGCTTCTGCTTATTCACAGGCTTTGTCGCGTACGCATCACAGCCCGCGTTTAGACATTTCTCCATGTCGTTCTTCATCGCGTGTGCCGTCAATGCGATGATCGGTCGTTTATACCCCGCCTCTCTGAGTTTGCGAGTCGCGGTATAACCATCCATCACAGGCATCTGCATATCCATTAACACAAAGTCATAAGGAGTCCCGGCTGTCTGGGCCACCAGAGCCTGTTCGTAACCGAGCTTGCCATTATCAGCGAGATCGACCTGCATCCCCTCTTTTTTCAACAGGAATGAAATCAGTCGCTGATTGTCCAGACCATCTTCGACAATCAGAACGCGACGGGAAGCGAGACTGTTTGTGAGATCGAGCGCATGCTCCTGATTTTGCTCCAGAGCCGCTTTTCTGATACTGCTCGCATCGAGCTGCAACAGGCGAACCCCTTCCAGCGAGCCGGTATTCACGGAAATTGTAAAAGTACTGCCGACTCCGACTTTGCTGGTAACCTGAATCCGGCCTCCCAGCATTTCCACCAGGCGTTTTGAAATCGCCAGCCCCAGCCCCGTACCACCATATTTTCTGGTCGTCGAATTGTCGGCCTGGGTGAAAGGCTGATAGATCTGTGCCAGGGCCGCTTCTGAAATACCTATGCCGGTATCGATCACATCGAACTGCAGTTGCGCACATGAATCTTCCAGATTGATGGTCCGGATGCACAATTTCACCGATCCGGTCTCGGTAAACTTGATCGCATTTCCCAGCAGGTTAATCAGTACCTGGCGCAGACGCGTCGGGTCTGTAATGATGGTTTCCGGAATCGGATTCTCAAATTCGATTTCCAGTTTCAGCTGTTTCAAATCTGCTTTCACCTGCATCAAGGCGGCAATATCACGAATGATTTCCGGCGTGTTGACTCGTACCTGTTCCAGTTCGACCTTGCGGGCCTCGATCTTGGAGAGGTCCAGGATGTCGTTGATGACACCAATCAGGTATTCCCCGTTGCGCTTGACGATATGGGCTGCTTCGATGTCTTCATTGTTTTTCAGGTTCCCCAGCAGGATATCCGTAAAGCCCAGAATGGCTGTCATTGGCGTACGGATCTCATGGCTCATGTTCGCGAGGAATTCACTCTTGGCATCACTGGCGGCTTCAGCCCGTTTACGCGCTTCGTTTAACGAGCGTTCGTATTCTTTTCGCTCGCTGATGTCCTGAATGATGCCGGTAAAAATTTCACGATCAGCCAGTACCACCGAGCTCACTGCCAGTTCTGCTGGGAAGGTCGACCCATCCTGTCGTTGCGCCACAATTTCCTGACGGGAACCGATGGCTCGCACCAGCTGTGGATTCAGATCTCCATCAGAATATTCCTGCTGCAGCTGCTGATGCAGGGGAGGACTCAGCAGGTTGATATTCTGGCCGATCACCTCGTGGTTGAGGTAACCAAACAGGTGCTCTGCCCCCAGATTGAATTCCTCAATCTTTCCATCCAGGTTGATCGTAATAATGGCATCCATCACATTATCCATGATGGAGCGATATCGCAATTCTCTGTCTTTGACATCCGAAAGCAACACTTCCTGGGCATCCAGCACGCGGTTGTACTGGTAACCCACGATGCCGGCTTCAGTGAAATCATCGACTTCGGCCCGCGAGGTGTTATCGCCCTTTTCGTGGGCAATCATCGTCTCCAGCAGACTGTGCAGTTCTGTTGACGCACCATGCTCTGCCACATTCAAACCGATCTTTTCATCCTCCAGGGAGACCCGGATTGGCAGAAATCGATTCAGCAGCCACATACAGGACCAGATAAACCCGAAGCTCCAGACAAAGCAGACCGCCGCCCCAAGAGCCTGAATTCCCAGCAACTGAAGTCGCGAGAAACCGTCTGGCAGGAGTTCTGCTTCGGCAAACAGAGCCACAGCCAGAGTGCCCCAGACACCGGCGAAGCCATGCACGGGGATCGCCCCCACAACATCATCCACCTGAAAACGCTTCTCCAGTAAACAGCATGAGCCTAACATGACCGCACCGGCGATCAGACCGATCAGAATGGCGCTGGGATAGGAGACCACATTGCAGGAAGCTGTCACTGCCACCAGCCCCGCCAGTGATCCATTAAAGATATTTTCCACCGAGATCTGTTTCGAAGAGCACAGTTCCCAGACCAACGCAAAGACGCCCCCCGCGATCCCCGCCAGAATCGTATTCAAAATGATCGAAGGGACCTCGCCATTCAAAGCCAGCGTACTCCCCCCATTAAACCCGAACCAGCCAAACCACAGGATTAAAAACCCGAGTGCCGCCAGTGGTAGATTGCTTGCCGAAAAACGGGACTTCTCTGCGTTCTGATTGAAACGTCCCGTGCGCGGTCCCAGGATCAGAACGGCTGCCAGAGCAGACCAGGCTCCCACCGAATGCACGACACTGGAACCGGCAAAGTCCATGAACCCCAGCTTCCCCAGCCAGCCTGCAGGGGCTCCAGAGGCATCCGTGGCCCATGCCCAGTGACCAAACACGGGATAGGCGACTGCCCCAATCGCACATGCCAGAATCACGTAGGAACGAAACCGCATCCGCTCGGCGACGGCTCCGGAAGAGATGGTCATCGCCGTGCTGCAGAAGACAAGCTGAAACAGAAACACCACTGTGAGCCAGTGAGTCGAGCTGGAATCTGCAAATACAAAACCGCTGGTTCCGATCAGGCCCTGGAATGACTCTCCGAACATGAGCCCATAGCCGAACAGCCAGAAGATAAAGGTACCAATAAAGAAATCGACGACGTTTTTCGTCGCCACGTTGATGCTGTTTTTGGAACGTGACAATCCTGATTCCAGGCAGCAGAAGCCGGCCTGCATCAGAAAAACCAGACTGGTACAAAGTAAGACCCAGATGGTATTCGTGGTTAGCTCGTAAGACATCGACTGAGGGGCTTTCAAGTCATGCAACCACAATCATTTCGAAGCACAAAATGATTGTCAGATTATGGGAACTGATTTTTGTAAATCTAGATCCGCATTACAGACAGTCAAAAGAAAACTGGGGGGAATCCCTCATATTTCGACCCTGCAGTCCAATTTGCCCTGCATCCGCTTGCAACATGACTAATTGCTATGATCAAACCAACCGGCACACGCCTATCAAAAGGCACCGTGTCTTGAAAGTATCACTGGTATAACCTGGTCTCAGGGAGCACGTTTGCACTACGAGACTGCATTGTCAGCAGCCGAGACCGCTTCCAGTGAGAGCGGATTGGGTTCTGCGACCGGCGGAAAGCAGCCGGGGGCGTTATCCGCATACCATTCCTGCAATACATCCCGCCATTGATCGGCTGTTTTGACGGAAATAAATGCATCGCGAACCGCCTTGCGCTGCGGATGCAGCTCGGAATAAAATATCCCGAATTTCCGCATGGTATTGCAGACCTTTTTCTCACCATAGAACTCACGGGCCAGTGCAAAGTGATCTGCAATCACTGCCCGCTGCTCGTGGACATCGGGCGGCGTGATGCTCTCTCCCCGCAGCAGGCGTTCGGTCTGTTGAAAGATCCAGGGATTCCCAATCGCCCCCCGGGCAATCGAAACGCCATCCACTCCCGTGACGCGGAGCATATCCAGGCAGGCCTGTGGGGAAAACAGGTCGCCACTGCCGATCACTGTTCGTTCCCCCGCCTGCTGTTTGACCCGCTTCAGAAACTCCCATTTACTGGAGCCCACATATTTTTGCTCCACCGTCCGACCATGGACTGTGATCGCCGCCAGGCCCCGTGCATAAGCGCCTTCAAAAATGCGAAAGAAGTTTTCTTCCGATTCCGGGCTGTCATCAATGCCGCGCCTCATTTTCAGAGTCACGGGAATCTGTTCGGGAACGGTATCCCGAACCCGGGAAATAATCTCCAGCGCCACCTCAGGCTGTCCCAGGTGATACCCACCCCGACAGCGGCTCATCACTTTCTTTACAGGACACCCGAAGTTGATGTCAATCACATGAAAGCCCGCTACGACCAGCTTCTCTGCCGCCGGTCCGAACTCTTCGGGCTCTGAGCCCATCAGCTGGCCTCCCACCGGAAATTCATCCTGGTGGCAATACATCATCGCCAGCTGCTTTCCCTGCCGGGACTGGTTGATCAGCCGATCGATCATCACCTCGCACAGCGTATAAGCGGCTCCCAGACGGGCCGCGATGACCCGCATCGGATAATCGCTGTAGCCACTGAGCGCCGCCTGATACAGAGGCGATTTGAGCTCGTAAGGCCCCAGGGAAACAGGTTGTAATTTACTGTCTGACATCATCTCGAATTTCTCACACTGGTTGAACAGTTACCGTGCAAACTGTTCTAATAAGTCACGGGTCATCTCGCCTGGATGCTCATGATTACAAATCACGCTACTGACCGCGACACGGGTTGCTCCGGCCTCCAGTACCGCCGACAGGTTGTCTGCATTGATCCCACCGATGGCAAACCAGGGCAGGGTAATCTCAGCGGCCACCTGCTTCACAAAATCCAGACCCGCATATTCTGCTTCAGTAAAGTTTTTGGTGGCAGTCGTAAATGTTGGTCCGACCCCCAGGTAGTCGGCTCCGTCCAGCACCGCCTGACGCGCCTGTTCGATGTTGTGCGTCGAAACGCCGATGAAGCGACGCGAACCGACGATCTGCCTCACCTCACGCACCGGCAGTTCGTCCTGTCCCACGTGTACGCCGTCGGCGTCAATCGCCACCGCGAGATCCGGACGATCGTTCATGATCAGAATCGCCCCCGCTTCCCGCGTCCATTTGCGAACCCGTCTGCCATGCTCCAGCAACCGACGGTCAGACAGCTCTTTTTCGCGGATCTGAACAATCCTGACGCCCGCCGCCAGTGACTCACGAATCGCCGGACCGGAACCATGGTGACACAGATTTTCCGATGCCAGCAGATACAACTGACAGTCTTCCAGTCGATGTTGACTGGATACGCAGGTCAAAACACTCTTTTCCAGAGTATACAACGCATACCGCATCTGTTTAAAGATGGCAGCTGCTTCCACGGAGATCAGTTTGCCAAACTCCTCCAGCGTGCGCGCCGCCTCCTGAACCCGCTTCAGGTTGGCTTTCACCAGGTGTTCCAGGGAAGGGCGGTCGAATTCCGAAGTGGAACTGATTGCCGTTCCCACATCCTGCAGAGTGTCGCGGCTGGCAATCAGCGATTCCTGCCCGATGAACTGCAGCGCCTCGGTCAGCTGATGTCGCGTCGATTTCAGCAGCCTGGTCAGATGGGCATCATCCAGTGTGAACCGCAGGAAATCTTCCACCACCCGCAGCCCTTCCCGCAAACGATTGGCAGCCGCATCGATGGTCCTGAACGTATTGGTCTGGTCGCTGACCGTTGCAGGGACGGTCCGAAAAGCAAAATCAACGTCGATCGGCTCTGCGACATGCTGATTCTGACTCTGAAAGGTAGCCTCCACGGAATCCGCAGAAATGGCCCCCTGGCTCAACAACCACTGTGTATGCGGCCCTTCGGTTTTCAATACCCCCCATAACAGGTGTTCGCTGCCGATTTCGACTGGCAGACTCGTCTGGCTGGCCTGCTCGAGGGCCTGATTCAGGACGTCACGCAGCGCCGGAAATCGTTGTATCGCCTGAGACAGCTCGAGCGGGACCTGAGTCGCAAACAGGTCGGATTCGGCCTCCGTTCCGGGCAGAGTCAGTTCAAATTCCTGCAGGATCATTGCCTGCGCAATCTGGTGCGCCAGCAGGATTTCCGCTGCCCGCGACTCTTCATGCGCCAGGGCTGCCAGCAGATGCCGGGAGTCCGTCGCCTCAGCTTCAGAAGCGCCGCTAATCAGTTCTGCCAGACCCAGGGCTCGTTGTGCGCCCGCGGTGAGTAAATGTTGCATCTGTCTCTGGTATTTTCACAAAACGGGAGAGGTTAATTGACTGCCAAAGGAGCCCCGTAACAGGATCCCTCAGAACAATCGTAATTGAAATAGCTTAACCGATCGAATGCTTATCTTGCCACATTTGGGTGTGGGTACTAGAATTAAGGTTACCGGATCTGCCGAATATGTGGATTTTGCAGGTTTCTCGCAATGAATATCTCCGTTACTTCTCCCCGGGAACGGGCAGCAGAGATTTTCAAGAGGCACCATCGGAAACCCGACATGTTAAAATAGGCAGGTTATTTTAGTAAGTTGTGATTTTTCAGTTACTTCCTATGATGAACTGGCACTAGTTTTGGGAAATTCCTCGACGTTTTTTTGTGAGTAACGTATTATTCCTAGGAACCTTTCCTTTAGCACTGTCAGCAACGAATCCATTCAGTGCGTTGTTTCATGATGATCAGATCAAAAAACAGCGTTTTTGAATTTTAAAAGACAAGAAACAATCGAATTTTCATTATAGTTTGGGAGAAATGCTTCCTGCGACTGAACCCGCCGGTTATCAGTCAGGGGAGTCAGTGATCATCCAACAGCGCCCGCAATGGTACTGGGCCATAGGAGAAACGAGTTATGTACGAGCGGTTTACAGATCGAGCTCGAAAAGTGATGCAGTTGGCCAATCAGGAGGCCCAACGCTTCAATCACGAATATATCGGGACCGAACATATCCTTCTGGGTTTAGTCAAGGAAGGCTCAGGAGTCGCAGCCAATGTGCTGAAAAATCTGGATGTGGATCTGCGCAAGATCCGTCTGGAAGTCGAGAAGATTGTCCAGTCGGGGCCGGACATGGTCACCATGGGCAAACTCCCCCAGACACCCCGCGCCAAGAAAGTCATCGAATACGCGATGGAAGAGGCCCGCAACCTGAATCACAACTACGTAGGTACAGAGCATCTGCTGCTCGGCCTGCTGCGTGAGCAGGATGGCGTGGCCGCTCAGGTTCTGATGAACCTGGGGCTGAAACTGGAAGAAGTCCGCGAAGAAGTCCTCAACCTGCTGGGCCACGGCCTGGAAGGGGGCGAGGCTGGCGAACGGACTCCCGGGACCGGCGGCCAGAAAGCGGGCAAAAGCAAGACTCCCGCGCTGGACAGTTTCGGTCGCGACCTGACCGAACTCGCCAAGCAGAAGAAACTCGATCCGGTCATCGGCCGTTCCAAGGAAATCGAACGCGTCATCCAGATCCTCTGTCGTCGTCAGAAAAATAACCCCGTTCTGCTGGGTGAAGCAGGCGTTGGTAAGACCGCGATCGTCGAAGGATTCGCCCAGATGGTTGTCGACGGCGAAGTTCCGGACCTGCTCCGCGATCGTCGCATCGTCGTACTCGACCTCGCCATGATGGTCGCCGGAACCAAGTACCGCGGTCAGTTCGAAGAACGCATTAAAGCCGTCATGAACGAAGTCCGTCGTGCCAAAAACACGATCCTGTTCATCGACGAATTGCACACCCTGGTCGGAGCCGGCGGTGCCGAGGGAGCGATCGACGCTTCCAACGTACTGAAACCCGCTCTCAGCCGTGGCGAACTGCAGTGTATCGGTGCCACCACCCTGGACGAATATCGTAAATACATCGAAAAAGACAGCGCCCTGGAACGTCGCTTCCAGAACGTCATGGTCGAACCTCCCACTGACGAACAGACCGTAGAAATTCTGCGTGGTCTACGGGAACGGTATGAAGAACACCACAAGGTGCAGATTACCGACGACGCACTCGAAAAAGCGGTCGAGCTCTCTTCACGTTACATCACCGGTCGTTGTCTGCCCGACAAAGCGATCGACGTGATCGACGAAGCCGGAGCCCGCATCCGTCTGAAATCGATGGTCCGACCTCCCGATCTCAAAGAACTGGAAGAAGAATCAGAACGCCTCAACCAGTCCAAGGAAGAAGCGGTCGCCAACCAGGACTTCGAGCTCGCAGCCAATCTCCGCGATCAGGCTGATAAGCTCAAGAAACGGAAAGAGACCCTCACCCAGGAATGGCGTGAAAAATCCAAAGAAGTCGACGGCGTGGTCGATGCGGAAGTCGTTGCCGAAGTGGTCGCCAAGATTACCGGCGTGCCGCTGACCCGGCTCTCCAGCGAAGACACCGTTCGTCTGCTCAACATGGAAGACGAACTGCACAAACGCGTCATCAGCCAGGACGAAGCCATCAAGCAGGTTTCCAAAGCAGTCCGCCGCAGCCGCAGTGGTCTGAAAGATCCCAAACGACCGATGGGGGCCTTCCTCTTCTCCGGTCCGACCGGGGTTGGTAAAACTCTGCTCGCCAAGACTCTGGCGGAATTCATGTTCGGCGATGAAAACGCCCTGATTCAGATCGACATGAGTGAATACATGGAGAAGCACAACGTCAGCCGTCTGATCGGTGCTCCTCCGGGATATGTCGGCTTCGAAGAAGGGGGTCAGTTGACCGAAAAGATTCGACGTCGTCCCTACGCAGTCGTGCTGCTCGACGAAATCGAAAAAGCACACCCCGACGTCTTCAACATGCTCCTGCAGATCATGGAAGAAGGCCACCTGACCGACAGCTTCGGTCGCAAGGTCGACTTCAAGAACGTCGTTCTTATCATGACCACCAACGCCGGTGCCCAGGGTATGGCTCACGGGGACGCCTTCGGGTTCCGTAAAGCCGACGATGACACCAGCTACGATGCCATGAAACGAAATCTGATGCACGACCTGCAGAAAGAGTTCAAACCGGAATTCCTGGGACGTCTCGACGAAGTCGTCGTCTTCCGGAAACTCACCCGCGAAGAACTCAAGCAGATCGTCGACATCGAACTGGGTAAAGTTCGCAAACGTCTGAAAGAACAGGGCGTGGTCCTGGAACTCACCGACGAAACCCGCGAATTCATCATCGACAAAGGCTCCGAAGGGGGCGAACTCGACTACGGTGCACGTCCGCTGCGTCGTTCCGTCGAACGCTACATCGAAGATCCGCTGGCAGAAGAACTGCTGCGGGGTGCCTTTGAAGGAAAGAACAAAGTGCTGGTTACTGTCGCCGAAGTCGGCGACGAAAAACGGCTCGAGTTCGAAGGTTCCTACGAAGCCGAAACCGAAGAGCTGGCGACCGTCGGTTCCAGCGAAGGCGGTGCTCCGGAAGGCGAAGGTTAAACTTCTCCAACTGAGCAACGCTTGAAGTAATTTTCCAGAGCCCTCACTGCTGAAGTGAGGGCTCTTTTCGTAACTCCTTCCCGCCTGCAGGAGCAGCCCCATGCTTCCTCGTCAACTCGAACCCGAAGTCATGGACACCCGCGAGGAAGCGCACGAATACAACGCGATGGACAACGTCGCCGTCAACCGGCTCTTCGCCGACGAAGTCCTCTCGCTCATCGAAACCGCTCAGCCTGACAGCACCGCCCGACTCACTCTGATCGACCCCGGCACAGGTACCGTTTTGATTCCCATTGAAATCTGCAGCCGAAACCAGCAGGTTCAGATCATCGCCGCCGACCTGGCGACCGAAATGCTCAAAGTCGCCGCCGAGAATCTGCGCAGCGCAGAACTCACAGATCGCATCTCGCTCGAACTCGCTGACGCCAGACAGCTTCCCTGTGCAGATCAATCCATGGATGGCGTCATCTCCAACAGCCTGATTCATCACCTTCCGGAACCGCTGCCTATCCTGCAGGAAATGCTGCGCGTCATCAAACCGGGGGGCTTCCTGTTTCTCCGCGATCTTGCCCGACCCGACTCAATGGCCGACCTCGAATCTCTGGTGGAACGCTATGCAGCCAAAGAAACACCACACCAGCGCCAGCTCTTACACGATTCCCTGCACGCGGCCCTCACACTGGATGAAGTGCGGGATCTCTTAACCGCCTGCGGCCTGCCTCCCGCATCGGCACAGCTGACCTCCGACCGGCACTGGACCATCTCACTCAGACTCGCGCACAAATAAAACAGGGGAGAGACTGACTTCGTATCGGTCTCTCCCCTGCAGGGTCATTCAATTAGTCTTTAATTGAAATCGAGCCATGATCCGCCTGACGAACGTCTTTGTTCAGAGCAGATCACTCGCTGGCATTTTTGGATGGCGACTGAGATGAGGTGCGCTGCGTTTCGGCTTCTTTCATCGCGTTTTCTCGCTGAATCGCATCATACACTTCCTGACGGTGGACTGGAATTTCTGTAGGGGCCTGGATTCCTAACCGTACTTTATCACCCCGGATATCGACAATAGTAATGACAATATTGTCACCGATGATGATGCTCTCGTCGCGTTGTCTCGACAATACAAGCATCGTAATAACTCCTTCCGTAGATCTATTTTTTTCTGGGCCAATGAGGTGATATCTGAAGAGGCGACAAACCTCTTATCGATTTGACTAAAAGCTTGTCACCCGTTGTCATTCTCGTAAGTAAGTAAAACAATTCAGACCGGCTTCAAGAGTCTCCGTCGTGGAGAAGCGTGCGTCTCGTGCACTAACTCTCAAACCGGCAATGACCCACATCCCTGCATCTGATAATGAGTTCCGCGGGGGTACTTACTACATCGACCTGTCTACAGAGAATATCCTTTTCAAGATAGGATAAATGGACACATTAAGAAAAGATGTACGCCGCCTTGACGGATAGCTCAACTGTACCGCTCGTAACGATTATGACGCCACTCTCGCGATGAATAATGAATTTATGCACACATATCGAAATAATCAGCTCCCCCGGGAAGCCGATCTGAATTGCCAATTCCCCGGAAGATGGATAACCTTGTAGGTAGCGCTCTGATTTCAACGCACATCGCTTTCCACCCCGAATTACTGCGGCGAAGATCAGAACCAGCCTCGAGTTTCATCCTCTGATTGACCAGACCCTCTGAAAAAGATTCAATCCGGACCCTCATTTCCGGAAAATACGCTGGAGTAAATGACCAATGGCCACATTGTTGATCGCTGCGGGAGCCTTTATCGGCTACATCATTGCTTACCACACCTACGGTAAGTGGCTCTCCCAGAAAATCTTTAACGTCGACGCCGACGCAGAAGTTCCCAGCAAACAGCTGCGGGACGATGTCGACTTTGTCCCCACCAAAAAAGAAGTCATCTTCGGTCATCATTTCACCAGTATCGCCGGCACAGGCCCCATCGTGGGCCCCGCCATCGCCGTCTTCTGGGGCTGGCTGCCCGCACTTGTATGGGTTTTGGTCGGTTCGATTTTCGTCGGTGCCGTCCATGACTTCGGCGCACTGATGGTCTCGCTCCGTAACCGCGGACAAACCGTCGGTGAAGTCGCCGGCCGGCTCATTGCCCCCCGTACCCGCATCCTGTTTCTGCTCATTCTGCTCCTCGCCCTGACCGTAGTGCTCGCCATCTTCGGTCTGGTAATTGCCATCATCTTTGCCAAATATCCGGAAACGGTCATCCCCGTCTGGATCACCATGCCCATCGCGCTGGTCATCGGCGTGATGGTGTATAAAGAAAACGCCACGCTGCTCGTCCCCTCGCTAGTGGCGCTGGCTATTGTCTATGCTTCGATCTACATGGGCGCTTATTACTGGCCCGTTGATATCTCGGCCCTGTTTGGCATTAAACTCATGGGACCATTTCCCAATGCCGTCATTCTCTGGACCTTCGTTCTGCTCGCCTACTGTGCCGTCGCCTCGGTGCTCCCGGTCTGGCTGCTCCTGCAACCCCGCGACTTCATCAACAGTCATCAGCTGGTTCTCGCTCTGGGACTCCTGCTCATCGGAGCCCTCGTTGCCGGTGCCACGGGTAAAGCAGATCTGGTTGGCAGCGCCCCCGCCATCGCGTCGAATCTTCCCGCAGATGCCCCCCCCATCTGGCCTTTCCTGTTCATCACCATCGCCTGCGGTGCCTGCAGTGGATTCCACTGTCTGGTCAGCAGCGGCACCAGCAGTAAGCAGGTCGAATCCGAAATGGACGCCCAGTACGTCGGTTACGGTGCCATGCTCCTCGAAGGAGGCCTGGCAATCATCGTGATTCTCGCCTGTTGTGCCGGTGTGGGTATGGGCGATTTCTCCCGTGTCGGCACAGGAGCCGCCTACAACTATAAACCTGTGAAGGATGCTACCACGGGAACCCAGCTCACTGGAGTCGATGCCTGGGAAACTCGCTATAATGCGAAAGCTGCCAACGGCTGGGAGAATTTTAAGCTGGAAAACAAAATCGGCGCGTTCATTCTGGGTGGTGCGAACTTTCTGAACACACTCAATATTCCCATGAAACTCGGCATCAGCATCATCGCCGTCCTCGTCGCCAGTTTCGCTGCCACCACTCTCGATACCGCCACCCGGCTGCAGCGTTACGTCATCCAGGAACTGGCTGCCACGATTCATATTAAGCCCCTCACGAACAAATACGCCGCCACCGGACTGGCCGTCTTCCTGGGAGGGATGGTCGCGATGCTGCCGAAAAATGCTGCCGCAGGTCCCGGCAGTGGCGGACTGATCCTCTGGCCGCTCTTCGGAGCCACCAACCAGCTGCTGGCCGGACTGGCCTTCATGGTCATTGTCTTCTACCTCCGTCGTCGCAACAAACCATTCATCTTTGCCCTGGTCCCTATGATCGTCATGCTGATCATGCCCGCCTGGGCCATGCTCTGGAACATGTTCAACGGCAAAACGGGCTGGGCGTATAGTACTAGTGAATGGCATCTGTTCCTGTTTGGCATCGCAGTCCTTGGTCTCCAGGCCTGGATGATGGTCGAAGGTCTGATCGTCTGGTCCAGGTCCAAAGGCCACCTCGAAGAACCGCTGCCGGAACTCTCCACCATCCGCCCCGCCGTCGCCACCAGCTCGGCCGGTGGTTCGAACTGACTTCCGATTTTGAACACAGCAATCCACGTCCCGTGTGCCGCTGTCGGCTTGCCCGACAGTGCGCTTCAGACAACTGCTTCCCACTGTCAGCTCCCCGTTCCCATCACTGCGCAAGTCCACATCCAGCACTGAATAAATTGGACTGGACACAGCCCTGCGCCTGACCAGAATGCCTGGTTATGCGTCGCGCGCGCGAGCAACGATCCTTTTTCACTGGAGCATTCAGAACCGATGTCGCAAACACACCATAAAACCCACTGGTTTCAGAGCGTTTTACCAGACGACTGCTCATTCATCCCCCTCCATTTCGGTCCCTTTTTGACACTGTTTCGACACATAAAAACCGCTTATAACCAAATAAATCACGTTTTGTCACGCAGTCCCGCATAACGAATCACCGTGGTAAGAGACGACAACAAAAGATTTCGGTGAAAGAAAAATGCCTCCCAGCCCGGGTGCCACCTGTTGGCTTGCCCAACAGTGATTGAAGTTACCAGAAAATTCTCACCAGCACCTGTGCGACTTCATCACGAGTTAAACAACAATCCTACAGATCGGGACCAACCGAACCAGAGGAAGATCAACCAGTGCCGTCCAGACATCAGTGAAAGCATCGACAGGCAAAACATGCGAAGGATCTCTGGAAATCCCATACCGTAAACGACGTGCCGTGTGCCACTGCTCGGCTCGCCCGACAGTGCAGATCGTATCAACGTTTCCTACTTCAACTCTCCCATCTCGAATACAATTCGTGATCGCCCGAGTTGATCCCAGAATTCACCGGCAGGGTGGCACTGTTGGCTCGCCAACAGTGCTCGAAAGAAATCTCAACTAAACTGCAAAGCAGGCTCACAAAGGGAAACAGACAGACGATGAGAATTCCGTAGGGTGCAGGCCTGTGTGCCTGCCCGCCGGGCGAGGCCCAAACCAGATCAAACGTAACAGAGGCTACCACGAAACGCACGAAAGCATTCAGGCCAAAACTCTGCATGTCATCATTAAAGCAGTTTATCAAGCTCATCCGGTTTCAATTCCAGGCGCGCTGCATGTCGCACTGTCGCCACAAACACAAATTGTTCTCGAATCGTAAACAGGATGCGAAAGGGGCCATAAAAGGTCTGGCGGATTTCCTGGGGAGTAAAGTCATTTTCCGGAGCGAGGCTGCAGGCCTCAGGGAATTGCTCCAGGTGAGCCAGTTTCGATGCGAGACCTTTTTTCCAGGCATTCGGGTCAGCCGGACCGTGCTCGCGGATATAAGTATAGATCTTTCGGATGTCTGTTTCTGCCTGGCGAGATAACTCAACCTGGTAACTCATTCGCTCTCAAGCTCAGCCAGAACATCACGAAAAGGACGGGTGCGGCCAGCCTCAATATCAGCCAGCCCTGCCTGCAAAGCCTTTAAAGAAGCCTGCAGTTCCTCATCGGTCCCCACTCCCATCAGCTCACGATACACTTCCATCGACATCAGGACGTATTCCCGCCCTGCCTCGTCAACCTGAAGCAGCCCATGGTGCTGCTCGAGTGCCTGTCGCTGTTCTTCTGTAAGCTGTGGTTTGATCATGCTGAGATTATACCAGTCCACGGAAGCATTTGTCACGAACAGAATGACCAGGAAAGAAAGAACGGGTAACCCCGAATGCAATGCGGGGTGAGCGCAGCGAACAAGAGGTCGCAGGGAAAACAACAGTCCGTTGAGAGACAAAAACAAGTCAAGGAACTCAAGAAATCCCATACCGTAAACGACATACCGTGTGCCACTGCTCGGCTCGCCCGACAGTGCAGATCGTATCAACGTTTCTTACTTCAACTCTCCCATCTCGAATACAATTCGTGATCACCCGAGTTGATTCCAGAATTCACCAGTAGGGCGGCACTGTTGGCTCGCCAACAGTGATCGAAAGAAATCTCAACCAAACTGCAAAGCGGACTCACAATTCCTGCGCCGGTGCACGTTCTCCACTGGTCGTACGCAGCGGACGCCCAATCCGCTTCAGCTTCATCGTGTGCAGGCTCTGGAGGGAGTTCTGGATTTTCTGTTCCGACACTTCGGAAAGACCCTGCTGCTGACGCGCCGCCAGCAACAGATTTCGTAAAGTCCGTGACAGCTCGGTCTCCCCGTCATTCTTTCCCGGCCCTTCGTTTCCAAACACGTACGCACATCGGCACTGCTTTCCCTTTTCCAGCACCAGCAGTTGAATTTCATCCAGGAAATGGTGCGTAAGTTTGAGTTCCTGCAGATCGTCGAGAATCCCCGTTCGCACTTCATAAATGGGATCGTTCACCAGGCTCCGCCGGACAACCGCAAAGCAGTCCTCGCCACCAAACTCCAGCAGCGCCCGATTCATGCGGCTACGGTCTGGCCATTCGGGAGCCTGCTCAGTACTTTGGATCAGAAATTTCCTGTATTCAGCGCGATATTGTTCCTGATCCCACTGATAGAGCAGTGAAAAAACGACATGGCGGTAGCTGGCATTTAATCCAGGTTCCGTCAACAGCCGCTTTAGAGACGCAAGATATTCATCCTGACCGGACTCTGGTGGTGTCAGAAATCGCAAAACCACCCGAGCCCGATACCGTTGATAAAGTCTTGCCGCAACAGGTCCGGAGAATGGTTCTTTTTTAAGCTGCCTCAGAAAATAAAAATCCCATTTCTCACTCGGATAGTAGGCCTTCAGAAGATCGCCGGGATGCTCACTCTTTACGTTTCGATCATATAACTCTTTAAACGTAAATTGAATGACGTTTTGCAGCAGTGGATCTTTCGTCTGCTCATAGGTTTCAATATCTAGAAAAGAAAGATAGCGTTCGAAGGGGAGCGCCGCTTTCGGAATACCGTAGCGTTCTTTTTCCGACTCGTTCAAATACCTTTTTGAACGAACGACATCGGGATAGAGCCAGCCATTGTATTCAATTCTTTCGGGGGTTAGGAAAGTAATATGCCCAGGGTTTCTCGGATCCTGATGCACGCTCCTGAGCCGGCGGACCGGAAACGCCCCCAGTTCATACAGCATCGCTTCATACTCCTGCTGCTTTGATTTCTGATCCACAGAAGCTTTAACGGCAGATTCCGGCTGCCTCTCTTCGGCAGAGACGGAATCCAGGCAAACACCTGTGAGACAACAAACCAGGACCAGAGCAGGGGAGATTCGTTTCAATACACGATTCGAAAGCGTCATGCACCGCCTCAGCACAAAAGAAATTCTTACCTGAACCAGATTCCAGTATAAGTAATACATGAAAATATGTCACCATGATTTTAAAATGTTATACTATGACGGTAGGCAACCGGTCTCGATTCCTTTCACCTCTGCTGCACTTCACCAACAACCATGGCCGATCTCAAAAGCAGACATTTGATCTACCTCAAGGGATTCCTGTTCCTGATGATCCTGCTCATCGCCGGGGGACTGATCCTGTTTGAAACCCGTTCCTGGCAGATCGCGGTGCTGCTCCTGCTCGTCGTCTGGGCCTCCGCCCGCCTGTATTACTTTATGTTCTACGTCATCGAAAAATACGTCGATCCCAGCTTTAAATTCGCCGGCATCGGCTCCTTCCTGCAGTACCTGTTTTCCCATCGACGAAAATAACCTCTGACTGAGTGATTTCATGTGTGATAATGAGCTTGATTTCCAGACTCTGGCCCGTGGACCGGTAACGAAATACTTCTCGCGGGAACTCCTGGAAAAGCATCTGGCCTGGTATGCGCATCAGGAATATCAGATCTATCAATTTGATGCGCAGCCCTGGTATTCCCTGGATAATTTTTACAGCGACATGCATGCCGGGTTTCAGTTTCCCGACTACTTTGGCAGAAACTGGGCTGCGCTCAATGACTGTCTCTCGGATATCACCTCTGAAACGGGAAAAGTTTTAGTTGTCGTCATTAATTTCGATCACTGGTATCAGGAAGATGGAGAATGTGCGAGCCTCTTTCTGGATCAGATGGCAGATCAGACCTATCAGTTTCTGCTGACCGGCCAACGCTGGATTACACTGATTCAAAGTAACGACCCAGGCCTGCAAACCAGGAACGTGGGAGCACATCCCGTACACTGGAATTCCTTAGAATGGATGAATCAAGACCGGGGCCTCTAATGCACGATTCTGTTTGCAGGAGTTGTCCGCGGGAAATCGCACCTTTTAAAAACATGTGACTGAAAAACCATGATCCAACCCAGCATCTACCCCATCCAGCACATCGGCACCGGCCTGCTGGCCGTGATGCCCAAACCGGTGAGCGGTGAATGGATAGAAGACGAATTCGCAGCCATCGCCCGCTGGGGGATTACGCATATCGTCTCCCTGCTGGAAGACGCAGAAGCTGCAGACGTCGGCCTCGCACAGGAACGCGAACTGGCTGAGAATAACGGGATGCAGTTCACCTCGTTTCCGATTCCCGACCGCTGCCTTCCCGCCGACAGCACCGGGTTTGCCAGGCTGACACACTCGCTGTACACGGGCATTCTCGCCGGCAGTCAGACCGTCGTGCACTGCCGGGCCGGCATTGGCCGTGCGGGCATGCTGGCGGCCGGCATTCTGATTCAACACGGCCTCACCGCAGAACAGGCGTTTGAACTCGTCTCCCAGCAACGGCGCGTCCCCGTCCCCGACACCCCGGAACAGTTCGACTGGATCTGCCAGTTGCAGACACAGATTAGAAACACGGAACCAGAACCATGAACTGGAACAGGCTGGCTTCCAGGTCAAATGGGATGGTACGTTTAAAGAACGCATCCGCGTGCCGGACATCACCTGGCAGAAACGCTGAGGCGGTAGACCTGACAAACTGAAAGTGACGCCTGAATCAATTGTGTCAGATCCCGCTTTTTCCACGGCTGCTTCTCAAATTTTTCGCGTCCCATTGACTGGAAAAAGCTTCCGAAACTCTATAACATACCTGCTTCCCTGTGAGGTTGAGCTTTTCAGCCCCATTTCCCTTGAGATTCTTTCGACATAAGTCGATATTATCCAAAGGGATACACCACAGGCCCAAGTGGCGGAACTGGCAGACGCGCTAGATTCAGGTTCTAGTGTCCGTAAAGGACGTGGAGGTTCGAATCCTCTCTTGGGCACCTTGATTTCAAAGGACTTACGACTTTGTCGTGAGTCCTTTTTTTATGGCCCCGCCCCCAACGGACCAGAAATAGTCTTCTCTCCCCTGCAGTATAGCCGTCGCACAGCTCACACTTCTGCACCACATGCCTTAAAAAACAGCAGCAGCACAAGGTTCCTCCTGCTGAGCCGGGCTCTTTCACGAAATACCGGGAATTTCTGCCCCCGGGAGAATTCTCCTAAGCTGATTTCCCCTTTGACCATAGAGCCACATAACTCTGCACCGCTCAATTTCACCTGCCCCTGCTGGCACACAGATTGCTTTATATAGAAACCATTTCTTTATTTTTTCCTTTTATTACTCTACGAGGAGATTACCGTGCCCAACCCGACCCATCGAAGAAAAGGGTTTACCCTGATTGAGCTGCTGGTGGTCATTGCCATCATCGCCATCCTGATCGCCCTGCTCCTGCCCGCTGTGCAACAGGCACGCGAAGCAGCCCGTCGCAGTACCTGCAAAAACAATCTGAAACAGATTGGCCTGGCACTGCACAACTACAACGAAACCTTTTCGGTCTTCCCTTATGCCACCTCCAACCCTGGCCAGTGCGGCTTTAGCAATGTGACCAACCACAAAGGCTGGCTCTACGTGCTGCCTTACCTGGAACAGTCAGCTCTGTACAACAAATTTAATTTCAGTGCCGCAACGGGCCAGCGCAACACGGGCAGTGGAACCCTCGCCGGCGGCGGTGCAATCGCCAGCGGCAATGCAGCTCTGACAACAACCATTCTCGAACCCCTGATGTGCCCCTCGGATGACGGACAACGATTCTATGCCAGTGCCAATACGACCTACGGCTCCGGCATCGCAAACACGGCCCGCACCTGTTACGATTTTGTCGTGAACGACGCCAACTCCTGTCCGACCTGGAACAGTATCTCAAAAACGACCCGCACCATGTTTGGTACCAACTCAGCCTGTCGCATCCGCGACGTCAAAGATGGTACCAGTAACACTGCCGCGGTCGTTGAAACCACACTCGAAGTCGTCGATGGCGTGACGAACTCCTGGGCCACTGCCCAGCACGTCGGCCTGGGAATCGATTTCGCAACTCCCCCCAACCTGTATATCAACTACTGGAAATGCTGTGGCTGGGACAGTACTCCTTATGCCCGCACGCCGATCTTCGGGCGCCTGGGCGAATGGGGCTCTCCGGGCAGTACCCACGTAGGTGGCATGCATATCCTGATGGCAGATGGGGCCGTGCGGTTCATCAGTGAAAACCTCGACGCCTCTACCCGTCAGCACCTGGCTTACATGTCTGACGGTCAGGTCATGGGTGAATTCTAAGCCCGGCTGACTGCCACTGATCAAAGACTACCAACCAGACTGCAGCAGGACGAAACTGTTCCTGCTGCAGTTTTTTTACGTCGCATTAGACATACACAACAAAAAAAAACCTGGCCGGATCATGTCCGGCCAGGGCGTGCTGGGCTGGTTTACCTTTTCGTCTCAGCACCACGACTTAGCGGTAGTTCCGCCAGTCACGGTTGCTGTGACGATTGTAGTCGAACCGGTCATGGTTGTAGCGATCATGATCATACCGGTTTGAGTTGTACGGGAGTGTGTTGTAGTTCGTACGGTAACGGTATGAGGTGTTCGTAAACAACGGCGTGTTCGACCACGGATTGCTGTACAGGCTGTTGAGCCGATCGGTCAGCGAAGAATAGTACGGAGCGGTGGTCCGGTAACGATTCTGGTAGTCCCGACTGTTGTAATACGAATGATTGTAGTTCCAGTCGTTGTACCTGCTGGCCGAGTGATTGTAATTGTAATTGTTGTTGTACTTCGAATTGTAGTAGCTGCTGGTGCCGCAGAAAGGTGTTGCGGCGAAAGTGGTGCTGCTGACCAGAGTGACGGCTGCCAGAGCTGCGAATGCGATTGCGAATTTTTTCATCATTATCTCCTTTAATGTTGGGTTGTTTAAAAGTGGCTAACTTTTTGTTGATGAATGAGTACTAATGCACTCAGCGTGCCAAACAAATCACGATTATCCGCAACACATTGTTATATAAGGAGATATAAATTTTAATACCATCAGAACAACAACACACAAGTGTGTCATTATTGCAATACCTTGGAACATTTTACAATCATATTGACAACATTTCCGTTTTGGGATCTGGTATATTTGATGGCGCGTGAGCGGCGGTAGAAAGTGATAGCGGGAGTCGGCCTGTAAGCCGGGTTATGTCGTGAGTGGCCATTTATCTGGGACAGCAGTTGCCTGCTGCCTCGCGCGACCTACCCGAGAGTCGTACCGCATCGGGCCGATCCGTGTCCTGGCGAACCAGGACTGCTCTCTGCTTGGTCTTGCACCCGGTGGGGTTTACCTAGCCAGACCGGTCACCCGGCCTGCTGGTGCGCTCTTACCGCACCGTTTCACCCTTACCGCACCGGCGAACCGGTCCGGCGGTCTGCTTTCTGTTGCACTTTCCCTGTCCTCGCGGACGGTGGGAGTTACCCACCACCGTGCCCTGTGGAGCCCGGACTTTCCTCCCCGAATCCGAAGATTCGCAGCGACCACCTGGCCGGCTCCCGCTATCGAACCAACCAGTATAGAGTAAGTGGAACCCTTGAACTATCCCCAATTTCTGACTTTTCCAAAGAGAATGACTTTATAATGTCTGGCCAGCGGTATAGATTAATATCAAGCGGGCAATGGAAGAAATTCTGGTAAAGAACAGATAATAGAGGTACCAGGTACTTGTTATGTTAGGTGAACTCAACCCTTGTGGAGGGGGCGATCCGATCCCGCTGCTTTCCGAAGTTCTGCTGGTAGGCCGCCGCAGCAAGTGTGATATCACACTGCAGTTTCCCAATGTTTCTTCGCACCACTGCCAGCTGGAGTTCCTGAACGGCTACTGGCGTGTCCGCGACATGAACAGCCGTAACGGCATCAAAGTCAATGGCCAGCGCTGCGACATGAAGTGGCTGCTCCCGGGAGACAAGCTGTCGATCGCCAAACACGAATATGAAATCAAATACACCCCCCAGTCGGACGAACCGCCGCCGGAAGAAGAAGATCCGTTCGAAATGAGCCTGATGGAAAAAGCAGGCCTGGTCAAACCGGAACGCCGCCCCGAGCGCCCCATGGCGCCGCCGGCCCGGGCGCCGAAACAGATTGAACTTCCGGAAGACGAATCCCAAATGACCGACGATGAATTGGGGCTGAAATTCCTGACTGACCCGGACGAAGACCAGGAAGACGCATCATGAATCGCTGTCCCGCATCGATGGAACCGGAACTGTAGTGGCGAAGAAAAAAGGCAAAAAAATCCGGGTCGCTTTTAAAAAGAACCGCCAGAAGAAGGTCCGGAAAAACAAGCTCTCCAGCCACCAGATGGATGAACACGTCGACTCGCAGTACATGGACGCCAGCGAGCGCCTGACGGGCAAAGGGGATCTCACACGCCACCGCACCGTCATGGGAGTCGAACAGGAAACCGACGACGGCACCGAGATTGTCATCGATATCGACGAGAGCAACTGCCTGCCCGGCCGCGTCATTCGCTCCCAGGGACTCAACTCCGTCGTCCAGACTGAAGACGGTTCACGTTTCGAATGCACCGTACGGCGGCTGGTCCGCACCATGTCCCGCGATGACCGCAATGCCGTCGTCGCTGGCGACCACGTCCTGATCCGCCCTGAAGGAGACGAACACCAGGCCGTCATCGAGCGGGTCGAGCCGCGACGGTCCTATCTCTCGCGGGGCAGCAAACGCCGCGAGCACATTCTGGTCAGCAATATCGACCAGGCGGTGATTGTCGTCTCCGCCGACGATCCCCCACTCAAGCCTTCGCTCATCGACCGCTTCCTGATCAGTTCCGAAAAAGGGAACATTCACTCCATCATCTGCATCAATAAAATCGATCTCGTCGATCCGGTCGAGCTGCAGCCCCTGATTGGCGTCTATGCCCAGCTGGGATACGACATCGTGCTGACCAGCGTGGTCGAGGGCACGGGCATCCCGCGGCTCCGCTCGCTGCTGAAGCGGAAACAGTCCGTCTTTTCCGGACAGAGCGGCGTCGGCAAATCGTCGCTCCTCAATCAGATCGACAGCCAGCTCTCGCTGGAAACTGCCGAAATCAGCCAGGAGAATCGCAAAGGGCGTCACACGACCCGCTCTGCGATCCTGCTGGAAATCGCCACCGGAGGCTGGGTTGTGGATACGCCCGGCATTCGTCAACTACAGCTCTGGGATGTGAACCCCGAAGAGGTCGAAGGCTTCTTCCGCGAATTTCATGCGTTTGTTCCCCAGTGCCGCTTCCCCGACTGCTCCCACACCCACGAAGCAGACTGTGGCATCAAACGAGCCGTCGCCAACGACTTCATCTCCCGGCAACGCTATCAGAGTTACCTCAAAATCATCGCCGGTGACGAACCGCGGCCCGCATATCATCAGTAAGCCGCTGGTACTCGCGGCAGCACGTCCTGTTGCTTTTCAACAGCCTCACAGTTGAACCCTGCTTCTCTCTTCCTTAGACTCGTTTATAAGCTTCCTTAACTATTGGACCGCCCGCAACGCCGGCGATCCCCTGCCAGAACACTTCTGCATTGAAAGTTGATACCATGAAACTGAAAACGCTCTTCCTGCCTGGAGTGATCGCACTCGTATTAACGGGGCTGTTTTTGAACCATCACGAAGCATCTCAGCCATCGGTGAAGCTCCCCTCAAAAACGAAAATGATAAAATATAGAGAAGCCACGGTATCAGATTTTGGCGCCGTCGGAGATGGTAAGACTGATGACACCGCTGCAATTCAGAAGATGGTCGACACCTCGGTCGGCTCACTGCGCTTCCCCCGCGGACAGTATCGCCTGACAAAACCGATCGTGATCGATTTGACCAAAGTCGGCCCGACGTCGATCTCTGGTGACGGCACCGCCACGATCCTCATGGAAGGCGCCGGCCCCGCGTTTCAGTTCATCGGCACCCACAATGGCACCGCCAGCCCCAAAACCGTGCAGCCGGTCGTCTGGGAAAAAGAACGAACCCCCATGGTGGACGGCATCGAAATTGTCGGTAAACATCCCGAAGCGATCGGCATCGAAGCCATCAAGACCATGCAGATCACGATCACTCGACTGGTCGTACGTAAAGCCCTGCACGGCATTCACCTGACCGAACGCAACCGGAACGTCGCCATCGACGACTGTCACATTTATGAAAATGAAGGCGTCGGGATCTACCTCGACAAGCTGAACCTGCACCAGGTCAACATTTCCGATTCGCATATCAGCTACAACAAGCAGGGGGGCATCGTCGTCCGCGAGAGTGAAATCCGCAACATTCAGATCGGCAACTGCGACATCGAAGGCAACATGGGCGAAGAAACGGAGCCCACCGCCAATGTCCTGTTCGATATCTCGAAAGGTTCGCTGCGGGAAGGCGCAATCTTCGGCTGCACCATTCAGCACACGAACAATGCTCCCAACTCCGCGAACGTCCGTTTCATCGGCAATGGCCCCGAAGATCCCCGCAAAGTCGGTAACTTCGCGATCGCCGACAACTCCATGAGCGATGTCGCCGTCAACATCCACCTCCAGCATTCCCGCGGCATCACCATCACCGGCAACACGCTCTGGCAAGCTTATGAGCACAACCTGCTCGTCGAAGATTCCTCGCACATCGTCCTCGGTTCCAATCTGCTGGACCGCAATCCCGACTACCGCGCCAAGACCAAAGACGCGAACGTCTTCAAAGACTGCTCCGACTGCACAATCAACGCGTTGAATATCCTGGCGACCCGCGGCGTACCCGCCGGCCTGATTCTCGAAAACTGCGCGCGAATGAACATCACCAACTGCTCCATCCGCCAGTGCCAGAACGGCGGCATCCTGCTGCAGAACGTGAAGCAGTCCCGCATCTCCGACTGCCTGATCACCGAAGGCGAAAGGAACTTCGCGATCCGCGTCACCGGGGGTCAGCAGATTCAGATCACCGATAACCTCGTCTCCGGCGACATCGACGTCGGACCGGGAACGGAAGTCTCCAATACGATGACCGTGTATTAAGCGATCAGCAAAACATCCAGATCAGGCCACCGTAGTCGACTCGCCGGGCAAAATTCCGGCGAGCAGGTTGCCGGCGGTCTGTCCCGATTCGAACCGCATCAGCACAATGCGAATTCCCGCGGTAATGGGTACGGCCAGAATCGCACCGATCGGGCCCCAGAGCAGCGTCCAGAACGACAATGCCAGCAGGACGGTCACCGGGTGCAGCTGCAGGCCTTCGCCCATGATCTTGGGTTCGATGCCGTTGCCGATCGCCATCTGAATCGCTCCCGGAATCAGAATCACCCCGGCAATGATCCAGGGTTGTCCCGAAAACTGGGCGAAGGCCACCGGGATCGGCAGCAGGGTTGCGATCAGGGAACCGACCGAAGGAATGAAGTTCAGCAGGAACGTCAGAATGCCGAACACCAGTGCCAGTTCCAGTCCGAACAGCGAGAGCGTCACTCCCACCAGCACCCCGGTAATCAGCGAGATGATCAGCTTGGTGGAAATATAGCTGCGGATCTTCTTTTCGATTTCGAAATAGATCACGTTTTTAACCACCGCTTGAGGATTGCGGCCGGCCAGCAGAAAGATCACAAAGATCGCCACAAAGAACGACGTCGTGGTGAAGTTGAGTGCCGTCTGCATCGTACTGAAGGCGATCGACTTTAAAGCATCTTTCATATATCTGGTCGTCAGTTGCTTCATCTCATTCAGGTCGACGCCGACTTTCTGAAACCAGCCCACGGGAGGCTTCTGCGCTTCCACGGGGGTCTGAGGCGTTTCTACCGGGGCAGGGGATTCTGCTTCCTCGGACTTGGACTCGGCCTGTTCTTTTTGCTTCGGTTCGGTCACCTCCTGAACCGTGCTGAATGTCGAGTTGATAAAAATGCCCAGCTTCTCGCTGTACTCCGTCTCCGCTTTGGCGATCACCTGCTGTGTGGAATAGATCAGGATCAGACAGAGCAGCAGCCCGATCGAAAGCACCAGCAGCAGCGTCGCTGAGATCGCAACGATGTGCGGCATTTTCCACTTCAGGACCAGCAGGTCGACCAGCGGCGTAACGATCGTCACGATGAAGATTGCGATCACGAACGGAATCAGGACGGCTTTGGTAATATAAAACACGAAGGCCAGAGCGATGATGGCCAGCAGCATCAGGCTACCTGTGATTACCTTGGCCTGTTCATCCGAGGGTTGCAGTGAGTTCGTCATGGCGGAAGCCCTTTACGGATTGGTGCATTGAGATCCGAAATGTCAGGAGAATACGCACAGAGGCCGTGCGCGGAATCCTGCATGGTATGCGCA
The DNA here is from genome assembly GCF_007748155.1 of Gimesia panareensis. Taxonomy (GTDB): domain Bacteria; phylum Planctomycetota; class Planctomycetia; order Planctomycetales; family Planctomycetaceae; genus Gimesia; species Gimesia panareensis. Next base: position 7,561,781 of record NZ_CP037421.1, read on the forward strand.
CCATACTGAGAAACCCAGACATTGCAAAGAGAAAAAGCGGCGTCAGCGACTGATTTGTCGCATGTATTTCAGGAATTCCTGATCGAGGCGGGCCAGATCTTCGCCGAACACCGACTGAAATGCCTGCAGCCGTTCTTCAGGAGTCGCCCAGATCAGCGGCTTGCGGGCGGCGATCAGACTCAGGTATTCCTCATACTGCTTGCGGTGGGTCTTGATCAGGAAGTAGGAAAAGGCCCAGGCTTCGGCGTAGGTATCCAGCACTGTCTCCGCATCCTGAAACCGCGCATCGGAGGAGATCAGTGTCTGCAGCGAATCGGCTTTTCTGCGGGAACGCGCATAATCCACGAACTGCCTGAGCCGCCAGGGATTGGGCCGGCCCACCGTTCGCCAGCCGGTCTTGCTCCGCAGATCGGGTGTCTCAAAATACGTCGCCATCCCTTCGGTCAGCCAGAGCGGATTGTCGGCGAAGCGGGTATGCAGGCCGACATTGAAGGCGATCTGATGCGTGCATTCATGAATCACCGTCGCAATGTTAAAGGGCGATTTGCGTAATTTCCTCAGGATGTCGGCATCGTTATACGCGGGCCGCTCACCCGGCGCTGCGGTCAAGTCGTAGAGCACCATCCGGTTGGACTGGATCGAATAAAAACCGTGCGTGGCGGCAGCGCCTTCTCCCAGGATCTGACTGGCATACGCTTCGAACGCGGCGCGGTCTTTAAAAATCACCGCGATCAGGGGGACCTCCGGTTCATGCAGAGGCAGTTCTTTGCTGTCCCAGTGATTGTGCAGCACCTTATACAGCCGCTCAAACAGATAGCCGCACCACTGGGAATAACGTTTCCCCGCCTGGCTGCAGATCGTGAAGTGCTTCGTCTGCGTCACTTCGAAGTCCGCGCCATATTCACGCTGCAACGCCGCCGTCAGCTCCGCTTTCCCCAGCGGAGTGAACGGTTCGTCCAATTTTCGCTTCTGCTTCAACTGTTCCGGGGTGGCAGTCAGCAATCGTCCGTCGCGGCTCAGCATCACCACGCCGCCGTCACGGGCCTCCACGATCTGCGCTGCCTGCAGTGTCTGTTCCTGCTGCTGTGCGTCCAGAAAGGTGAATTCATACAGCGGCAGCGCGGGCTCTGACTTCGCCTGTGCGCGCGAGGGAGATTGTGCGGGCAGCGGGGCGGCCAGCAGCAGACCGCTGCAAAGCAGCACCAGCCATGTCGTGACTCTGCCGGCAACCTGTTGCTGAAAGGAATCGGTTCTTGAATCTCTCCAGACCATGCATGGACTTTCTGCGCAGAAGTGAACGTTACTTCCAGAATAGAGGGGAGAGGAACCGAAGTCGATCCCTATTTTTTCGCCAGCTTGTCTTTTCCGTCCGGATCCGTGATGGTCAGATAAATCACATTGGATGCGTAGTTGGTCGTGATGGAGAACGTAATCCCCACGCGGGCCATCGCGGCAAAAGGAAATCGCTTGATGGGTTTCGCTTTATCAGAGGCTTCAATGATCAGCGTTCCTTCCAGCGTCTTTCCAGCCAGGCGGGTTTTGCTCTTCTTCGAGAGGGTCACTCCCGGAGGCAACTGCTGACCGAACTTGGAATTGAAATACTCGAACGCGGTCGCCAGGACCACAGGGTCCTTGTAGGCTTCGCTGCGTTTGATCGTGACTTTGATCTCGGCCGATTCGCCCGGCTTCAGCGTGATCTCACTGGGTGTCGCTTTGACTTCCAGCAGGTCGAGCGGCTTGGTGACTCCGACGATCGACGTGTTGATCGGCCAGCGGGCCTGTCCTCCACCGCCCGATTGAATCTCACAGGTGATGCGTCCGTAACGGACAATTTCCTGTTCTTTCCCATCCGGACCGGGAACTTTGGCTTTGCCGGAAATTTTCACCAGTGACGCGTTGATCGGAGCGTCCTTGGAAGCTTTCAGAATCAGTCCACAGTCATTCACGCCGGGGGGCAGCGTGACCGGTTCAAGGCTGACCCCTTCCGGCAGCCCTTCGATATTCAATTCAATGGGACCGTCAAATTCATTCAGCCGTTTCACGCGGGCAAACCACATCATGTTGGTGCCCGGAGCGATCTGGGCGTAATAATATTCTCCATGTACTTCGAACTCAGGACCACTCAGTTCAGCCGACAGGTGATAGGCAAAACGCTCTCCACCCCGGTCGTGCAGGTCGCGAACGGTCACATAGTATTCCCCATCCGCGGGCGCCTTGAAGTAGAAATTCGCATCTTTGGTCGACAGACCATCGTCGGCTTCGGTATTCGCACCCCCGTTGACATAGATCCGCTGCGGTTTGGCTTTGCCGTCGAGCACTTCCATGACACAGTCCAGCGGCAGATCGATGCGGTTGGCCATCAGATCGAAGGAGTAGTACTGATCCTTCTTCGCTTTGAACGAGTAATAGTGCGTCTGTTCGGCTTCCGTCAGCTGACCGCTCACACCGACCGGCAGTGTTAAGGGAAACGCTTTCTCCATGCTCGTGTTGGTATTGGGAGCAGCCACCTGAGGATTGTCGCTGATCAGCGTCCAGACGGCGTTGGTTTTTCCTGCGGGAGTCGTGAAAGTCCGTTGTGCCCAGCCGGTCTCTTTGGTATCCGCAGCAGAGAACGTGGCTTTTTCGTGACCTTTCAAAGCGAAGCCGTGCAGGTTGACGTCTGCCGTCTTCCCTTTCTGAACGGCCATCGGCATCGTGTAATTCACAAACGGGGTGTCGCTGACTTCGATGCAATACGCGTATTTTCCCGTTCCCACATAGCGGGCATCACGGATTTCAAAAACGTATTCCCCATCGGCGGGAAGTTTAAAGGTAATCAGCGAATCCGATTTAATGTAGTTGTCGTTCTGGGCGACAATCTGCTTCTGAGGACCATACAGGGTCAGAATCGAATCCATCAGATACACGCCCGAAGTCTGCATCGTGTGAATCGCTTCGGTTACGCGCTGGGCATAGACCTGAATCGTGACTTCCTGACCCTTCTTCCCTTTGAATTTATAGCAGTCCAGATCCTCTGATTTTTCCACGATACCACACACGGTGGAAGGCACAGTCACTTCCTGGGCCGTGTCGTAAGTGTTGTTATCTTTCTTTTCGACTTCTTCAATCACCGGATAGGGAGTCACCAGCAGATGCGAAACGCTGGAGACGGCCTGATCGGTCGCCACGCGGCACTCATAGACCCGCGTGGGCTGATCCTGGGGCACTTCGATATCGAATGAAAACGGCGTTCCGACAGATCCCCGCCCCCGACGCGGCGCTGCTTTGGGTTTCGGCTCGGTGAAAGTCATCTTGATGCCGGGCTGGTCGAAAAAGACAGAATGCGTTCCATCCAGGGTATAGCTGGTATGCAGCTGAATCTGGCGTTTGTCCCCCTGTTGAACCGCCGCCGGTTTGAAAGCAACCAACTGGCGGAAACCGATTTTGGAGGGGGCGTCTTTCTTTTCATCGGCTGCCTGCAAGTGGGGCAGGGCGGAGACGAACAGACTGAGAGTCAACAACGAAAAAGCGAGACAGCGCATTACCATGATCCTGAATAAACTCAATGGATTGCCTGAAAACAGGGATGCCCCTTTGGACCGGACGTCCACAGGGGCGATCACCGCTATATGAGTGAGGAAGGAGTACCCGAAATTACCCCATCAGTTCCGGAATGGGTTGTCCTTCATTGATAATCAGCGGACGCCCATCTTCGGGAGAGATAAAGTAATGATCGAGTTGAACACCCAGTTTTGTGTAAATCGACGCAGCCACATCCTGCGGATAGTATTCCTTACCAACCGGACGGGAACCAGTATCGTCGGTAGCTCCCACCACCTGACCGGCGGGAGTCCCCGCGCCTGTCATCATCATGGTGGAGGCAGTCGACCAGTGGTCACGACCGGCGGCTGAGTTGATCACCGGGGTCCGGCCAAAGTCGGTCAGCCAGACAACCAGGGTATTGTCCAGCATGCCCCGCTGCTTCAGGTCGAGTACCAGCGAGGTGACTCCCTGGTCAAACGGAGGCAGCAATCGCTGCAGACCTTTGAAGTTATTGGTATGGGTATCCCAGCCACCGCTGCTGACCGTCACAAAACGGGAGCCGGCTTCAATCAGACGGCGGGCCAGCAGGCAGCTTTGTCCCAGGTTATGCCGACCGTATTCGTCGCGGGTCTTATCCGATTCCTGGCTGAGGTCGAACGCCTTCTGTGTATCGGCCGAGGTGATCATGCTGAACGCGTTCTGATAATGGGCATCAGAAGCTTCAAACGCATTCTGGTTCTCATCAGCCTGACGCTGCAGCGTATCGATGGCAGCCAGAGCCTGCTGGCGTCGTTTCAGACGATCAATGGAAATTCCCGAGGGGGGTGAAATATCCCGTACGGAAAAGTTCTTGGCGTTCGGATCACCGGGAATTTCAAAGGGATTGTACTGCATCCCCAGATAACCACCCAGACCACCGTTAAAACGACGGTCCACGTTCGTTCCGATTTGAATGTGAGGCGGAATGTTGGTTTTGAAACCTTTGGTCTTTGCAATCACCGCACCATAACACGGGTAAGTCACCGAAGGGTTAAACTTGTGCCCCGACAACATGAACGCATCTGCGGTTGAGTGTGAACCGTTCTTCGGGTTCAGATTCCGCATGATGGTGAATTCTTTCGCGTGTTTCGCGAACAGGGGGACCTGGTCGGTAAACTGAAAGCCGGGCAGTGCGGTGCTGATGGCAGAAAAATCGCCGCGCACATCGGCAGAAGCGTTCGGCTTGGGATCGAACGTATCATGATGACTGGTACCGCCACGGGTCCAGATCAGAATGCAGTTGGTATCGTTAGCAGGATCTGCCAGTGCACCAGACTCACCCTGGGAAGCATGCGCCTGACCACGCAGGACGGAATCCAGCGTGATTCCCAAAGCACTCAGCGCACCAACTTCCAATAGAAATTGACGACGGCTTCCGGTTTCACAATTAGAAACCTTCTGTGGGAAAAGCTTCAGCATCAGAAACTCCTTTTGTGGCAGGACCCTGCAGGGCAGGGGATGAGGTTCGGAGGGAATAAAATTGTCGGCGTTATCAATTTGGCAAGATAACTAATATAATTGTAACCGTTTATGTAAGGCAGGCAAATATAAAATCGGTTTCCTTATGGGAATTTTATAAGTCGGAAATCGGCTTTCAAAAATTTCACTCCTTGATTGACTTAAAATATAGCGATAAAATAGAGGATGCAGCAGGGTTCTGCGCAGTGACCACTGAACGTAAACCCAGAACCCGTTGTTCCCACCAAAGCAGAAAATCTATCGAAATCGCAGAGTTTTTTTTGCAATTTCTTAGTTTTTTAGTATATTTAAGTATAAATGGCTTCTTATGTTAAGCCACGATATTCCCACCTGACACCACACTCAACCTGCCAGACCCGCCTGTGCCCTGCACTGACGACAGCTGTTGCCTGAGACACCTGTCAGCAATGAAGAACTTTCTTCAAAACAGCTGACGGCAAGCAAAAGCGAGTTGATCTCATGATGAACTGGAAGACTCACGTGAAGAAAAAATTGATGTTCCACCGACTGCTGGTTGTTACGACATTTTTGCTCGGGAGCTTTGCGCTGAATGCCTCCCGCGCGGCTGAGTCCGGATTCCATGTGGCACCGGAACAGATCGAACTTTCCGGTCTGCTGGATTATTTCCAGATCCAGGCCTCGGTACTGGCAGACAAAAAAATTGTCCGCGATCTGACCCATGAAGTCAGCTACACCAGCCTGACCCCCGCCATTCTGGAAGTGAATGCGGAAGGTCTCGTGCGGCCCTTACGCACTGGCCAGGGAAAGATCCAGGTCACACATGGTAAAGACAAACGTGTGATCGATGTCGTGGTGAAATCGCGGGCCAGCGGCAAGAACGTCAGCTTCGTCAAAGATGTCGTCCCGGTCCTCAACAAAGGGGGCTGCAGCCTGGGAGGCTGCCATGCTTCGCAGTTCGGTAAAGGGGGCTTTAAACTCTCACTCTTTGGTTTTGCTCCGGAGCAGGATTACCCCGCGATTGCCCGCGACGACCGCCAGCGGCGCGTTTCGATCCTGCAGCCGAAAGAGAGTCTGATTCTGCAGAAAGCCTCGATGGGCATGGCTCACGGGGGTGGACGCCGTTTTGCAAAAGACTCTTATGAATACCACATCCTGGAAACCTGGATCGCAGAAGCCGTCACGGAAATCGACGACAAGGAACCCAAAGTGGTCGGCATGCAGCTGACTCCGATGTCCCGCCGTTACAAAAAAGGAGATATTCAGCAGCTGCGCGTGATCGCCGAATACAGTGATGGTTCCAAACAGGACGTCACTGCCCTGGCACAGTATGACAGCCTGATCGAAAACATCGCCACCGTGACACCGCGCGGCAAAATTGAAATCAAGGGGCCGGGTCAGACCGCGATCATGGTCCGCTTCATGGGGCAGGCGAAAATTTCGACGGTCATCTCCCCCTACAAAGACAAGGTCAACCTGGCCGATTTCAAACCCAACAACTTTATCGACGAACAGATCAAACAGCGTTACGCAGAACTGGGGCTGGAGCCTTCTCCGCTCTGTTCGGACGAAGTCTTCATTCGACGTGCCTTCATGGATTGCATCGGCACCCTGCCCACACCGGAAAAAGTCAAAGCCTTCCTGGCTTCCAAGGATCCCAACAAACGCAGTTACCTGATTGACGAACTGCTGGGCCTGACCGGTGATCCGGAGCGTGATGTCTACGTCGAGGCCTGGAGTGCCAACTGGGGCATGAAGTGGGGCGATCTGCTCCGCATCAACCGCAATAAAATCGGCGATGGCGGTATGTGGGCCTTTTCCAACTGGGTTCGCCAGTCCCTGCGGGAAAACAAACCGGTCAATGAATTCGTCAGCGAGATCATTACCGCCCAGGGATCCATTTATAAGAACGGTCCGGCCAACTACTTTAAGATCGCTTCCAAACCGGAAGACCTCGCGGAAGCAACGTCCCAGATCTTCCTGGGCGTCCGTCTGCAGTGTGCCAAGTGCCACCACCATCCCTTTGAAGTTTACAGCCAGAAAGACTACTACAGCCTGGCCGCCTTCTTCACCCGCGTCGGTAACAAGAGTAGTGTTGAATTCGGTGCGCTGGGACAGGATACGATCATCAAGGTCAAAAACAGCGGTTCCATCCGTCATCCGCGGACCCGCAAGACCATGGAACCCACCCCGCTGATGGGTGAGCCGGTTGAGTCGTCAGAGTTTCGCGACTTACGCCGCCCGCTGGCACGCTGGATCACCTCACCGGAAAATGAACTGTTCTCCAAGAACATCGTCAACCGCTTCTGGTCGTACTACATGGGCACCGGCTTCGTGGAACCGATCGACGACATGCGGGAGACCAACCCGGCTTCCAACCCGGAACTGCTGAATGCGTTGTCCGATCATTTTGTGAAGTCGGGCTATGACCTGAAAGAACTGATGCGGGTCATCATGAATTCCCGTGCCTATCAGCTGGCTTCAGAACCGCTGCCGGAAAACGTCGCCAAGACCCGGTTTTACACCCACTACAACGTGAAACGCCTCTCAGCCGAGGTCATGCTGGATGCCCTGGATGATATCACCGGATCCCAGGAACGCTTCCGCGGTGTGCCGGAGGGAACGCGGGCCATTGAACTGCCCGATCCGAATTACAACTCTTACTTCCTGGATACCCTGGGACGTCCCAAGCGTGTGATTACCTGTGAATGCGAACGCACGAGCCAGCCCAACCTGGCACAGGTCCTGCAGGTGGCCAACGGTCAGTTGATCAACACCAAGCTGGCTGCCAAAACCGGCCGCATTGAAAAACTGATCAAAGCCAAAGCTGCCGATCATGACGTCTTTACCGAAATGTATCTGACCGCCTTCAGCCGCTATCCGACCAAAGAGGAGCTGGCCAAATGCGATCAGATCGTCAAGGCTTCCAAAGACAAACGGGAAGGCTACCAGGACGTGCTCTGGGCGATCAGCAACAGCCGCGAGTTCCTGTTCAACCATTGATCGTGAACCCGCTCTGAATTAAATACGAACGAGCCCGTCTCATGTTCTTGAGACGGGCTCTTTTCATATAGACGGGTGGGTCCGAATGCAATTCGGACCGAGCGCAGCGAGCAGGAGGTCACAGCTCCCGCGTCCAGCTCAGAACCAGGTTTCCTATGCAGGACCGGTAACAGATTGAGGCGCAAATCAGCACAAGTTCTCGCTCACACCGTAACCTCCCGTTGCCTGCGGCAATCCCGGATTACATCCGGGACCACCCACGTTCTCTTCTGCACTCCTGCCCGTTTTTTCGTGTCTTTCGTGCTTTTCGTGGTAGGGAATCATTCGTCTATTTCGTGGTGTAACCGGGTGGGCCCGAATGCAATTCGGGCCGAGCACAGCGAGCAGGAGGTCGCAGCTCCCACGTCCAACGCTCAGTCAGGTTTCCTATGAAAAACCGATAGCAAATTGAGCGAAAAATAGAACCAGACCTCACTCACCTGGCTGAGACCGATTCAAGTTTACGATTGATGCTAAATTGTCAGAACACACACGTCCGCAGGTTACTTCTGTTTCTGCTGTTTCTTTTCCTCAGCCTGCTTCTGATAATATTCCCGGATGATTTTTCCTTCATAGCCGGAACGTTCCCAGGCCGGCCAGACCGGTGCTTCGGCCTGGACCTCGGCATAGATTTCCTGCATCTGCTGCTTCATTCTTTCGAAGATTTCGCGTTCACTTTCAGAGCGATCGGTCGTTTCTCCGATGTCGCTGGCAATGTGATACAGCTCAAAGCCCGTCAGCTTCGCCCGTTTCAGATCTTTGATCTCCTGGGCCGTGATGCTGCCCGAAGGTTTCGGGGTCGGCACATCGAGTCGTGCCAGCAGCTTCCATTCGCCGTCACGAATCGCCACTTTGGGTTCGTTGCGGGACCGGTTGAACTGCCAGTACAACGGGCGTTTCCTCTGTAAAGGCTCTTCCTTAAACAGGGGTAGGATACTCGTCCCGTCCAGTACGCGATCGGCAGGAGCAGAAATTTTTGCGACCTCACACAGGGTCGGCAGAATATCGACACCACACACCGGCACATCGCTGACGGTCCCCGGTTTGACATGTCCGGGCCATTGAATGATGCCCGGCACGCGAATGCCCCCTTCGTAGGTATAGCCTTTTTTATCGCGCAGCGGCCCTGCCGATCCGTGCGGATGACGCCCTGTGATCGCCGGGCCGTTATCGCTGGTGAAAATGATCAACGTGTTCTCGCGCAGTTTCTGCTCTTCCAGTGTCTTCAGAATCCGGCCGAAAGCGTCGTCCATCTGGGTAACATTGCCATGATGTGCGGGCAACGTCGATCCTTCAGGCGCGGTATACAGTTTGCGGAACCGTTCGGCACTTGCGATCGGTTCGTGCGGCTCATGAAAACAGACAAACATGAAAAACGGTTTTTCTTTGTCACGCAGATTGACCAGCCAGTCCTGCGCTTCGTCCGCGACCAGCTGTGATGCGTAGCCCTCCAGCCGGCCGACCGGCTTTGCATTCCTGACGAAGTTAAACGGGTTCTCGTGCGTAGGCAGGGCATTGTTCTGCGTGGAAAACCAGTGATCAAATCCATGATCGGAGGGTTGCGGCTGCCCCACCAGGTTGAACATGCCGTTCAGATGCCATTTGCCCACGTGACAGGTCGCATAGCCCGACTGGCGCAGCAGCGTCGCGATCGTAATCTCCCGCTTGCGGACATGCATGGGGGAATACATGGGAATCCAGTTAAAGACGCCCACGCGAAAAGGGGTCCGGCCCGTCATCAGTCCGGTACGGGAAGGGGAGCAGTTGGGATGGGCGGCATAACAGCTCGTCAGTTTCAGACCTTCACTCGCAAACCGATCCAGGTGGGGGCTTTGAATCACCGGATGTCCGAAACAGGCCAGGTCGCCATAGCCCAGGTCGTCACAGAGGACCACCATGATATTCGGCCGACCGGGCACCGCCGAGGAAGGAGCCTGTTGTGCCGACAGCAGACAGGGAGCAAGCAGCAGGGTCAGCAGGAATGCGAAAGAAAACTTCATGAACTGCATGGCAGGATACCTTTCCGGATCGACTGATGGTCTTCTCCAAAGACGATTCAGTGAAATTCGCTGGTGGATGTTCTTCAGCTATACTAAAAAGCATCCTGTTACGAAAAGCAACACCATCCGGGCAATTCAATAAAAAGAGCCCCTGGCATGAAGGTTCATACCAGGGGCCTCTTTGGTTCACTCTTGCCTAAAGAATGTCTCAAGCAGTTATTTCAGCAAAGGCTGAATCGGCTCTTTAGAGCGCTTCCAGCTTACTGCCGTTGGCAGCGTTACCGGAGTTATTACCTTTGATCTCGCCGGTAGCAGGATTGTAAATCCAGCCGACGATTTCAGTACCATCTTTGGCAGTTTCATCAGGAGTTGTACCGGGAACATCGGCAACAATCATCACACCACGACCACCCGTATAGGGGTTCGGGGGCAGACTGCCGATGAGGTAGGGACCCAGCGGCTTGGTACCAACGGCACCCGTTGTGCCATTTTTGTCGCTGGACAGCAACAGTGCATCACGGAAATCATTCGGATCGGTAGAACCGTTTGCCGGGAATTTGCCCTGGTGCTGGAATTTGTACAACTGAATTTGACTGCGCAGGGTCTGCAGGTCTTGGACCAGTACGGACTCTCTGGCGTCGTCATTGGTTGAAGTAAACTGTGGCAGTACTGTTGCAGCGAGGATCCCCAGGATCACGACTACAATCAGCACTTCGACCAGGGTAAAACCTGCTCGTCTTGCTTGTTTTGGTGTAGCTTTAATCATTGCCCTTCTCCGAGATTAAACGAATGTGCCTGTCACATCGCCTGATGTTAGTTACGATTTGATGTGTAATGTATCCGGGTAACCAGCTTAACTCAGGAAACGATTGAATGCCCGGATCGTTTCAGGATCAGTCCTGATCCACTAGAGTACTGTGAATTCACAAAACTGATCCACTCTCACATGGCCCTGTTCAGAAGGGACGCCGACTGACTGGCCACCAAAATCTATGTTGTTTACAAAAGGAGTCAATTTTATTTCAGCAGAATCTCTGCACACTCCGGCCTTCCTGTACCGAATACAACGATTAGGAAGCTTACGAAAAAGCTTCTTCAATAAAACCACTTAAAAAACGTCAGATTGGGTGGATGATTGAGGACCATTTGTTCCAGAACAAAAATGTCCTGCCTGGCAAACTGAACCGGTTTTCCGGATTTTACCAAACAGGATCATATACAGGTCAGACCATTCACAGTGCGTATTTACAGTCCTGAAGCAAGGATGCACATCAACAGAGACGCGTGCTCAGCAGCGTGAAAGACCTCCCCGCTGAATTCTCTGCTTGAATTCCCCTCGCTGCCCGTAGAAAATAGAAATAGTGCTCTCTCACACGATTATCCCTTCAGGCAGAAAGCAGGTTTTGCTATGACTGGTATATGGAGATTTCTAGTCCTGCTTTTGCTCTGTCAGCCCGCCGCCAGGGCAGATTCGCTGGTTTGCTGTGACTTTTCCCAGTCGTACCAGGTCGAGTTGAACGCTCAGTCAGCAACCGGAGAGGCGAGCCTGCGCGAACACGCGATCGTCTGGCATCCCATCAAGAAAAAGTATTACCTGCTCGCCGATGTGATCCCGCTACACAGTGAGCATCATCCGAACACCTATAATACTGAGATTCATCTGTTCTCGAGTCCGAACCTTAAAGACTGGACTTATCATGGGGTCGCAATCCCCAAAGGAACGATGTCGGGCAGCCACGACCAGTTTGGCGTGGCCAGTTCCGTTGCTGCGACGTTTCATAATGGCATCATTTACTGTCCCTACAGTGCCAGACGGACCAGTCATTTTACACAACGGAGTATCGGCCTGGCCTATTCCAACACCGACCCCGAACAGCTTCCCTGGCACAAAACAGCCAATCCGATTTCAGATCTGCCGGGAGAAGATGACGATGCGGCTCTGGTCAGTGATGAATCAGACAACCACCTGCATCTCTACCACCGTACGGCCAGTTCCCGGGGTTATCAGATCGTTCATTGTGAATCATCGCATCCGTTGAAGGAAGATTCCTGGTCCAAAGCCATTGTCGTCACTACCAGGCCGGAGGGAGTCCGGGCCCAGGAATTGACTGGCGTCGCGCTTCTCAACGGGGAGTATCATCTGTTTGTGATCGAACACTTCTATCAGGGAGGCGCAAAAGTCGCGCATCTGGTTTCCCGGAATCCCGGAGGCCCCTTTCAAGCGTTTGAAAAACATCAGCGCTACCTCAAACGCAGCGAGCAGCCGCCCAATATCATCTACAGCGGTCACATCACGCCGGTCGTCAAGGAGGGAAAACTCAAGGCTTTCTTCTGGACGGTTTCCCAGACAGGGAAACGTTACGGCCTGCTGGGACACCCTGTTCTCATGCCAGGTAAATAAAACAAGCCACCCGGGGAGCACCTGGATGGCCTGTCTCTAATTCAGCATGATCCTTGATCAGTGCACGCGCTGACCGGGCACGGCCCCTTCATCGGGAGACAGCAGAAAGACATCCTTCCCGCCTGGCCCCGAGGCCAGTACCATGCCTTCGCTGGTACCGAACCGCATCTTGCGCGGCTTCAGATTCGCACAGCAGATCACCAGCCGCCCGACCAGTTCTTCCGGGTCGTATGCGGCTTTGATGCCCGCAAACACATTCCGCCGCTCATCGCCTCCCAGGCTCAGTGTCAGCTGCAGCAGCTTGTTCGCTTCGGGAACCGAGTTGGCTTCTACGATGCGGGCCACGCGCAGATCGACTTTGACGAAATCATCGATCGTGCATTCTTCTGACATCGGCTCCTGTTCGAGAGCGTCCCCACTGTCATTCCACTGCGAGGCCGCTGCTTCACTTTCGGCGGCTGCCGCATCTTCTTTTGCTTCTTCAGTCATGGCTTCTACCTGTTTCTCTTCAATTCGTTTAAACATATGCTGGAATTTGCTGACAGCATTCCCCGTCAGCGGCGTCTGCGCCTGATCCCAGCTGGTAATCGGATCATTCAGTAATTCACCCGTCTGACCAGACAGTCGGGGCAGCACGGGAGTCAGATACACTACAATCTGCCGGAACAGGTTCAGGGCAATCGTGCAGATGTTCTGCAGTTCCTGCTGGCGATCTTCGTCTTTCCGCAGTTCCCACGGTTTCTGATCTTCGACATATTTATTGGCCCGGTCTGCCAGTGTGAGGATTTCTCTCATCGCACCGTTATAATCGCAGTTCTCATACGCCGCCGCAATTGTCTCGCTGCGACTGGCCCCGTATTCAAACAGGCCGCCGTCATCCGGATAGGATGCAGACAATCCCGTCTGGGCCACGAACTTCGCACTCCGGCTTGCCAGGTTCACAACCTTCCCGACAAGGTCCGAATTCACCTTCTGCACGAACTCGTCCAGGTTCAGATCGAGGTCATCCAGTCTCGGCCCCAGCTTGGAGGCGTAATAGTAACGCAGACAGGCAGGGTCAAGGTGATTCAGATAGGTGGCCGCTTTGACGAAGGTCCCTTTGGATTTCGACATTTTCTCGCCATCCACGGTCAGGAAACCGTGAATGTGCACCTTCTCGGGCAGATTGAAACCCGATGTCTTGAGCATGGCCGGCCAGAAGAGGGTATGGAAGTAAGTGATGTCTTTGCCGATGAAGTGATGCACTTCGGTTTCGGGATTTTTCCACCACGTGTCGAAGTCTTCGTGATTGTTCTCACACCATTCGAGTGTGGAGGCAATGTAACCGATCGGCGCGTCGAACCAGACGTACCAGTAATTGCCCGGGCTGTCCGGAATTTCAAAACCGAAATAAGGAGCCGGGCGGGAGATGTCCCAGTCACGCAGCGGGTCTCCCAGAAAATGTCCTTTGAGATAATTCGCGACTTCCGACTGCAGATGTGCGCCCGACTGGGTCCATTCATCCAGGAAGCCATGCAGGTCTTCAATCCGCACAAACAGATGGCTGGCGGTGCGGAGTTCGGGAGTCGTGTTCGACAGCGTGCTGACCGGATCGATCAGATCGGCGGGCGTGTACGTGCTGCCGCATTTGTCGCAGTTATCGCCATATTGATCAGGGGCCTTACATTTCGGACAGGTCCCCTTCACGAAGCGGTCAGCCAGAAACGTGTTTTCCTGCACGTCGAACAGCTGCGTGACTTCCTTTTCGTGGACCAGGCCTGCTTCCCGCAGTGCCGACCAGATTTCGTGACAGACCTTGCGGTTCTGTTCGCTGTTCGTGCTGCCGTAATTATCGAACTCAATATTGAAGCCGGTGAAGTCGGCAATATGTTTTTCGCGGACGTCGGCGATCAACGCTTCTTCCGAGCGGCCTTCCTGACGGGCGCGGATCATAATCGCGGTGCCATGCGTATCGTCGGCGCAGAAGAAACGACAGGCGTTTCCGCGCAGTTTCTGAAACCGCACCCAGATGTCCGTCTGGATGTATTCCACGAGATGGCCGATATGAATGTCACCGTTGGCATAAGGCAGAGCCGCGGTGACCAGGATGCGACGTTGTGGCATGATATTCCCGACTGAAGTTAAATGAAATCAGACAACAATACTGACTGTAATGTGTACAGACACTCGATTTCCGCCCGGGTTCAGCTGAAACCGCAGCGCAACCCTCGAAAAAGTGGCATTTTGTACCGGGCTGGAGCCGGTTCTCCCAAGGGGCGTTGATTGTACGGCGTCGGGCACAATCCCGCAATCCACTCCAAATCGCCCCGTCTCCGCCCGAATCAGATCGCCGCTCCGCTGGTCATCAGCAGGGGACCGTCTGAAGAACAGAGCGCCTTGACCAGGTCCAGCTGACTCACGATCCCGATCTGCGTATTGTTCTGATAAATGGCACCAAAGGCGGAAGAGGAGTTTCGCAGCAAATACAGTGCTTCCAGCATACTGTAATCCACCTGCAGACGGGGCATGTTATACACCGCGGGAATAATGGGAGAAGGCGACGTGATCAGGTCCACCAACTTGATGTACGAGGTCCATTCACTCTGGTGCTCTGCGCGAATCGGAATATACGAAATCTGATTCTGCTGCGCCAGTTGAATGATGTCTGCGGTGTCGGTCTTCCGGGTCACACCTTTAATCGCCGCCTGCGGAATCATCACCTTACGGATCGACTGCGCCGCGGTATTGAACATCCCCCGGACCAGTTGCTTCTGGGCATTACCCAGCACACCTTCCAAATGTCCCTCTTCCAGCACCTTCACCAGCCGCTGCCGTCCCAGCACCAGCTGAGCCGGTTTGTTGCGATCGGGTGAGAACTGCTCCAGCAGACGGGTAATCGAAACCAGGGGCACACTGATGATCCAGAAGGCCCGATAGAAGAAATCGAACCAGCGGCAGTAGCGTTTCAGCAGCATGGTCGGGGCCCGGTAATACAGATTCTTGGGAACCAGCTCCCCGAAAATGAAGATGATCGGCGTAAACAGAATCGTCGTCACGATCTCGGCCCTGCCTCCGGACTCCTGAAAGACGGCAGCGATCCCCATGGAAATCGCGATCGTCACCAGGTCATTCGCCAGGTTATTCCCGATCAGAGTCGTCGCCACAAAGTAGCTCGGATTCTGGGCGAACCAGCAGAGCCGCTTGGCGATGGGATCACCTTCGTTGGCGTCGATATTCAGACGCAGGAAACTGACACGGTAAAAGCCGGTCTCGGATCCACTGAACAGGGCTGATAGACGGATGCCAATCGCAAACAGCGCCAGCGCACCAAGAAGAGGAAGCCAGTTCAACGTAGGATTCAACCTTCAACACAAAAGAAACACAACGCGTTCCCCACGAACGACGTCGGAAAACTGGATTCTCTTGAAACCCGACCTGTCTTGCAAGGGGAGCCGCAAATTCCTGATTGAAAATCAACCACTATTTTCCGACCGGAACAATCTGATGACTTACATTTTCCCGGTCTATGACCTATGTTTGAATGACAACACGATTGCCCATTCTGCTCATTTTGACAAAGCTGCACCCCTCGAGGCCGGGCGGCAGGCTTTCTCGATGTTCCGAACGGGGCCGTGTGTCCTAAGTCGCTTGGAATCAGGAATTTAAGCACGACCATTTCAGATAAGTAAGATCCGATGAAAGTTCAGCAATTTTTAGATCACCACGGGATCAATGAAAACCCCTTCGGCCAGGAAGACGCTCAGAGCGATCACGTTTTCAAGGAATTCTGTCTGAACGGAACGCATCATCCGGTCTGGGACAAAATTTTTTCCAATCCCGCCAACCCTTCGACCTCTGTCGTGTTCGGCGAAAAGGGAGCAGGGAAGACCGCGATCCGGATGCAGATGATCGAGCAGCTGCAGAAGCACAATGAACAGCACCCGGACAACCGTGTGTTCGTGATTGAATACGATAACTTCAATCCCTTTCTGGACTGTTTCCGCGAGCGTTACTCGGGCCGCAACCGCCGCCCCGAACGTCTGCTGTCGCACTGGCGCCTCTGGGATCACATGGACGCCATCCTCTCACTCGGCGTCACACAGCTGATCGGCGAAATGATCGAGCCGGACAACTCGGCTGAAAACAACATCCGCTCGGTCTCCAAAGCACAGGTCAACAGCCTGACTCATCTGGAAAAACGGGACCTGTTACTGCTGGCCGCCTTTTATGATCACAGCCTGGACATGCCGGCGGTACAGCGCTGGAACCGGCTGCGCCGCAGATTGAAATTCGGCTACCTGAAAACCGAATGGGAACGCGGGCTCGGCTTCCTGGTGAGCATTGTTACCGTCGCGCTCGTCTTCTACCTCGGCAACTGGAAAGACTTCCAGAAATGGTGGATCTGGCTGATCATGTTTGCCGGCTGGTCCCCCTGGCTCTGGAAACAGCTGACACTGATGTGGAAGTCCTGGCGGGTCTCGCGCGAAGTGCGCGTTTTCGATCACCTGTCGAATGCTCTGCGCAAAATTCTTTCGCGCATCGAACGCCGGGAACTGGCCGGCCAGCCGATTCCCTGTCGCGACCGCAGCGATGACCGCTACGAACTACTGACCAAATTCCAGACGATCCTCAAAAAAATGGGGTTCACGAATATCGTCATCCTGGTAGACCGGGTCGACGAACCGCACCTGGTCAACGGATCCGCCGAACGGATGCGTGATCTCCTCTGGCCGATGTTCGATAACAAACTGCTCAAACATCCGGGAGTCGCTTTCAAACTGCTGCTCCCCTCGGATGTCGTCTATTACCTGCAGCGGGAAGAAAAAGAGTTCTACGAACGCTCGCGGCTGGACAAGCAGAACCTGATCACCTCGCTGGACTGGACCGGGGAATCGCTGTACGACGTCGCCTGTGACCGCATCCGGGCCTGCACGGCAGACCACAAAACGAATACCTCCATCCGCGACCTGTTTGAGGAATCCATCTCCGAACAGGAACTGATCGCGCAATTCGCCCAGTTGCGGGTCCCCCGGCACCTGTTTAAGTTCCTGTACCGACTGCTCGTCGATCACTGCAATCGCTATACGGTTGACAATCCCAGCTGGAAAATCAACCGGGAAACGCTGCACAAAGTGATGAGCCTCTTCCAGCGGGATCTGGACGCCTTCGATCGGGGCATGGGAACAGGTTGAAAATGGTCCCCCCGTCAGGTAGTTTTAATGGATCAACTTTCCTGACAACGATCCCACCGGAACCACCCCCATGCAAACAAATCTCAATCGACGTGAAATGCTGGCTGCCGCAGGCGGACTGCTGACTGCCGGTCTTGCCACTACTCCCGCTGCCGCTGCGACACCCGCACGGAAGCGATCTGCCGCTGAACCGTTCGCTTACTGCTTCAACACCAGCACGGTCCGCGGCCAGAAACTGGGCATCGTCGAACAGATCAACCTGACCTCCCAGGCGGGCTACGATGCGATCGAGCCCTGGATGCGGGATATCGACCAGTATGTCACAGAGGGGGGCTCCCTGCAGGATCTCCGTAAACGGATCGAAGATGCCGGCCTGACCGTCGAGAGTGCCATCGGCTTTGCCCAGTGGATCGTCGATGATCCAGCACAACGCAAAGCGGGCCTCGAACAGGCAAAACGCGACATGGACACGCTCCAGCAGATCGGCGGCATCCGCATCGCTGCACCTCCTACCGGAGCGACCAAACAGTCCGACCTGGACCTGTTCGCCGCCGCGAAACGCTACCGCGCGCTGCTGGAACTGGGCGATCAGATGCAGGTGATTCCGCAGGTCGAAGTCTGGGGATTTTCCGAGTCCCTCTCGCGGCTGGGGGAATCCATGTTTGTAGCGATCGAGAGCGGCCACCCCAAAGCCTGTCTGCTCCCGGACGTGTATCACATCTACAAAGGGGGCTCCGATTTCAACGGACTGGGACTGCTCAGCGGCTCGGCCATTCAGGTCTTTCACGTGAACGACTATCCCGCCGATCCCCCCCGCGAAACGATCAACGATGCAGACCGCGTTTATCCGGGCGACGGCGTAGCACCGTTGACCGAGATCTTTCGCATGATTCACAAAGCCGGGTTCCGGGGCGTGCTCTCGCTGGAACTGTTCAACCGCGAGTACTGGGAACAGGACCCCCTCGCAGTTGCCAAAACTGGCTTACGCAAAACGCGGGAAGCCGTTTTGAAAGCGCAACTCGATCAACAGCCGAAAGCTGACTGAGACGTGAAGCAGATTGCCCTCCTGTTTGAGTTCGGTTCCCTGAATGGAGGCGAGCATTCCATGCTGGCCATGCTCAAACAGTTGCATGGCCAGTCCATCGAGTTCACCGCCTTCTGCCCCGCCGACAGTCCGTTACACCAGCGTCTGTCTTCCCTGGAGATCCCGTGTCACCCGGTTCACTTTCATGATACCCACGGACAGCGGCTGTCACGGGAGGAAGTCGCCCTGCAATTACTACCCGTATTGCAGGCAAACTCGTTCGACCTGCTGCACGCGAACAGTCTCTCCATGTCGCGACTGACCGGGGCCCTGGCAGACCAGTTGCCGGTCCGCTGCTCGGGTCATCTGCGGGACATCATCAAATTAAGTCGGGCCGCGATCCGTGATCTGAATCAGAACCAGCGGCTGTTCGCGGTCTCGCATGCCACCCGCGATTTTCATATCTCGCAAAATCTGGATCCGGACACCGTCGCCGTCTGTTATAACGGCGTCGATATCGAACGTTTTCAGCCGCGCCCCGCTACGGGCGCACTGAAACAGGAACTGGGGCTGCCCGCAGAATCACGCCTCTGCCTGACGATCGGACAGATCGGCCTCCGCAAAGGTCAGGACATTCTGGCAGAGGCGGCCAGTCTGCTGGCGGAGCAGGGGGACCGGGAGACGCATTTTGTCTTGGTCGGCGAACGGCATTCACAGAAACAGGAAAGCATCGACTTTGACCGCGGCCTGAATGACGCTTTTGCCCAACTCGGCCTGAAGGGTCGTCTGCACCGGCTGGGGTATCGTGACGATATCCCGTTTCTGATGAACGAAGTCGATCTGCTGGTGCACTCCGCCAAACAGGAACCGTTGGGACGCGTCCTGCTGGAAGCGATTGCCAGCGGACTGCCTGTCGTGGCCACCGCTGTGGGTGGAACCAGTGAAATCGTAGACCCGGAAGTATCGGCGCTGCTTGTGCCTGCCGGGGAAGCAGCGCCCCTGGCACAGGCCATACAGCGACTGTTGCACGATCAGGGTCTGAGGGAGCGCCTGGCGCAGGCAGCGCGGGAACGGGCTCTGGAACGATTCACAAGCCAACAGGCCAGCCTCAACATGGAAGCCGGCTGGCTGGCGCTGTGTGAGTAATCGCAACGTCTCCTATTTGCCGTCACGGGGATGAAATTCTTCCCAGCGTTTCCAGGCATAGTCCCATTCCATCCAAAGCCGCAACACGGACCAGAGTGCACGCAATTTACCAAGCTGCTCAGAGGGGATTTTCGATTGAGAGGACATCGCGTCCTGGGTCGCTTCCGTCAGGTCCCAGAGGCTGGCCAGTTCACGACACAGGTTGTCGGCCGTGAGATCGATCTCTGCATCTTCAGCAACAAAGCCGGCCGCATCGGCCATCACGAACAGTTCAAACAACTGACTGCGATACGGATCCAGCTCCAGGGGCTTGGTGGCTGCTTCTGCTTCACTGACCAGATTGGCAACACGACGGATTATATCATCCGCCAGATCACGGGAGGCAGAAGAAACATGGTTGAAGGAATCGCGGGACATGGGACGGAATACATTCTCTGAAACAGGACAGCTGACAGGGCGAATAAACAAAAACACATCCTGACCCGTTGAGCCAGGATGTGTTTAGAGAATATCGAATCGATACTGCTTCGGCAACCGCCGCTGTGTCTCTCCGGAAACTCCGGATCAGCTTAAGGCAGAATGAACACCAGGCCGGTTGCTGTAAGTCCCTCTGTGAGGGCTGCTTTGGTATTCCAGGGAATCCCGTTGATTCGCTTGGGAGTATTGGCTTCGCCCGGACGATAGTATCCCAGCGGGTACATCCGTTTGCGGAGCGGGTCGATGCTCATCTGGTAAGGCAAGGCAATCAACTGGCCGGTAAACCGTCCGATGGAAACAAAGGGCTGAACGACGTCCCGGCGTGACAGACCATACCGTTCCAGGTTGGGATCTTCGAAGTAGAGCGGGTTGTAGTTCACGTTCGAAGCTTCCCAGGTGTAGATGCTTTCGGTGAAGTTCCGCCCCGGATAGGGTTCATGGCTGAGTTTGAATTCCCGCGGGCACTCCAGGATCGCGACCCCTTCTTCATCCGATGCTTTACAGGGCTTGCCATCGGGGCGGGGACAGAGATTCCGGCAGGGCTCGTTCTTGGCGATCTCTGGATCGGGCTCATAGTCAAAGAACGGCTTGATCACGGAGATTTTCTTCAGCAGGTGTGGCGTTTCATCTTCCAGGTCTTCCGGTTCCGTAGCCACACCATCGATACTGGGGATGTCATCGGACAGATCTTCGTAGCTCTTCTGAGTCGTCACGAAGTTGGAACTGCTGTTATCCGATTCAGGAAACACCGGCACAATCTGTCTGGACGGTGTCGCAGCCGGAGCCGCAGTCACACTGTTATAGGGTACATTCTGCGTCGGGGCCGCGACGGACGGCTTCTGTGCCAGACCGATGGTTTTGAATGATTCTGCAGCCGGCACTGCAGCCGGTGCTGGACTGACGACAGTGCTGGACCGGGTGGTCGCAAACGTGTTCACACCCGTGGCAGCGGGTTGGCCGGCAGCAGGCGCCGGTGCAACGGGCATGTCATCTGGAATCGGACGGAAGGGCGCGACAAATTCCTGCTCGTCTTCAGTCTTACTCTGCTTACGCTGCTCGCGGCGTTCCTTGCGTTCCTGTTTCTTCAGTTCGCGTTTGCTCTCGCGTGACAGGGATTCCCAGCGGGCTTCTGGAGAACGGCTTTTCAGTTCCTCCCAGGTACTGACAGATGTCTTTGTCTGGCCGAGGAAAGGATCCTCCTCCGCGGTCGCTGCTCCGGTCAGACAGAATGGAGACAGGCCCAGTGCCAGGGCCAGGCCGAGCAGATATCGCTTGCGCGAACTATTCCATGGGTGAATGTTCGGCTGTGTAATTCGGTGCTTCCTGAGTGACTGCAATATCATGCGGATGGTTCTCCCTGACCGTCGCGGCAGAAACCTGAATAAACCGGGCTTCCGTTCGCATTTCCGCGACAGATTGAACTCCTAAGTAACCCATACCAGCCCGTAGTCCACCTACAAGTTGATAGAGCAGATTCTGCAGCGGGCCCTTGTAAGGCACGCGCCCCTCTACTCCCTCTGGTACCAGCTTCTTCGCGGAGTCCTTTCCGTCTTGTGTAACTGAACTTTGACGGTAGCGTTCGCTACTGCCTTTAACCATTGCTCCCATCGAACCCATACCACGGTAGCGTTTAAAGCTGCGTCCCTGGTACAGAATCAATTCTCCCGGACTTTCGTCCAGACCGGCGAGCAAACCTCCTAACATCACCGTATGAGCGCCGGCTGCCAGAGCTTTGGCAATGTCTCCACTGTAACGAATCCCCCCGTCAGCGATGATCGGAATTCCCGTCCCTTCCAGTGCTTTCGCAGCATTGGAAATCGCCGTTAACTGCGGCACACCGACGCCAGAGATAATTCGTGTTGTACAGATTGAACCAGGACCGATGCCGACCTTAACTGCGTCTGCTCCCGCATCCGCCAGATCGCGGGCACCCTGTTCGGTCGCCACATTACCGGCAACCACATCGATGTCCCATCGCTTCTTGATTTCTCTCACGGTAGCAACCACATTGCCCGAATGGCCATGTGCACTGTCCACCACCAGGAGATCCACCCCTTTTTCAATCAGTAAAGCAGCACGATCATAATCGCGGACACCCACAGCAGCCCCGACTCGCAGCCGCCCCCGTGAATCTTTGGAGGCCAGCGGGAACTGCATCGTCTTGTCGATGTCTTTGATCGTAATCAGCCCCTTCAGTTGATAATTTTCGTCAACCAGCAGAAGTTTCTCGACCTTATTTTCCAATAATATCCGCTGAGCCACTTCAAGCGTTGTATCTTCCGCAGCCGTCACAAGTTTTTCTTTCGTCATGACTTCAGAAATCGACGTCTCAGGAGAATCGAGAAATCGCAGGTCACGACTCGTCAAAATCCCCACAAGCTTCCCAGCTTTCGTCACAGGGACACCGCCGATGTTCTTCCGCTTCATGATTTCGGCAGCTTCTGCCACTGTCGCTTCGGGAGGCAGCGTCACCGGATCCACGATCACACCGTGCTCGCTCCGTTTTACCTGGTCCACCGACATTGCCTGCTGTTCCGGTGTCATGTTCTTATGAATGATCCCGATGCCCCCTTCCTGGGCCATCCCGATCGCCATATCGCTCTCGGTAACGGTATCCATGGGGCTGCTGATTATCGGAACATTGAGAGGGATATTTCGGGTAAGCTGACTGGCAACACTGACTTCCGAAGGCATGACTTCGCTGTAGGCGGGTTGCAGCAGGACATCGTCGAAAGTAATTCCCTGACAGATAATGCGATCTTGCATTGGTCCTCTCCTTACGGGTCTCTTTAATGTATTTTCGTTTTATAGTTTTTTATTCGATTTTATTTTTATGAAACATTGTAGGCAAATTTCCCCGCGAGGGGGCAATCTGTTTCAAATGTTTGTCTTCTGGGTGATCTGTTCCTGGAACGCATTTCCCAGTTCGATCATCTGGGGCACCGAGAGTTCTTCCGCCCGGGTCTTTTCCCGGTCGTATCCCTGTGCCTGCAATATTTCATCCACTTCCGCTTTGCTCAGCTGTTTGCTGTACATCCCCACCAGCGTACTCCGCATCAGTTTCCGGCGATGCTGGAAGACCCGCCTCAGGAAATCCTGAAAGAAGACGCGATCTCCAATTTTCTGTTTCAGGGGCGGGTTCGGCGTGAGCTGGACAATCGCCGAATCGACCTTGGGCCGGGGCCAGAACACGGTCGGCCCCACTTTTTTCAGCAGTTTCACAAAACACTGTGACTGCAGCCAGACCGACAGCGCGCCGTAATTCGAGGTCGAAGGCTTGCACGACATTTTCAGACCCAGCTCATACTGAATCGTCACCACCATCCGGCTCCAGGGCAGATCCGAGGCCACCAGATTCGAAATGATCGGCGTAGCGACGTTGTAAGGCAGGTTGGCGACCAGCTTCAGCTGACTGCCCGGATTCGCCTTGAGTTGCCGGTCGATTTCCTCCAGCACCGTGGGGTTGAGCCGGTTCTTGTTCTTCAACGCATCGCAGTTCAGCAGGGTGACATTGTCGTACTTCTGCGTCGCTTCGCTGGCCAGCGTATGCATGTTGCGATCGTACTCGACAGTGATCACGTGCCGGGCTTTCTGGGCCATGAAGGTGGTCATGCCCCCGGTTCCGGTTCCCACTTCGAGCACAATATCGGTGGGTTGGATGCGTCCCTGCTCAACGACGTATTCGATGATATTCAGATCAATCAGAAAGTTTTGACCCAGATCAGAGCGCGGGTTAAAGCCATGCCGCTCGAAGAGCTGCATTAAATAAGATCGAGTCTGCCTTTCATCTTCTTTCATTGATACCATCAAGTGTTAAGGGAACCAGCTTCGACACGTACTTCCCGAGGATATCGGTTTCGATATTCACGATGCTGCCCACCTGTTTCTGGCCCAGGGTGGTCACTTCCAGTGTGTGGGGAATCAGCGCGATACTGAAGGCAGACTGTTCGCAGTCCACAATCGTCAGGCTGATGCCGTCCACGGTGACCGATCCCTTGGGAACCATCTGCAGGGCCAGTGCTTCCGGAACTTCAAACCACATGGTGATCCATTCACCGTCCCGGTCGATCGATTTGATCGAGCCCACGCCGTCGACGTGTCCCTGCACGAAGTGACCTCCCAGTCGCCCGTTCGCAGCCAGCGGGCGTTCCAGGTTCACCGCATCCCCCACGGTCAACAGACCCAGGTTGGTCTTTGCGAGGGTTTCGGCCCCGGCCTGAAACTTCAGTGAGCCCGAGTTGATTTCCACAACCGTCAGGCAGCAGCCATTGATGGCCACACTATCACCGATATGGGCCTCATGCGAAATGAGTTCCGGAATCTTCAGCGTCAAATCGATGGAGGAGCCGTTCTTTTCCAGAAGATGAACGGTACCCTGTCCCTCGACCAGTCCCGTAAACATCGGCGACAGTACCTTCAGCGTGCAAAAACAGGGGGAATTAAACGAATCAGTTTCTCAAATTTTTCTGGATTTGTATAGTCGTCCAGCGATAACTTCTTCCCAAAAAGCCCGAATTGGGGACGAAAAGGCGAAATAACAGAACAACACAGGCACCGCCAGCTCCTGCACCAGGAAGATCAGGGCCAGCGAAAACACGAGTTGAATCACATGCCGACGGCTCCGCTGACCAGTGAACAACTGGTTAAACACATGCGGATAATGCACCCGTGAGACCATCAGAAAGGCGACGGTCAGGGTGATGACCGGCAGCGACCAGCCAATGGCGGAAATCAACCACTCTGAGAGCGACTGGAGGGATCCGTTTTCTGTTTCCGCCATCTTATAGAGCCCCCGGATGGCGATGGGGAAGGAAGCCACCACTCCCGCAGCGGCAGGGGAGGGCAGACCACTGAAGCCCTCGTGAGCGTCATCTTCCTCGGTTTCCACGTTGAACCGCGCCAGACGCAGAATCGTACAGACGGCAAACAGCAGCGCAATCACCCACAACAGCCGCGGGTGATACAGGTGAAATTCATGCTTGAATTGAATCATCTGCAGCATCAGAAACGCGGGCGCGATTCCGAAGCTGATGGCATCACACAGACTGTCGAGCTGGGCACCGAATTCACTGGTCTGATTCGTCCAGCGGGCGGCACTCCCATCCAGGGCATCGAACAGCATCGCCACAAAGATCAACACCGCGGCAATAAACAGGTGCTGATTTTCAAATGAGTTGTAAATCCCCGGAGAGCTCCCCAGCATGCGGGTCAGACCGCCGCTGGCCATGTGCCCCATGTATTCCGGTCCGACCTTGGCCGCATAGGTAATCGCACCAAAACCACAGGCGGCGTTACCCAGCGTCAACAACGTCGGCAGAACTGCAATCAGTTTACGCTTCTTCATCTGTTGCCTCGGTAGGGGATGCTGCATATTTTGCCAGGACGGTCGAACCGGCTTTCAGCTTGTCACCCGGCTTGGCCAGGATCTCCAGGCCTTCCTCCCGGGGAAAGACAATTACCGTACGGGACCCCAGTTTAATCATGCCAAATTGCGCCCCTTTGACTAATTCATCGCCCGGCTTGAGTCGACAGACGATCCGCCGCGCAATCGCACCGGTAATCTGCTGCACCAGCATCGGTCGGTTCGTCGGTTCCGGCATCTGCAGATAGACTTCCAGCCGCTCGTTTAACCGTGTGGACTCGGGACGCAGAGCATTCAGACATTTTCCGGGACGATAGGCGAGCTTGATGATTTTACCAGCCACCGGCATGCGGTTGATGTGGACATTAAAGATGGACAGGAAGATGCCGATTTCAATCGCCGGACCGCCGATAAATTCGTGATGCTCGATTTCCTCAATCGTATCGAACGTCCCGTCAGCGGGGGAAACGATGACACCTTCACCTGCAGGAATAGTACGCCTGGGATTGCGAAAAAACCAGACGATTTCTGTTCCAAATAAAACCAGCGTCAAGACCAGCAGCCAGCCGATGACGGACAGTACACCTGTAACGCTGCTGGATAGAATACCCCAGGAGAGCAGGGCGGCACCGCCGAAAAACAGCGTCGAAAGCACAATCAGTTCGGCCAGTCCTTCCCGGGCAAACGGCAGACGACTGCGATAGGCAAATGGATCGTCCTGCGGTTCCCAGTAATAGCCCCCCTGGTTCTCGTAGTATTTCAGATCCCGCGGATCGAGCACGTCGTGGGGACAGGGATTGAAATCCCCTTTCCGCGTGCTTTCCATTTTTTTCACGTAACCGCGACGGAACGTCTTCAACCAGAACCGCCGCCAGCGTCCCCAGAACATTTCCAGGTTGATAATGATTCCCCCGCCCGGCTGAATTGTCGTCAGCTGAGGGTCCATCGGTTCGACTTCCCGTCGGGGATAAGGTTGAACGGTGGCAGGGGCATTCACGTCGGATGAAGTTGAACTCATGGGGTCTGGATTCGCTGCTGCTATGCTGATTCGGGATACAGGGTTGGTTGAAAAGGCAGAGACAGTACCTGCTCTGGAACGTCCCAGTTTAACAGGATCGCGGCTGGCTGACGAGATTCGGCTTCGATCCTGAGTATTTTTAATCCGTTTTCCCGCCAGGCAACGGTTCGAATCGAAAAAATCAGTGCAGCGTCTCTGTTTTATGTGTCTGGACGCATCCGGGAGCACCCCTGTCTGTGACGAATGGAAGGGGTATACAGGCTGCATCTGCAAGCCTGGTCAGAGTTTGAGGGGATTCCGGGTATGCAGGTTTCTGCAGGTCGCGTAAAGATTCATTTAATCTGAACGCAGTCGTTTGAGGTTACTCCTGGATTCTGCTAAAAATATGCTGCTTTACGCCAAATAATATCAAATCTAATTGATGTGTTGTGAACCAACAGATCGAGTTCTTCCTGTCGAACTTTTTGAGGAAACAAAACCGATGAGTATTGCCATTAGTTCCGTTCATGCCCGTGAAATTCTTGACAGTCGCGGGAATCCCACTGTGGAAGTGGATATCGAGCTGGAAAATGGAGTTGTAGGCCGTGCCGCTGTTCCCAGCGGTGCCAGCACAGGGATGCACGAAGCCTGTGAACTGCGCGACGCCGATAAAAAAGACCGCTTCCTGGGCAAGGGTGTCCAGCAGGCTGTCCAGAACGTCAACACCGAAATTGCCGACGTCCTGGTCGACCTGAATGTCTGCGATCAGCTGCTGATCGACCGCGTAATGCTGGATCTGGACGGCACGGAAAATAAATCCCGTCTGGGTGCGAACGCCATCCTGGCCTGTTCGCTGGCCTCGGCACATGCTGCCGCTGCCTCTTCCGATCTGCCCCTGTTCCGTTACCTGGGTGGCGTCGGTGCCAACCGTCTCCCCGCCCCGATGATGAACATCATCAACGGTGGTGAGCACGCCAGCAACGGCATCGATCTGCAGGAATTCATGGTCATGCCCCTGGGCTTCGATAACTTCAGTGACTCCCTGCGTTGCGGAACCGAAATCTTCCACTCGCTGAAAAAAGTACTGTCTTCCAAGGGATTGAGCACCGCTGTCGGCGACGAGGGTGGATTCGCTCCCGACCTGCCCAACAGTGAAGATGCCATCGAAGTCATCCTGACCGCCATCGAACAGGCTGGCTACAAAGCCGGCGACCAGGTCAAAATCGCCTTGGATGCCGCTTCCACCGAGTTCTACAACTCAGAAACCGGCGTCTACACTGTCGAAGGTCGTGAATTCGATTCCGCCGGCATGGTCGACTTCCTGGCTTCCTGGGTCGAAAAATACCCGATCTGCTCCATCGAAGACGGTCTGGCCGAAGACGACTGGGCCGGCTGGGCAGAACTGACCAAACGCCTGGGCGACAAAGTTCAGCTGGTCGGCGATGACCTGTTCGTCACCAACCCCAAACGTCTGCAGCGGGGCATCGACGAAGGCGTTGCCAACAGCATCCTGGTGAAAGTTAACCAGATCGGCACCCTGTCCGAAACCATCGAAGCCGTGCAGCTGGCTGGCCGTAATGGTTACACCGCCGTGATGAGCCATCGTTCCGGCGAAACCGAAGACACCACCATCGCAGACCTCGCAGTCGCGCTCTGCACGGGACAGATCAAAACTGGATCCGCCAGCCGGACCGACCGGATCTGCAAATACAACCAGCTGCTGAGAATCGAAGAGATTCTGGGAGAGGAAGCCACCTTCGGCGGTACCATTTCCTGAATTGATTCTGCTCTGAAGTGAGATCAAAGGCTCCCGTTGGAACTATGTTCCAGCGGGAGTTTTTTCGTGCGCCGGCACCACAGGTACAGCCCCGACAATCGTCACGATTTAACAGGCTCTGGAGAAACCAGGGGGACGCTGTCGATTTTGATGAGGGAGCCCTGCGCCCAAAGTACGCAGCAATCGAAACCCATTTAGCATCGGCAATCAACATCGTGACAACCAAACAGAACCAGCATGAAGAATCCAGGATCGGCTGGATGATTTCGCTGACATTCTGGCTGCTGTTATTTCTGGCCGCGAGCCTGTTTGCTGCCGTCGTGCTCTCACCACGCTACCTCTCCTATCTCGAGCTACGCAACGAATACCTGTCGAACCAGGTTCAACTGGTGACGCTGGAAAATCAGGTGGAATACCTGAAGCAGATTGCCCATTCACTGGAGCATGATCCGGAATTCCGTTCCGAAGTGGCCCGGGTGGACTTCGATGCCGTCCGGCCCGGGGAAGAGCGGATTGCCGTCGCCCCCGATCTGGCGCTGGACCTGCCCAAGTGGAATCCACGCCGAAAAATCCCGGTCACCAGCCGCGCCTGGTATGTTCCCATGCTGAACGTTCTGAGTGAAAATCAGAAAATCCGTTCTTCCATTCTGTTGACCGCCGGCGTGATTGTGGTGTTGTCGTTCACATTCCTGCATGAATCACAGTCCCGCCAGCTGGAAACCGTAACCCGTTCGACGAAAGACTTTCTCTCGCTGTTTCTCTCCCGTTACCGGATTTCAGAGGAAGAGCCGGACGAAGACTGACACCTGTATCGACTATAACGAATGGCGCGAATACTCCTGTCGCCCCGGCCATAACGCCTGTCCCCATTTTTGTGATCCTGACCTTTGTACCCAGGAACCACGTTGTTCGGATTTTGTCTGGAATATCTACCCTGCCTTTGAATCTCGCTGAAAGCCGGCAGGGGAAATCAGATTCAGTTTGGCCGATCAAGGAACCGGGACGATTTGAATAGTAGTCAATTCAAGAAGTTTCACCCCTGAAGGGCATCGTCGAATGGATACAGATAAGCAAGCCAGAACTTCTCTGTTAACGGAATTCAGACTGAGACGCTGGGCGCGGATGCACTACGTTTCGTCTGCTCAAAGAAAAGCGACCTGGAATCCCATCGTTCTCGATGAAATGAATATGAAGGATCAGGAAATGCACGAAGCAGAAGAAAACAGCATGAAGGCCCGTGTTTCATCAATGTATGTCCCACTGGCTCCCGGCAGGATCACACGCATTGATGAATCACATGCAGAGGCGTCACCCCCCCATATCCTGAAGATGCAGGAACGGGCAGCCCACAACCTGCAGCGAACCGTGGATCAGTTGGCAGGCGAGTAAAGCCGGACGAAAGCGCTCTTATTTCCTGGGCCCCACATAGTCATTGACAAAGGCGTCCAGCAGCAGCACATCCAGACGATCCATCTGCTGAGACTTCTGATCTCCCGTCTGCAGGGGTGGCTCGTAATCGGCAGCAGCGGTAATGCGAATCCGCTTCGCCTCGATTCCTTTCTGAATCAGATACAGCATCGCCTGTCTGCCCCGCTGGTAAGTCAAAACCAGCTTGTCATTGTAATGTGCATCAGCGGGCAGAGGTTCCACCGAAGTGTGTGACCGAAGCTCGATTTTATTCGGTTTCCCCGCCAGCTCCGGGATCATCTGATCCAGCTTCTCTTTACGTTCCGCATCCAGCTCAATTTCTGTCTGCCCGTAATAGAGTGTTTTCCCGACGGGAACCGGCACGCCTTCCCGGAAGCGAAAGATGCGCACGTCTTTGCCTTCGAGTGCTTTGGTCTTGATCCCGCCTCGCCCCCGTTCATTGCTGTCGGTATAGGCCCCCAGCAGGCTCATCTGCTCGACCATCGAGTTCATCGGGAAATATTTACCGGGCGGCGCAATCGGACCGGTTCGATATCCCGTGTAGGACTGAATCGACTCCAGAATCGACCGGTATTTCTCATCATTCACAATTTCACTCAATGAAACCAGCATGATGAAGAACGTCAGCAGCAGCGACATCATGTCCCCGTAAGTCACCACCCATTCGGGGACTCCTGGTGGACCATCGTCTTCCATGATCGACTGCTCCTGAAAGTTTGTGAACAAACGGGCCTTCCGGCAGAATCTGCCACTCCAGCAGATTTCAGGCTCCGGTTACCACCAGAATCGTCCAGCGACAGGGAGAAACTTGCCGGATTTTTCTTAAACCGGCTCAGTTCAGCGGGGTTTACAGGCCTCTCTGGCATGCCAGCGCCGGTTCTACAAATCCCCTCCCAGGCACAAAATGTCCCTGAGATCATTGACGAACACAATAAATATCTACAACATTAGGAGTTAAGCAAGCAGCAACCGATAAGAACACCAGCGCCAGAGGAACACGGGAATATCTGGTAAAAGAAAAGGAAGTGGTCCAGGAATGTCGAGCCCTCTCATTGTGCAGCAGTCGGATCTGGTCGACTTGTGCGATCAAATTCAGGACGCGGGCATCGTTGCATTCGATACCGAATTCGTTTCCGAGTTCACTTATCGACCGGAGCTCTCACTGCTGCAGTTCGCACTCAACGGCCGGACTGTCGCCGTCGATCCCTACGAAGTCGATGACCTGACCCCCTGGTGGGACATCATGACCGACGATTCCACCACCGTCGTCGTACATGGCGGACGCGAAGAGGTTCGCTTCTGTCGCCATTTCTCCGGAAAGAAGCCGCAGAAACTGATCGACCTGCAGATCGCCGAAGGACTCCGCTCCCGAAGTTTTCCGATCTCCTACACCGCCCTGGTCGCCCGCGTGCTCGGTGAAAAAGCGGGCAGCAAAGAGACCCGCACCGACTGGCGCCGCAGACCTCTGACAGAGCAGCAGATCAAATACGCGCTCGACGACGTCAAATTTGTACTCCGAATCTGGAAGATTCAGGAACAGGAACTCTCCGAACTGGGACGTCTCGACTGGGCGGATGCCGAGTTTCAGCGCATGATCGATGAAGTCGACTCCGAATTTCATCGCGAGAACTGGCGGCGTGTTTCCGGTCTGCACAAACTGAAACCCCGCGAGCTGGCGATTGTCCGCGAACTCTTTGACTGGCGGGATGAAGTCGCCCAGGAAAAAAATCAGCCGGTCCGCCGCATTCTCCGCGACGATCTGCTGATCGAACTGGCCAAACGCAAGCCCAAGACCCCGCAGGACCTGACAGCCACCCGCGATCTGAATCGGAAAAACATGTTCAAGCTGGCGCCCCAGGTGGTGAAACGAATTGAAAAAGCGCTGAACCTCCCCAAGGATCAACTGCCCCAGATGCAGGAGAATCCCAACACACAGCAGAACCAGGATGAGCAGGTCATCGGCAAACTGCTGGGGATCGCGCTCGCCAACCGTTGTGCGGAAATGAATGTCTCACAGACACTCGTCGGTACAACCTCCGACTTGCGGCATCTGGTCCGCCATCACGTCTACGGGGAAGCGAGTGAAGAGAAGCCCCGCCTGATGACCGGCTGGCGGGCTGAAGTCTGCGGCGAACTGCTGACCGATGTCCTGGACGGCAAAATCTCGATGCGGGTCGCCGATCCGGAATCGGATCACCCCCTGCATTTTGAACGACTCAGCTAGTCGTAGTATCTCGAAACCTGTACAATCGCAGACCTGTACCGGCAGAAACCATTTCCTGCCGGTTCTCTGATTGTGACCTCTCGACAGACAGAGTCAGGAATGCCGATGAAACGGATGCAGATAGTCTTCCTCGTGTTACTTCTGGTTACACCCACTCTGGCGGCAGAACCTGCGCCGGAAGAAGATTACCGGGCGGTTGCCGGCAAATGGACCCGCAACGATCAGACCAGCAATGGCTCACCCCTGCAGGTGGAGCAGGAAATCAGCGGCAAGAAATCGATCGTGCGTGTGTATGATCTCAACGGCAAGCTCGTGCATGAGCACCAGGCCCGCTTCCAGCTGCAGAGGATGGAACAGGTCAATGTCTTCACCTATTTTGACCTGGAAGTGACTGCCGGCCCGAACAAAGGAAAACGGCAGCCGCAACCGAGATCATTCGCTTACCGCATCCGCAACAATCAGTTCATCCAGATTGAAGGACTGCTCAAAGAAGATCCCTCACCGGCCCGTTTTCTGATCTGGTGGAAGAAAACACCGCCGCAACCGGATGCCTGAGTCGTTCTGCAGAAAGCTGACACTACATCAACCTCGTTCACCGGACATCACTTATTAATGATCCGCTCTGCTTCCTTGATGTGCTTTTCAAACTTTTCCTGATCCGGGCTCGGTTCGGTGCGCGCAGTGTCCAGCATGCCTGGCAGATAATCGCGGCCCGCCCAGAGCATCTGCTGCAGATGGGGACGATCCGAGCCGGCATTCGATTCCAGCTCTTTGATCAGGGGAGCCATCTCGGTCGTGACCTTGTTCTTGAAGCTCGACCATTCCGCATCGCTGGCTTTCTTCTGCTGCAGGGAAAGGAACTCCTGGTGGATCTCTTTGAACTTGGCCAGCTCATCCTTGCCACTCGGCGAGAATAAATCGCCCAGCGGCACAAAATACAGAATTGCGATCAGAACGATCGCCCCTCCCACGCCACCCAGGATCTTGGGGTCCATCATCGGCCCCAGCGCCTCGAACGGATTCGATCGGGCGACTTTCACCTGCGGCTTGGGCCGGGCCGGTGGAGGAGTCGCAGCAGCAGGCGCTGGTGCAGCAGACGGCAGGGGAGCAGGTGCAGGAGTCTGTGTTGGCGGAACCGCTCCAGCTACTTCCGGAGCAGCGGATGTCGCTTCCGTACTCTCTGTTTCCTCAGTCGTCTCTGCGGCTTCAGTCGGTTTCTCGGGAGCAGGCTTCTTCAACTGCAGGGCTTCAATCTGCCATGCTTCAAACCACTCCCCTTTTTTCCCCAGCTTGAGTAAATCGGTGGGTTCCACACGCTGCTGTTCGGCCCACATTTTGATTTTGTGCGCTTCGATCGGTCCGTAACCCATGCCCCCCAGTTTGCAGTACCATTTCTGACGGGATCGCACCTTCAGAATCGGCGGCTTCGGAGGTTCTGCCGGGGCTTCCTCTTTCTTCTCTTCTGCGGGAGCTTCTGTTGTCTCGGACTCAGCTGCTTCCTCAGTCGTTTCTTCGGCCGCACCTTCCCCCGTCGTGGGCACTACCGACTCCATGTCGGTGTCTTCTGCATCCACGACGTCCAGATCGCTGCCCGAAGAACTTAGAAAGACCACCGTTCGGGCCGGCACCCATTCCGGTTCGGCTGATGATTTCACTTCATCGTTGGGCGCCAGTTCGCCATCAAAGAGCAGCTGCATCAGGTCTTCTGCCGACATCGGCCCCAGTTCCTGATTCAGCACCCGGCAAAACCATTGCACATTCTGATGTTTGCTGCGGACCGCTTCCAGCGTGGCAAAGCGGGGGAGTTGCGACTCCAGCTCGGAAGAGAGCTTATCTTCTTCTTCAACGATCGAGAACCCTTCGAGCGAAGGCAGATTCGCCTTCTCTTCCATGCCGAAGGAAGAATCCACGATCGAAAAATCATCGAGGGAAAGTTCCGCACCTGCGTCGGCCGCCGAATCAAACAGCCCCCCGATATCTGCCGCGGGAAACCAGTTTCCGCCCTCTCCGTTTCGGACCTCCATCTGCGGTGTCAGGTTCCCTGCATGCGCCATCGAAAACAGTTCTTCAAAGGAGATGGGACCAGATGCTTCTTCGTCTGACTGCCTGTAGTACCAGCTGTCCTGTGCCATTTTTATTTAACAATCTGTGACAGATCAAAGTAAATTTGTGCCTGCGTAACGTAGAATGCGCGCACAAAGCCCGCCTTCTCTTTACCTATTTTAGTGGGTAGGGTAGGCCCCAAATCTATGAATTTTGCCTTGTTTTTTCGAAAAACCGGCAAAAACAAAGCGTCTGTCCCGGATCTGATCAGTAGAAGCGGGGCTTTTCCGCCACACCCGCTTTCAATTGCTGCAATCAGACCAGCATGATGGCAGCCTGCGACCGCTGAGATGTCAGGTAATACGCCAACCGGAATGACTCATTAGCCGCAGGGCGTTAGCCCCGGTTGTGCACCACTGGTAAGGACCGTTCGAATTAAAAAGCACCAACTGTCCTGAGAAGCCGAAAATGTCAGGCTTTGACGGGAGCAGGCTTCCGTTTGAACATGAGCAGCCCCATAAAGAAGACAAACAGGGCACAGAAGCAGCACAGACCCGCAAACCAGTCGCCGTATTTCGTGTACAGGCTGGTCCGGTTATCCAGGGGCACCGTATCGATCACCACCGCATTCATCGATTTGTTCCACCGCCCGGTTTTGGGATTCACCAGTGCTTTCCGCCCCTGGTTGTCCCCGTCAATAAAGACATCAGGCTCGACGATCATACCGTCCCCGTCAATGACCGCAGAAATCCCCGTATTCACGGCCCGCACCATGGGCGTACGATTCTCCACACAACGGAAGGAAGCAGTGATCAGGTGCTGATCCAGTTCGCTGGAACCGTGAAACCAGCCGTCATTGGTCAGATTAATCAGGCAGTCAATCGAGTCGTCAGACGAACCATCCGTAGACGACTGATTCATCACCGAACGGACGAGCTGAGGTACCGTATCTTCAAAACAGATCACCGGTGCGAAGTTCCAGCCCTTGTATTCAAAATTCGCCGCATGCTTCCCGGGCTGAATTCCAAACGAGGCTCCATAGGGAGAAAACACCTGCAGGAACGGCAGTGTATCGCGCAACGGCAGATACTCGCCGAACGGCACACGATGAATTTTATCATAGCGGTTCGTGATCCCGTAATCGGGTCGTACAAAGACCGCGGAGTTGAACTGTTCCACGCCATCATCACCGGCGGAGATGGTATCGAGGCCAATCACCATTGCCGCATTCGCTTCCTGGCTCATGTTTTTCAGCGTCTTCTGCACCGAAGGTTCGTCCCATTTGTTGAGCGGAATTTCCGGAGCGATCTCCAGCAGCTGCTCATTGGTTTTTCCGTTCCGATCCACCATCGGCCAGCGGAACATGGTTTCCGGCCAGATCACCAGGTCGGGCTGGTAACGCACCCCTGCCCCCATCAGCACCAGATGCTTCAGGTACATCGAGCGCCACTGGTTCGGATCGTGTTTGACCGAAGTCGGAAAATTCCCCTGAATGAGCGCGATCCGCGCCCCATCCGTAAATTCGGCCTGCGAGCGGCGTACATAGCCATAGCCCAGCACAGACAGAAACAGCCCCAGGCAGACAGCTGTCTGAATCAGCTGCTTCCGCCCGATCTGGTCCAGGTTCTTTTCCTCCGGCGTCAGAGTCGTCGGGAAGAGCTGTAACCGCTTCATCAACGAAACGGGCAGCAGGTCAGCAAAACAGGCCGCCAGCATGACGACGATAAAACTGACACCATAAGCACCGGTGATGTCACTGATCTGAATCAGCTCAGTCCAGCGATACTGCGTATGGCCAATGTAGTACCAGGAGAACCCGGTCAGCAGATAAGCCCGCATGTATTCCAGTCCCACCCACATCACGGGTGCAGCCGCGGGCAGGGGAACATGAAATCGATGCACGGCTGTCCGAGTCAGAAAGACAAACACCGGAAAGTAGAATGCCAGGTAGAACGCCAGCGCGATCCAGGCCACATACATCGTGGCATCCCCCAGTCGCATCCACTGTAACGTCGGAATGGCAAACAACAGCCCGCCACAGTAGGTGGCGGTATACATCAACCGGGTGGGACGCGGAAGGCGAACGAGCAGTAACAGCGGGATCAGACAGACCCAGCCCAGTGGTCCGAAATCAACGGGCGTAAAACTGGCCCACATCAGACCGGCACTCAATCCGGAAAGCGCCCAGGCGCCCCACGCCGGAGCGGGCGACGTCCGCGCGGTATTGATGATCCGCTGAATGTCCTGCCCCAGAGCATTCTCTTGGGATGAGTCAGGTTGGGACGGTTGAGTATCAGACACAGACTGTGGTTCCATCTCAGGGAGATCAGAGGGAGTTTGTTCGGAAGAGATTGTGTTCGAGGTCATAAGTTCCATCCTTGGTTTTCGATCTCGCAGAGAAACGCTGATGGATCGATTTACTGAAAGCGAAACATCCTGTTTCACCGAAACCGGTCATCATTACTACGTTGTATCAACGTTTCCGAATGGGGCCAATCCTTTCAAGGGTCCCCTTTCTGGTCTGATTCTGGTGTTTTTTACTGAAATCAGGGATTTAGGAGTAGATCAATCAGGGGAGAAACTCGCTCTGCTACCATAAAAAGGTGTCGATGGGCAATCCGCTCTGATACAGCTGATTCCCGGTGGCGAACAAGGCAATTCCGTTCGCTGCGACGGTCGCATGTAGATCTGCAGAACCCATTGACTGCAG
Organism: Gimesia panareensis; assembly: GCF_007748155.1. Taxonomy (GTDB): domain Bacteria; phylum Planctomycetota; class Planctomycetia; order Planctomycetales; family Planctomycetaceae; genus Gimesia; species Gimesia panareensis. Next base: position 7,598,581 of record NZ_CP037421.1, read on the forward strand.
AGGAGTTACAGTTGCCTCACCCTCCGACCAATCGATCCGGGCCGGCTGATAAGTCGGGCGATCCCCCCGCGATTGAAAATCAGCCGTCAACCGGGCTGACACCGGCTGAGGCATCGGATCCGGAAAACCGAGGTACTGCCGCAACGCAGATCGCACAAACAGTTCGAAACAGACCATGCTGCTCACCGGGTTCCCGGGCAGACCGAAAATATAGCAGGGCGCACGGCCCTCCTGTTCCAGAATCCCGAACCAGAGTGGCTTACCCGGCTTCAGATTGACTTTATGAAACACCTGTTTCACGCCGGCAGCGGCCAGCTCTGAGGGGACCAGATCGAGTTCCCCTGCAGACACGCCGCCGGAAAGCAGCAGAAAGTCACTTTTCAGACCTTCCTGAATTTTCTCGCGCAAATGACTCCGTACATCCCGGGCAATCCCCAGCGGAACGGGCCGGGCATCGGCCTGCAGGATCTGGGAATGCAGCATGACCTCATTGGAATTGCGGATCTGTCCCGCCTCGGGTTTCTGTTCAGGCGGGACCAGTTCATCGCCGGTCGCCAGGATCGCCACCGAAGGCGTGCGTCGCACGGAAATCTGTGGACTGCCAGTCTCAGCCAGGGCACCGATCTCCTGGGCGCGGAGAAACGTCCCCGCTTTGACGACGGTGGCCCCCTGTTCGAGAACCGAAGCCCGGTACAGCATATTCTTTCCCGGGGCCACCGGTGTCGTCTTAATCTGTACCGTCTGTTCTGCTTCGTTAATCTGACAGTGCTCGATCTGGACGACCGCATCTGCCCCCTCGGGCAGCGGCGCCCCGGTCATGATCTGCGAAGTCTGTCCCGCCTCCAGAGACCGGGTCGGTACCGAGCCGGCGTAGATCACTTCCTGAATCTGCAGCGTTCCTGTGCCGTCAGGCACGTCGCTGCTGCGGACAGCGAAGCCGTCCATCAGGGCCTTGTCAAACGGGGGAATATTCACATCGCTGACGGCATCTTCCGCCAGCACGCCGTGCGTGGCTTCAAACAGGGAGCAACTCCGGGGAGTCGCCGGTTGAACGGTCCTGAGAATCTGTGCGAATGCTTCGGGGACAGACAGCATTGAAATCGCCTCCCTCTGTGGTTCAAGCGCTGGTGAGTTCTTCTGCCGGCAACTGCAGGAAATTTTTCAGCAGGGTGGTGCCTTCCAGGGTCAGAAAACTTTCCGGATGGAACTGCACCCCGTGTACCGAGTACTTCCGGTGCCGGAGCCCCATCACCTCTTTGGGATGTCCTGCTTCTTCCACCCAGGCGCAGATCTCCAGTTCTTCCGGGCAGGTCTCTTCGGGAACAATCAGGCTGTGATAGCGGGTCGCCTGAAACGGGGAGGTCAGGTTCTGGAAGACCCCTTTCCCGTCATGGTACACTTCAGAGACTTTACCGTGCATCAGCCGTTGTGCGCGAACCACTTGTGCGCCAAAGACTTCTGCAATGCATTGATGCCCCAGGCAGACCCCCAGAATGGGGACCTTGCCGGCAAAATGAGCGATGATTTCTTTCGAAAGTCCCGCTTCTCCGGGAGTACAGGGACCGGGAGAAATGATGATCTTCTCCGGCGCAGCCTGCTCGATTTCTTCTATCGAGGTCTGATCATTCCGGGCCACTTCGATCTGAAGCGTCGGATCAATCTCCCCAAACCGTTGCACAAGGTTATAGGTAAAGGAATCATAGTTATCGAGAACGAAAATCACGTGTCACCCTGCAGAAGATCAAGTTATGTAGTGTGTGAATACCAGATCATAGACAACAGACAAAGGAAAAGCGACTGGCCCGCACGAATTCCTGCGCGTCTCATCTCAAACCGGGGCTTCAGCTTCCCGCTGTTCGTCACACCCGCACAAACCGGCCGGTGATCCGGCAAAGTCAGGCCCCACTGACTGATAAGACAACGTATTGGCTGGATTGTTCTTAAGAATATTGGTGTTGACCAGAAATGGCAATAATTGTTATGAAACCCCACCTTTCCGGAAGGATCCGGATTCAAAAATGCTTATCTGTACACATCCTGGCTGACATTCGCAGCCGGGAACCTGTAGCTTCAGGGGTTAAGGTTGGACTCCAGGCCGATTTCAAACTGGTTGAAACGCTTCACCATCTCACGGCGTCAGCTGTTCTGGATGGTCGTCTTTCTACCTATATTCTGCGCGATCTATTACCTCGCGTTCTGGCTGCGCTATGAAGGCTCCCTGAATGTCGACGGCGTACTGGGCGAGAACGGCTTCCGCATGTTCCGCTCGACCGTCCTCTGGGCCGTCGGTCTGAAGACGTTCACCTTCTGGGGCAGTGGAGTCTATAAAATCCGCAGCCGCTACATTACCACCCGCGACGTGGTCAACCTGGCCAAAGCGGTCACGATCAGCTCGATCGGGCTGGCGCTGGTGGATTATCTCATCTTCCCCAAGTTCATACTGCCCCGTTCGGTCTTTCTCATCGACTGGGGATCCACGATTCTGGTCGTCTGCGGTTTCTGCGCCGGGATTCGCATGGTCCGGGACAGCGGCCGCAAGTTCCGCCAGAACGGAAACTGCACACCCACATTTATCATCGGTGCCAACGAAGCCGGCGCCGCGCTGCTGCGCATGATCGAACGCGATAAAAATTCCTGCCTGCGGATCGTCGGGTTTCTGGATGACCATCCCCACCGCATCGGAACCCGCATCAACGGGGTCCCCGTACTCGGCGCCCTCGATCAGATGTGCTCGCTGGCGGAAGACTACGGCGTCTCCGAAGTTCTGCTGCCGGCTGATGAAATTCCGGGCAAGACCGTCCGCCAGCTGATGGAAGCCGGAAACTCGGCCGACATTCAGGTGCAGGTCCTTCCCAGTTATCAGCAGCTGCTCTCGGGCAAAGTGGAAATGAAACCGCGGCCCGTCTGCATCGAAGACCTGCTGGGACGCGAACCCGTACAACTCGACATGCAGAACATTCGCAACTGGATGGACGACCGCGTCCTGATGGTCACCGGCAGTGCCGGGAGCATCGGCTCGGAAATCTGCCGCCAGCTCCTGCAGTTCTCCCCCCGCAAACTGGTTCTGGTCGACCGTTCCGAAAACAGCCAGTTCTACCTGGAACGGGAACTGATCAAACTGGGTTACGCCGGCCGCTTTGATGTCGTCATTGCCGACATCAACGATTCCAAACGCATTCGTGCCGTCATGCGGGAATACCAGCCGGACATTCTGTTCCACGCGGCTGCCTACAAACACGTCCCCCTGATGGAAGGGAACCCGGGCGAAGCCGTCAAAAACATCGCGCTGGCCACCAAACACCTGGCCGACCTGGCTGAAGAGTTCGCCGTCGGCTCCTTCGTGATGATCTCCTCGGACAAAGCCGTCAATCCCACCAACGTCATGGGTGCCAACAAACGCATTGCCGAATTGTACGTGCAGTCGCTGGCCGCTCACTCCCGCTGTCACTTCGTGACGGTCCGCTTCGGTAACGTCCTCGGTTCCGCCGGCAGCGTGGTGCCGATCTTTACACAACAGATTCAGAATGGCGGCCCGGTCACGGTCACCGACGAACGCATGCAGCGCTACTTCATGACCATCCCCGAAGCCTCACAGCTGGTGATCCAGGCCGGGGCGATGGGGCGGGGCGGTGAAATCTTCGTCCTCGACATGGGTGAGCCCGTGCGGATTGTCGATCTCGCCACCGACCTCGTTAAGCTCTCCGGACTCAAGGTGGGCGAGGATATTGAAATTCAGTTTACCGGTCTGCGTCCCGGCGAAAAGCTGTATGAGGAACTCCACGTCGACGGCGAAAAACACCTGCCGACCCGGCACCCCAAAATCATGGTCGCCGAAAAAGTCACCGTCAGCGAACAGTTCGTCCATAATGCCTTCGAACGGCTGGCCAGCGTCACCGAACAGCCTTCCGCTGAGATCCTGGCAGAAATTCAGCGGATCCTCCCCGAGTTCCAGAGCGCGGCACCTCAACAGAATCAGCCGACGGTCCGCCGTGCTGCGTAGAAACTCCGCAGGCCTGGGAGATCCACTCGTCTGGCAATTTCACTGTTGGCGAGCCGACAGTGCCACCGGGTTATCTGATACTCAACCAGGAATGAAATTCGGGGTTGTCGGAGACAACAGGAAACTGTCAGGGCACGCTGACAATTGAGAAAGCAGTCGCCGACCTCTTTTCATTTCCGCAGCGAAGTGGCTCCCTGGATTTGTTCGCACTCACTGTCAGTTTCCTGCTCGCTGCGCTCGGCCCGAATTGCATTCGGGCCTACCCCCTTTAATAGAATTGAAGTCAAGGCGTAGGGGCAGTACCTGTGAGTCCGCCCGCCTGGTTGCCTTCGATCATAGATCGATGGTGAGGGGACCGGTTGAAACGGCTTCGCGGGTAGCCACACAGATCTTTCCAGATACACCACTGATTCTCCGCGGTACCTTTTCATCCCTGCCTGAATTTGTTACTTAATAGTAATACAGAGAGTCGTTTTACGGGCCCATTTCTCATTCCCAGAAAACGCAGGTAGATTATGAACAAGGCGCTACGGTTTCTGATCTCGTCTTCACTGTTACTGATCCTCGCTCCGCTTATCAGCGGCTGTAACGACAGTCCCGCCACAGGTCCCGACTCTGCGCAGACGGACAGCCAGGCACCTCAAAAGCCACAGGGGCGACTGTTCGGTGCTTCATTCCAGACGTTGAACAATCCCTTTTTCGTCGACCTGGGGGAAGGATTGCAGAAAGAACTCGAAGCCAACGGCGACGAACTGATCATCCTCGATGCCCAGTTCAATTCTCTGAAACAGAAGAACGATCTTTCGGATCTGATCCTGAAAGATGTCGCCGGAATCTTTGTCAATCCGGTCAACTGGGAAGGTCTCAAAGGTTCGCTGCTCGAAGCCCAGCGCAAAAAGGTTCCGATCATCATCGTCGACGCCCCGGTCAAAGAAGCGGACGAAGAGCTGATTGTCTGCACGGTTGCCTCTGACAATGTCCGTGCCGGGAAGCTGGCCGCCGAGGCACTCGCCAAAGTGAACCCCAAAGCAAAACTGGTCGTACTGCATCTTTCCGTCAACAAAGCCTGTATCGACCGGGTTGCCGGTTTTAAAGAGGCGATGCAAGCATATCCCGATATGGAAATCCTCGACGTGCAGGAAGCCAAGGGGACCACCGAAGGCGCCCGCCCCGTGATGCGCGATCTGATCGGCCGCTATCCCGATCTGAATGCGGTCTTCGCCATTAACGATCCCAACGCCCTGGGCGTGATCTCCGCCCTTGATTCCGCCAACAAGCTCGACAAAGTGACCATCGTCACCGTGGATGGCTCGCAGGCAGGCATCAAGGCGATCCAGGCCGGGAAACTGCATTCGACTTCGGCCCAGTTTCCGAAAGAGATCGGCAAGATTGCTGCGGAGAAAATGCTCGCGCACCTGAAGGGAGAGCCGGTCGACAAAGATGTGAAAGTTCGCGTCGAACTGATCACGGCTGAAAATGCGGAGCAGCATCTGGAGGCAGATTAAAGCATGCCTGCCACCCTGACGCCGCTGCTTCGCCTGGAAGGCATCACCAAACGCTTCGGAACCGTCACCGCCCTTGACCAGGTGAGCCTCGACATCCAGGGAGGCGAGATTCACACTCTGCTGGGAGAAAACGGCGCCGGGAAAAGTACGTTGATCAAAATCCTGGGAGGCATCCATCAACCCGATGCAGGCACGCTCTGGGCAGGCGACGAACCGATTTCCCTGCCCAATGTCTCCGCCGCCGATCGGTATAAAATTCGACTGATCCACCAGGAACTCTCACTCGCCCCCAACCTGACCGTGGCCGAAAACATCTTTCTGGGTCGGGAGTCGAGCACACTGGGGTTCCTCCACAAACGGGAGATGAACCGACGGGCACAAGCCCTGATCGCAGAACTGGGACTGACTGAAATCCGGGACGTGACCGCCACTGTCGCCACGCTCAGCACCGCACAGCAGCAGCTGGTGGAAATCGCAAGGGCTCTCTCCCAGGAAGCCCGTGTGCTGGTCTTGGACGAGCCCACGTCCTCGCTATCCGAACTCGAAGTCGAAGCCCTCTTCCAGACGCTGCGCCGTCTGCGCAGCCAGGGGGTCGGCATCATCTATATCTCGCATCGCATGGAAGAGATCATGCGCCTCTCGGATCGCATTACCGTACTGCGGGATGGGAAGTCCGTCGGCACTGCCCCCGCCAGCGAGGTCGATCCGAAAACACTGATCCGCTGGATGGTCGGGCGCGACATCAAGGACCATTTTCCCCGCCCCCCGTATCGTCCCGGCGCGGTCGCCTTGAAAGTCAGCCAGCTGAGCAGCGCGAAGGTCCAGGACATTTCATTCGAAGTCCGCTACGGTGAAGTCCTGGGACTCGCCGGTCTGGTCGGCGCAGGGCGCACCGAACTGGCACGGGCTCTGTTCGGCATCGACCGCATTCACCAGGGAACTCTCCAGATCGACGGAAACACGGTCCGGATCCGCAGCCCCCGGGACGCGTTGCAGCAGGGTATGGTACTCGTCCCCGAAGATCGCAAACAACAGGGGCTGATCGTCGAACAGAGCGTGGCCTTTAATATTTCGCTCCCCTGGTTGAAAGAATGGATTCACGGCTGCGCCTTTGATTACCAAACCCGGGATAAAATGGTCGCGCGGACCGTTCAGCGGTTCGGCGTCAGGCTCTCGAACGCCGATCAACCGGTCCGCGATCTCTCGGGAGGCAATCAGCAGAAAGTGCTCGTCGGTCGCTGGATGGAACATCCCCCGAAAATCCTGATCCTCGATGAACCAACGCGGGGTATCGACGTCGGCGCACGGGAAGACCTGTATCGAATTATCGGCGAACTCGTCAGCCAGGGGATGGCATTGATCCTGATTTCTTCGGACCTGGATGAAGTCTTGAATATCTCACATCAGATCGGCACCTTCCGCGAAGGCCGCCTCACGGGAGTCTCTCCTGCCGAGTCCGTCACCGCGGAAGAAGTGATGCATCAATTAACGGGAGGCAGCGCGTGAAAGTCGTCAAGCAAATGGTTCCTCTGCTGGCAGCCATCATCATACTCCTGCTGCTGTTTCGCATCTGGGTCCCCAGCTTCCTCACACCGGAAAACATGCTGAATCTCACTCAGCAGATTTCCGTCAACACCATCCTGGCACTCGGTATGACGCTGGTCATCCTGGTGGGAGGCATCGACCTTTCCGTTGGTGCCATGGTGGCGCTCGTTGGTACGACCACCGTCTATTGTCTGACCGCGCTCTCCGGTGATACACAAAACCCGTTCATGCTGATGACCGCAATCCTGGCAGGACTGGGCATCGCGGCTGTCTTCGGAACGTTTCATGGCATCGCGGCTGCGAAGACGTCCATGCCACCGTTTATCATCACCCTGGCTTCGATGCTTATCGCCCGCGGCTGCGCACTGCGGTTCAACGGCGGACTCCCGATGCCCATCAAAGATGAGCAGACCTGGTTCCTCGCCATCGGCAACGGACGGTTGTTCGATGTCGTGCCGGTCCCCGTGGTGATTATGCTCTCGCTGTTTCTGCTGATGGCGCTGCTGCTGCATCGCACCCGCTTTGGTCAGCATGTCTACGCGCTGGGGGGTAACCGGGAAGCAGCCCTCTACACGGGCATCCCCATTGTACGGGTAGAAATCATGGTCTATCTGCTCTGTTCTCTGATGGCGGGAGTCGCCGGCATGATTCATACTTCGCAGCTGTACTCGGCCGAACCCGGTTCAGGGGAAATGTTTGAGTTAACGGCAATCGCCGCGGTGGTGGTGGGAGGCACCAGTTTCACGGGCGGACGGGGCACCATGTTTGGCACGCTGCTGGGAGCCGTTATTATCGGCATCCTCGATAAAGGGCTGAATCAGGCCGGAGTTCATTATTCCCTGCAATACATCGTGAAGGGCGCCGTGATTCTGGTTGCCGTCTACCTGGATGTCAGACGGAACCGATGACCAGACCGCATTGTGCCGATTGCAGCGGTTGCGCAAGGAAACGAGCCTGCAAAAAGTTTGTCATTTCTCTGACGGACACGAAGTCGTGAGCTAGACTTCCTGTGTACGTATGGGCCGGATGGTGCCCAGGTACCGGTTGATCTTGTTAAGCCCCTCACACAGAGATCGTCTCATGACTTCTGAAAAACCACGTTATATCCGTCGTTATATTATCACGGTCATTGCCTTAACTCTGCTCGCGCCCTTTGTGATTTATGGTGCGCACCAGAGCGTTGAAAGCATGTGTATTGCCCCGGAAAAATGGGCACCGCCGCACATGCAGTCGCGCAAAAATTATGACCGGTTCATGAAAGACTTCGAGAGTAACGATCTGATTCTGATCAGCTGGCCCGGCTGTAACGTCGATGATCCGCGGCTGATCGAATTCGAAAAGCGCATCGAAGGGCCCGGCAAAACCGACTTCGGCGAAACACACGCCTCCATTTTCGATCGGATCGTCTCGGGCGCTGGTACCATCGAATCACTGACCGCCCCGCCACTCAAGCTGCCTCGCGATGAAGCACTGGAACGTCTGCAGGGCGTACTGGTCGGCAAAAATCTGAAAGACAGCTGCGCGGTCGTCATCCTCACACAACGTGGCAACGAATTACGCAAACAATCCATTGATCATATCCTGAACGTCGCGGAAGAAGTCTGTCAGCTGCCCCGCGAAGATTTTAACATCACCGGCCCTCCTGTGGACGGGGTCGCGATCGACCGCGCCAGTATTCACAGCGTGAATGTATTCGGTGCCCTCTCCGCGATCCTCGCCACCCTGTTATGCTGGATCTGCATCCGTTCCTGGATGCTCACCGGCACGATCCTGCTGGCCGGGATGTTCGGTCAGGGGCTGGTCCTGTCGATGGTCTACTACTCTGGTGCCTCGCTGGACGCCGTACTGATTATTACACCTTCGCTGGTCTTTGTCCTGACGATTTCCGCCGGCGTGCACCTGGTTAACTACTACTACGACGAACTGTTCGCCGTTCAGGCGAAATCCAAAACAGAAGCAGAAGCGGCCGTCCAAAGCGGTTTCTCCAAAGGCTGGCAGCCCTGTCTGCTGGCTGCCATCACGACCGCCATCGGGCTGGGATCGTTGATGGTCAGTCAGATCTTTCCAATCGCCCTGTTTGGACTGATCGCCTCCATCGGTCTCCTGGTCACACTGGGTGTGCTGCTGTTGATTCTGCCCGGAGCGATGCAGCTCTGGCCGCCGCAACAGATTCTGAAAGCGAATCAGGCGGGTCAGTCAGCCCAGCTCCCCCGCTATTTTACTCGCATCGCGGGTATTCTGGACCATCTGCCTCACTGGTTGCAGCGGTATTCGTTGCCCGTGTTCCTGACGTCCATCATGCTGATGGCGGTCTCGGCTTACGGCCTGCTGTTTACCCGTTCTTCGGTCGATATTCCCTCCCTGTTTCCACCCGGCAGCCAGGTTCTGAAAGACTACCGCTTCAATGAAGATCGGATGGGGCCGCTGATTCCCGTGGAAGTTGTGATTGAATTCGATAAAGACTGCAAGAAAACCTTTCTGCAGCGTCTGCGGATCATTGACGATATTGAAAAGACGATTAAAAACATCGACGGCTATACCGGCACCATGTCGGCTGCAACCTTCGGACCCAATCCGGTCGAGCACAACGGCTTCGAATCGATTTTCCGAAAAGTGGTCACGAACAAAAAGCTGAAAGAAAACCGCGAGGCCATTCTGGACTCGGTTTACCTGTCGGATAACAACGGCCAGGAATCGTGGCGGATCAGTGCCCGCGTACCCGCTCTGCAGCAGATCGACTATGGTGCGGCACTGAATAAACTGAAATCCACGCTTCAGCCGGAACTCGAAAAATATCGCGAGCAGGACGTGCACCTGACCGCTTACTACACGGGGATCATGCCGCTGATTCATACGGTACAGCAGCTGATTCTGCAGGACCTGACCATGAGCTTCCTGACGGCCTTCGGTCTGGTGGCGCTCGTGATTGTCATCGTCCAGCGGAGCCTGTGGACCGGCCTGCTCAGCATGCTGCCCAACGTCTTCCCGATCGTGGTTGTCTTTGGAATCATGGGCTGGATGGACATTCCGCTCGACATCGGTTCCATCATGACCGCAAGTGTGGCACTGGGAATCGCCATCGACGATACATTACACTTCCTCTCCTGGTTCCGCCGCGAGAAACAACTGGACCGAAGCTGTGAAGAAGCCGTTCACGCCGCCCTCAAACACTGTGGTCGTGCCATGATTCATACCACCATGATTTGTGGTCTGGGTCTGCTGGTCTTCGGCTTCAGTAGCTTCATCCCGACGCAACGCTTCGCCTGGATGATGCTGACCCTGTTGACCACGGCGCTGATCGGTGACCTGTTATTCCTGCCGGCCATGCTGATGCAGCCCTTTGCCAGGCATCTTCAGTTTGCCAAAGCAGGGCTCCCCAAGTCCATCGGCCTCGGGCATTCGTCCCTCTCCACCAAGTGAAGCAGGCTAGACCGGGTCAGTGTGCATTCAGGTTCGCATGCTGGCCCATCTGCTGCAGCATCTGACGACGCTCGCTGATGCGGTTCACCAGTTCCACGCGCTGGCGTTCATGCCGTTTCTCCACCCGCGACTGCGCCTGGTAGAAATGACGTACCGCTGACTGCAGTTCCCGACCCGCACGCTGATAGTCCGCCAGCAACGCAGCGGCCTGTTCTGCGCCCAGTCCGCTGGCCAGGATGTCATCTTCGAGTGAGAGAAAAACCCGTGCACTGCCCGGATCCCCCTGGCGTGCGGCACGCCCTGTCAGCTGGCGATCGATCCGCGTCGATTCATGCAGTTCGGAACAGATGACATGCAGGCCTCCTTCAGCGGCAACTCCCTCTCCGAGCAGGATATCCGTTCCGCGTCCCGCCATGTTGGTGGCGACCGTAATCCGGCCGGGCTGTCCTGCCTGCTCGATAATCGCAGCTTCGTTTTCATGGTTTAAGGCGTGCAGAACCTCGTGTTCCAGTCCTGCCGCCTCGAGTCGGGCCGCGAGCTGATTTGACAAATTGACCGAACGCGTGCCGATCAGCACCGGTCGCCCCTGGCGGTGCAGGGCGGCGGTCTCTTCCACAATCGCAGTCCATTTTTCCTCCGCCGTCAGAAAGACCTGCTCGGACAGTAACGCACGTTGTCCGGGACGATTGGTCGGAATGGTGATCACGGGAGTGCCAAACACTTTTTTAAACTCGCTACGGGCGGACGCTGCGGTCCCCGTCATCCCGGCCATGCGGGTGTAACGGGCAAACAGTTCCTGAACGGTGGTCTGGGCACCGACTTTCGTGGGAGAAGTAATCTCGACCCCTTCTTTGGCTTCGATCGCCTGGTGAATGCCATTCTGCCACATCCGACCTTCCGCGATGCGGCCCGTGAATTCATCCACGATCGCTACTTTCCCTTCCCGGACCACATAGTCTCTGCCCTGCTGGAAGTAGCTGTCCACTTTGAGGGCCCGCTCGGAAGCGAGATAAGCGGTTCCCGGGTCAAGTGAATGGGGTGCTGCGGGCTGCAGCAGTAGTTCCCGGATCACCCGGCGTCCTGCCTCGGTCAGTTCCATCCCCTTCTGGGGACCATGGTCGATAAAATGTTCGCTTTCTTCGAGCCGCGAAACCTGGGCGGCACTCCACTGGCAGACATCGGCCAGTCTGGCTTCCGACAGATCGGTCTGACCGATGATCAAGGGTGTTCGGGCTTCGTCGATCAGGATGCTGTCGGCTTCGTCAATCACGACCATGTAAGGCGTTCGAGGATTCAGCAGCCCCTGATCTTCGTTTTCCTGTTTCTGACCGAACAGCTGCTGACGACGCACTGTGGTTGATGTTTTGAGTTCCGGTGAATTGAGCAGGTCGCGCAGGTAATCAAACCCGAACTCCCGGGCAGTCCCATAAGTAATATCACACTCGTAGGCGGCCCGGCGTTCGCTCATTGACGAAGCTGCCGTCACGGTTCCCACGGTCATCCCCAGGGAATGATAAACGGGGCTCAGCCAGCGGGCGTCCCGTTCTGCGAGATAGTCGTTGGCGGTCGCGATATGAATTCCCCGTTCGGGCAGGGCATTCAGACAAAGGGTCAAAGCCGCTGTCAAGGTTTTGCCTTCACCGGTCTGCATTTCAGCAATCGTGCCCTCATGCATGGCGATGGCGCCCAGGTACTGCACGGGGTAGGGGGTCATGCCCAGGTGTCGCTGCATCTGCTCGCTGATAATCGCGAAGGCTTCCGGCAGCAGTTCCGTCAGTGATTCACCACTCTGAACCCGGTAACGCAATGAGTTCCATTCGTCGAACAGTTCGGATTCTGTCCATCCAGTATACCCGACCTGCAGACCCTGAATCTGTTCCACCAGGGTCCACCAGCGCGCGGGAACTTCGGTGCTCCCATTGGGGAGCATGCCGCGAAATCGATCTGTAAGCGAGCTGATGATTTTCACCACGTTGAATCCTGCTACCCTGTCCAGAGTAATAAACGATTGAACTGCTACATTCTAACCGACCCACAAGGCCGATTCGATCCTTTTTATCGGCCGCTCAGCTTCGTACGGGTAAAGCAGGCAAAGTGTTGATTTTAAACAACATCCTCGTTGAGCTGCTGTCGTTTTGTGGCAACAAAACAGGGCTCAACAGCCTGATTTCAGCTGATTTAAGGCGTTGAGTAGAGAAAACGCGAATCGCATGCCAGCAGCGGTAAGTGGGAAGCAGAAACGCAACGCGGTTCAACCGCAGAGATGCGGGAACGGGCGCAACTGCAGCGGAGCGGCAGCAATCGGGGTGCGTTGGCCAGAACCGTTTTTGCTCAGAGCAGTTTCTTCTGGCGCGGGTTCTGCTTCCCTTTCTTCTTGCTCCGCGGAGCAGGGGAGTCGGCCGGAGTCTCTTTGATCCGCCTCCCGTTTCTCGTAGACGGGGCACTCGTCAACGGATTCTCCTGGCCGTCCAGTGGCTGACCGACTTCAATCTCTGCCAGTCGCTGCTGTGCCCGGGCACCGTATTCTGCAGAGAGCTCAAAGCCGACATACTGGCGATTCAGTTTCTTGGCGACTGCCAACGTGGTGCCGCTCCCCGTAAAGGGATCGAGGACGACCTCTTCCGGATTGGAACAGGCACGAATGATACGCCCCAGCAACTGCTCGGGCATCTGACAACCGTGCCAGCCCTGACGTTCTTTAAAAGTCCCATTGATGCGGGGGAAGTACCAGGTATCTTCATCGGCCTGGAAGCTCTCGGGAATATCCTGGGGACGCAAGATCCAGGTATCGTCGGGCAGTCGCCCTTTGGGGTTGGCCCGCTTGTCGCCATAGACCAGCTGCCGCGCCGAAGGCACACGAATGGCAGGATCGTCGGCGTTGAACGTGAACTGCTTCGGATCTTTCACCATGTGAAACAGGTGCGCGTGCGAGCGGCTGAACTTGTTCTTGCAGTTCACACCGAACGTGTAATACCAGATCACCCAGCTGCGACAGGTCAGACCCAGCTCGCGCTGCATCATGACTTTCAACTCCGCCGCGTATTCATCGCCAATCGCCAGCCAGAAAGTACCATCTGGCTTGAGCAGCCTGACCACTTCACTCAGCCAGCCCTGACACCAGTCGAGATACTGTTCGCTCTCCAGGCGGTCTTCGTACTCGTCGTATTCGTAGCCGATGTTGAAAGGAGGATCGGCAAAGGCCAGGTCAATACATTCCGCCGGCAGTTCCTGCATCCCGGCGATGCAATCCTGAATCTGGATCTGATTGAAGTTTGTCATGAGCGTGGCTGTACCGGCTGTGTGAGGAGAGTTATTTTTTTCGGCGAATGCGTTTATATCGCACATTACAGCCAATGGCAATCGTCTCGGAGGTTTCCGGCTGCTTTCCTTTTAAAGCCGCCGCGATCGCCTGCTCCACGTAGTTCTGTTTGACTTTGCTGGCATCGGTTGAATCATCCATGGCGCCCATGTAAACGACTTTGCGATCTTTGTTGAGTACAAAGAATTCCGGAGTCCGCGTGGCGCCAAAGGCCTGCCCGATCTGCTGTGACTTGTCGAACAGGTAAGGAAATTCAAAGCCCTGCTTCTCGGCCCGCTCTTTCATCTTCTCCAGGCTGTCCGCCGGGATCAGATTGACGTTGACCGCGATTACCGCAACTTTGGAATCTTTCCCCTTGTATTTCTGCGCCAGCTGGTTCAGGCGTTCCTCGTAATCGACTGCATACGGGCAGCTGTTGCAGGTGAATGCGACCACGAGCACGTCTTTGTCTTTGAAGGAATCGCTGGCATACGATTTCCCGTCGGTAGCGGGCAGCTTTTCCCAGGTCGGTGCCTGATCGCCCACATCGAGAACCGGGTTGTATTTTCCCGCCTGCAGTGGTGCAGTGATTATCCCGAGGCTGCAGACTGCCAGCATCAGCAGTCCAACGATGTTATGTGAAGTCTTCATGGTTTCAGACCTTAATCAAAACGTATTTCAAAGTCTTTGAGTTTACCAGGGAACGTCATACTTCACGCGTTGTGCGAGTTCTTTCAGCTGGTCGGCATGATCGCGGTGGACCGAGATCCCTTCCTGCAGTGAGCGCTGTGTCTGTTCCCATTCAATTTCGCCGGGTAAGCGAACCGGTTCCCCTTCGCGCACGGGCGTCAGTTGATGCAGGGCCTGCGTAGCCGAAGCCAGCTCTGCATGGAATTGATCTTCTTCCACAAACTGTTTCAGGTCGATGACGTAGAAGAAATGCTCCGAACCTTCAATCTCCGGTGCCCTGGTTTTATTGATCGGCATCTTCCCCCCTGCCAGCGCACCGGTCAGGATCGCGCTGATCAGAGCCAGTCCGTAACCGCGGGGGCCTGCAGCGGGCATCAGAGTTTTGACAGCCGAGGCATCGGTCGTTTCGTTCCCGTCGCTGTCCAGACCATAGCCGGGGGGCACGGGTAAGCCATACATGGCCTGCGTTTCCAGCTTGCCCCAGGAAGTCTTGGCACACGCCATGTCCAGCACGAAGGGGGCACCGTCCCGACTGGGAACACCCCAGGCGATCGCGTTGTTAGCGGTTCCCGCCTGCCTGCTGCCATGCGCAGCGACGGTCGCCCGTCCCGTGTTGGTCGTGCAATAGGCGATCATGCCCGCTTTCACCGCCATCAACACGTACACGGCTGCGGCGCCGAAGTGGTGGCTGTTGTAAACGGTGACCGTCCCGGTGCCGACCTCGCCTGCTTTTTTGATCGCCAGTTCCATGGCGCGGGTCGCGGCGACATGCCCCATCGCCTTGCTGCCATCCATCACGGCAATCGCCGGTGTTTCCTTGACGGTCAGAATCTGTGCCCGGGGATCGATGTCGCCCATGTCCATCGCGTCCAGGTATCGTTCCGTAGCCCGGCTGCCATGCGAATGGATGCCGCGCAGATCCGCTTCGATCAGACGGTCAGCGGCAATTTCCGCCTCCACCTGAAACATGCCCATCCGCACAAACAGCTTGACGAGTAATTCTTTGAGGGGTTCCAGTGGAAGCAGAACTTCCTGGGATCGATCCTGGGGCGGGGCAAAATGATCCGAAGGCATAATTGTGACTCTCAATTCGGGGCATTAATTCAGCCACATCCGATTCCGTTCCGAGCGGTCATCAGATGAAACACATACCAGATTAACGCCAAACCGGGCCGGATACGACTCTCTCAGGGGGTCACCCCCAAACTTTTCCCGATTCTCAACAGTCCGGCAAGCCATTGACAGTTAACGGCTTAGCCATATTCCCGGTTTACTTTGCCGAAAGATCAACCCGGATAATTTCCTTGTCATTGCGGGCGAAGACGCTTTTCAACGCAAAGGCCGGATGCGACCAGATCGTCATCCGCCGCTGGACGCGCCGCGTCGGTTCAATCAGTTTGGCCCGGCTCAATTCTTCGTATCCCTCGGGCGTCAGATTCGCGATGATCAGGTCGCCCTGTTCGTTGTGCAGGAAATAGCGGTCTTCGTGCGGAATGATAAACGCATTCCACCAGCGGCCCTTGCCGGTCGCAGCAAATGTTTCCCAGAGCCGCTGTCCATTGCCGGCGTCCAGTCCCCGCAGCTGACCGTAGCTGCCCACGCCGTAAATGTTTTTCCCGTCGAAGACCGGCGTCATCATGATTGGATGCAGTCCGTCGGTATTGATCTCGCTGTCGCTCTTCCCGGCCCAGACGACTTTCGCCGACTGGCCATCTTCGGCGACTTCGATCATTCGCGGACCATTATAAAAGCTGGCGACGAACAGCCGGTTCCCCACTTTGCGGGGCGTCGCGATTGTCAGGCCATACTTCACTCCGTAAGGCACCTCCCAGATCACCTTGCCGGTTTCCGGTTCCAGGGCGGAGACCGCCGTCGGATGCCAGACGATCAACTCCCGCTTGCCACCAAATTCAAAGATGACCGGCGGGGCATAACCGACGGCCGTGTCACTCAACGAACGCCAGAGCTCTTTCCCGGTCTTTTTATCGAAGCTGACCACCAGCGCATTTTTCTGTCCGCCGACCAGTGTTATCAGTTGATCACCGTCCACCAGGGGGGCAGCGACCATGCCCCAGTTCGGCAGCTTTGTGCCGTAATCCGTGACAAAGTTTTTGCTCCAGAGCACTTTGCCTGTTTTGGCATCGAAGCAGAAAAAGTTCCCCTGCGCGCCGACCGTATAGACGCGACCGTCATTGATCACCGGGGTCGACCGCGGGCCGGCGGGATAACTGACCGTATATTCGACTGGATATTCATAGCCCCAGATCAGTTTGCCGGTGACGGCGTCCAGGCAATGCACCCGTTCGAAGCCAACCCGTTGTTTATAAATCCGATCCGTGACGAACACGCACCAGCGGGAATCGACCTCCGCCACCGCGGGACCGGAATAACCTTCTCCCAGCGGCGCTGACCACATTCGCGGCAGCACACCTTTCGTAGGCAGTTCTTTGACAATCCCTTTCTCCCGCCAGACCAGGTCGTGCTGCGGTCCGCCCCACTGGGGCCAGTCATCACAAAAACCGGTTTGAGGCAGCTGGACAGTCCAGAGCAGCAACAGCGCGAGCGACAGTTTCAATTTCATGACAGCCTCGTTGGTATCAGGGATTTCACGTTATTTGACTTCGTGGACCAGCAGCATGTCATGCCCCAGTGAACTCCAGTCGGTGCCGGAGATCAGCACAATCTGACTCCCCGACGACAGGAAGCCATGCTGCTTGCCGTAATTCACGATGAACTTCAGAATTTTCTGCGGGGATTTGTCGACCACATCCGTCAATAGCGAGGTCACGCCCCAGTAGAGGGTCATCCGCCGCGCGGTGGCCGGCCGGTCTGTCAGCGCCACGGTAGGCACCGTCCGTCGTTGTTTAGACAGCGCCATCGCGGTTTTCCCTTCGTGGGTACAGGTTACCATCAGATCCGCGTCCAGTTTTTCTGCGGTGATCCCGGCTCCCAGCGTGACCGCTTCCGTCACTTCGCGGGCATACAGGCGACGATTGCTGGTGGTCTCCTCCGAATGCAGATTCGAAGAAAGAATCCGCGCGGCTTCACGGACGATGCGGCTCATCATTTCCACTGCAGCCAGCGGGCTGACGCCGACCGCGGTCTCGCCGGAAAGCATCACCGCGTCGCTGCCATCCAGTACGGCGTTCGCGACATCGCTGGCTTCCGCCCGGGTGGGAAAGGTGTTGAACTGCATGCTGTCCAGCATCTGAGTTGCGGTGATGACCGGGATGCGATACTGATTACAGAGATGGATGATGCGTTTCTGGATAATAGGCACACGTTCGATATCGACTTCGACGCCCAGGTCGCCCCGCGCCACCATCACCGCATCGGTCAGCTTGAGGATCTGTTCGATATCGCTGACCGCTTCGATCTTTTCGATTTTGGCGACGATGTGTGGCGGCTCCAGCGGATTCAGCTTGTCGATCTCATCACTGAGCTGTTTGATGTCATTCGCGGAACGGACAAAGCTGAGGCCGATGTAATCGAGACCGTGCTGCACAGCCCAGGCCAGGTCATCCAGATCTTTTTCCGTCAGACAGGGCGTACTGAGCTGCACGCCGGGCAGGTTAACTCCCTGCTTGCTGCGGATCACGCCCTCCCGCTCGACCACACATTCCACGTACTCGTTGTCTTCCGATTTTTCCACGACCCGCATCGCGACCATTCCGTCTGCCAGCAGTACCGGATCGCCGACCCGCAGATCACTGATCAGTGACTCGTAGGTGCAGGTCAGCTCCTGCGGATGACTGGTCTCCATTCCCTGAATGAAACGGAAACGCATGTCCTGGCGACAGTTGATTTCATCGCCGGGCAGAACGCCGAGACGAATCTTGGGGCCGGACAGATCGCCCAGAATCCCGATCGGCTTACTCATCTCTTCGGACAGTTCGTGAATGTTCTGTACGATCTCCGCCAGCCATTCATGCTTGCCATGTGCGAAGTTGAGTCGAAACAGATCCACGCCGGCAATGATCAGCTTCTGCAGCATTTCGCGTGAACAGGAAGCGGGGCCGACAGTGGCAATAATTTTGGTTTTCACCAGGGGATGTTCCTGGTATTGGGCCGCGTTCATCATGAACCTTTAATGTATTTATCGAAAGCAAACCATTCCCTGCGCTTTGATTTGCTGAAGCAGAATTGATTGAGTTTCTCTAATCGGTTTTGAACCATTTCTGATTCACCTGTCTGACGGTTTCACCCGGTGCTGCCACCTTAAACTTGCCGACCTTGCTGATCGTCGTGGGACGGATGCAGGTCTGATCGTTACAGGCCTGGTATTTTACCTGCAGTTCGAGCTTCTCTTCTTTGCCGGCAGCGGAAGCGGGAATTTCCAGCGTCCCCCGGATGACCACCTGTTTTTCGTAGACGAGCAGCGGTTCATCGAAGCCACTGACTTTGAATTGATGGCCCGCCGGATATTTGATGTCCTTGAGTTTCAGGTTCTGTGCCGACTTGATCGAGAACGTGGTTGGCACGAGAAAATCGGGACTGGACGGGTTTTGGTTGATGTGCCAGCCTTTCTCGATATTCAGCACGATCGCCACCTGGCATGTCTTCCCGGCAGGAAGTTTATCGACTGAAAGGTACGCGTTGGCAGTCACCTGTTTTTTCTGCTGAGCGGTCTGTCCCAGTCCTGCAGCGACGAGCAGCTCCAGCCCCGGATTGACGGCAACCAGTTGGTCGGATCCCTCTTCCGGGGAAACAAAAATACCGTCGTACGCCGAGACCGCTGACTGCCGTTGATCAGCGGGTGTCTGGAGATATTCTCCGACCGCCTGCACGAGTTGTGCGCAGCGTCCCGGATAACGTTTGATGATGCGTCCGAACAGCTGCAGCGTCTGATCGGCGTGCTGGCGATAACGGGGCTCGCCCGTCAATTCGGACAGCAGAATCAGATTACGGGCGCTGATACTGTTGCCGGAGGGAATCGCCGCATCATAGGCATTTTTCGTACGGGCAATCAGCTGCTCATGATCATGCGTGGTGAAGAAGAAGCCGTGTTCTTTCTGATCCCAGAAAAGGGCGATCTGCAGATCAGTCAGCTGTTGCGCTTCGTCCAGCCACTGCTGCTTGCCCGTCGCCTGATGCAGTGCCAGCAGTCCCTGCACGAGAAATGCATAATCGTCCAGATAGGCGTTCAGACGGGCCTCGCCACCGCGATAACTGCGATAGAGGTGCCCCTCTTTGTCGCGCATCTGATCCAGAATAAACTGCGCCGCCTTTTCAGCAGCAGCCGTATACTCGGGCCGCTTTAATACACGACCGGCGGTCGCCATGCCTTCGATCATCAACCCGTTCCAGCTGGTCAGAATTTTATCATCCTTGAGCAGCGGCTTGCGCTGATTGCGAACGCTGAGCAGTTTCCCACGCGACGCGGCCAGTTGCGACGCCAGTTCGTCGGCTGTGGTGTTGTGTTTCTCGGCGAGTTTTTCCAGCGTGGTGACGCGATGCAGGACATAGCCATGATCGAACCGTGCCGGTTCATTCAATCCATAAAACTCGGCGAACAGGGGATAGTCATCTCCCAGAATTTTTTTCAACTCTTCCTGCGACCAGGCATAGTGTTCGCCTTCGACCCCATCGGTCTCCGCATCCAGTGCGGAATAGAAGCCCCCCTGCGGATCGGTCAGCTCGCGGAGTACAAAATCGACGATGCCTTCAGTGACTTGCTTGTACTGCTGCTTGCCGGTCTGCTCAAACGCGCGGGCATAGACGCCGGCCAGCTGACCGTTGTCGTAAAGCATTTTCTCAAAGTGGGGCACGTGCCAGTAACGATCGGTACTGTAACGGTGAAAACCGCCGCCCAGGTGATCGTAGATTCCGCCATTGGCCATCGCGTCCAGAGTGTGATAGAGAACTTTCGCTGATTCCGCTGCGGTCGGGTTCTGCTCGGCTGCCTGAATATCATATTGCAACAGCACCAGTTTCGAAGTGGTCGGAAACTTGGGCGCGTTGGGGGTCACATCCGAAAAATCGATCCCGCCATACTCGGCATCATAGCTGGCATTGATCGAGCGAACCCCGGCGATCACGAGCCGGTTTTCCAGGGAAATCGCCTCTTTGGCGCCTTCCTCTTTCTGCAGGCGGGCGACCTCCTTCGCAATGATCGCCGCACTCTGCTGGACCTGCTCCTTGTTCGTGCTCCAGAGCTGATTCACCTTCTGCAGCACGCGGGGAAAGCTCATCTGGCCTCCCTGATCGGTGGGCGGGAAATATGTTCCGCCGGCGAAGGGCTCTCGATCGGGCGTGAGAAACATCGACAGCGGCCAGCCTCCACTCGAGGGGGCGCCGATCAGATGGAAATAGACAGAGAGTGAGGTCATGTAAATATCATCGATGTCGGGCCGTTCTTCCCGATCGACTTTGATATTCACGAAGTTCTCGTTCATGTATTTGGCGATCTGCGGATTTTCGAAGACCAGCCGCTCCATGACGTGGCACCAGTAACAACTGCTGTAACCGACCGAGAGAAAAATGACCTTGTTTTCCTG
The DNA here is from genome assembly GCF_007748155.1 of Gimesia panareensis. Classification (GTDB taxonomy): domain Bacteria; phylum Planctomycetota; class Planctomycetia; order Planctomycetales; family Planctomycetaceae; genus Gimesia; species Gimesia panareensis. The sequence goes on from NZ_CP037421.1 coordinate 7,619,536, forward strand.
CTTCGCTTTTTCGAAGGCTTCCGGCCCCCAGGGATACCAGTCAACCGGATTGTGTTTGTGGAGCAGCAGGTAGGGACTGGTCTCCTTGGCCAGCCGGTTGGTGAACTGCCCCTCCTGTTTCTGTTCAGTCTTCCCTTCCTGCGGGTTCTCTTCGCCGGCAGACGACATGAGTGCGCTCCCGTGTGAGCTGATGAAAAGCATGCAGAGAATCAGGGCGTACCGCCTCAGTGATGTCGGGTTCCAATCCATTTTTATTCCTCCAGGGGCGGGCAGAAGCTTCAGAGCCCTGTTTCAACTTGGGACTGCAATCGTTTCTTCGAAAGTCGGCTGAGCCGATGGTGGGGTACTCGTATCTTATCCAATCCGGCAGCAGACGACTATTTAATAATAGCAGAACGTCCAAAAATCGGTACGTTCCCGACGTTTCACCGGCGCAGAGGGGTTTCCTATTTTAACTTTCAGCTGGGAACCGCCACCTTTTGCAGAATCTGACGGATGATATCCGTCGCCCGGACACGCTGGCTTTCACGAACCAGAGAGCGGGTGATCACACGATGTGCTAACACAGGCACTGCCAACTGCTTAATGTCGTCCGGAATCACGTAGTCCCGCCCCTCGGTGAAGGCGAGGCTCTGGACGGCATGGGAAAAGGTGATCGCACCGCGGGTACTGACGCCCAGCGTCAGCTCGGGATGATTCCGCGTCATTTCCACGATTTCCAGAATGTAGTCGGTCAGCGAATCATCGACCCGGACATTCAGCACCGCCTGCTGCATTTCACGCAACTGTTTAATGGATACGACTGACTGCAGAGTGTCGACCGGCTGGCCTTTCCGATGCTGAATCAGCACTTCCCGCTCAATTGAGCGTTCCGGGTAACCGATTTCGATACACATCATGAAGCGGTCGAGCTGGTTTTCGGGCAGGGGATACGTGCCTTCAAATTCGTAAGGGTTCTGCGTTGCCAGCACAAAGAAGGGGGGATCCAGTGGAATCGTCTGTCCTTCGACGCTGACCTGCCCCTCATTCATCGCTTCCAGAAGGGCACTCTGCGTTCGCGGTGGGGTGCGGTTGATTTCGTCAGCCAGGAGCACATTCGTAAAGATCGGCCCTTTGCGGAATTCGAATTCTCCCAGGCTGGGCAGAAAGACATTCGACCCCAGAATATCCGAAGGCAGCATGTCCGGGGTGAACTGCACGCGTTTGTAATCGCAGTGCAGGCTCTTGGCGATCGCTTTGGCCAGCGAGGTTTTGCCCACACCCGGTGCATCTTCGATTAAGACGTGGCCGTCCGCCAGCAGGGTGACAATCGCGAGTTGAACCACCTCTGGCTTGCCAATAAGTACACTGGAGATGTTGTCGTGAAGTGTCTTGACCAGACTGGCAGTTTCCTGCTGGGAGCGAACTTCCATTAAAGATCCATTTCTGATAGGCAAAGCTGCGGTAGCAAGGAGAGCACATTCATTTTTCCATGTTCAGCTTTACAGAATTCCGTAACGGTTTTCAACCGAAAGTTCCACCGGTTCCCGGTGGAAGGGGAATTCTAAAAAACAATAAAAAAATTTCTGTACAACTCTCGGAGTCAATCTCATTATAGAGATGCCAATTGTAAAGAAAAAGAAATTTTGTTAACAAACCACAATGATCGGGGCAGCTGTTCCATTTTGTTCAGCTCGATTCCATTTTGAAGTGAATCATCGCATCTGCATACATTGTTTTATCAGGATCATACTATTATGCCGGGCTCACAACAGTCGATGGACGACGCACACTCTCTCTCACGACGTTCTTTTCTGCAAACAGGATGTGTCAGTCTGGCTGGCTTGAGCCTGCTCGAAAATCTGGTGATCCAGGAACTGGTCGCGGCTCCCGCTGCGTCAGATCAGACCGCCCCGGCCCTCAACCGCTTTCCCCGCATGGTCCAGGAATACTTTGTCGACCGGGTCCGGGATCAGGAAGCCAAAACAATTGCGCGACTGGACGCTTTGAAAACCAAAGCAGACGCGGAAGCGTACGTCGAATCCGTCCAGAAACGGATCCGCGAGGCATTCGGGCCCGAGCCGGAACGCACCCCGCTGAACGCGAAGGTCACCAAAACCACCGACCGTGATACCTACACCATCGAGAACGTCATCTTTGAAAGTCGCCCCGGATTTCTGGTGACAGCCAACCTGTATATTCCCAAAGGCATCACCAAACCGGTTCCCGGTGTGGTCGGCACCTGCGGTCATTCTTCGAACGGGAAAGCCGAAACTGCCTATCAGTCCTTCTCACAGGGACTGGCCCGCAAAGGGTATGTCGTGCTGATCTACGACCCCATCGGACAGGGAGAGCGGATCCAGTACAGCGGCGATGACCTGAAATCCACGATCGGCGTGGGCGTCCGCGAGCATCTGCACGGCGGCAATCAGCAGTTTCTCGTCGGCGAGAATCTGTCGATGTGGCGCGCCTGGGACGGCGTACGTGCCCTGGATTACCTGCTGACCCGGAAAGAAGTCGATCCGAAACAGGTCGGCGTCACCGGGAATTCGGGAGGCGGCACGATGACCACCTGGCTGTGTGGCGTGGAACCGCGGTGGACGATGGCCGCCCCCAGTTGCTTTGTCACCACCTTCCGCCGCAACATGGAGAACGAGCTCCCCGCAGACACCGAACAGTGCCCGCCGAAAGTGCTGGCCCTGGAACTGGATCATGCCGACTTCCTGGCCGCCCAGGCTCCCAAGCCCGTGCGCATCCTCAGTAAAGAACGGGATTATTTCGACGTCCGCGGCGCCCGCGAAGCCTACCTGCGGCTCAAGCGGCTCTACAAACTGCTGGGGCACGAAGAGAACGTCTCGCACTTTGTCGGTCCAACCTATCATGGCTATTCCCAGGAAAACCGCGAAGCCATGTATGCATGGTTCAACAAAGCCACCGGCGTTTCGGATCAGGACAAAGAACCCGAACTGACCATTGAAAAAGATGAAACGCTCTGGTGCACGCCCAAAAACTCCGTGGCAGACCTCGGCTCCAGGCCCCTTCACGAATTCACGGCAGAACGCGCCCGGGAACTGGCGAAACAGCGCAAACCGAAATCCGGAGCCGCCCTGCAGTCCGCCGTCGCGGAAACGTTGCGACTGAAACACATCGAAGGTACTCCCGATTATCGCATCCTCCGCAACCGGGGAGGCAAAGGCTATCCTCTGAAATATGCGATCACTTATGCCGTCGAAACCGAACACGGAATCCAGGCGATCGTCTATCGCGTTTCTGATGAGCGGCTCTATTCGCGTCCGCCCCAGAACGCAGGGAAAAAAGCGACGCTCTATATTTCGCACGTCTCTGCCGATGCAGAACTGAAAGAAGAGCCGCTGCTGAAAACCGCCAGCCAGGATCAGGAGCGCGTCCTTTATACCTGCGATGTGCGGGGGGTCGGGGAATCAATGCCCGACACCACCAACCCGAACTCTTACTTCACACCTTACGGGAGTGATTATTTCTACGCCGCACATTCGATCATGCTGGATGATCCTTATACCGGACAGAAGACCTTCGACGTCCTCCGCGTACTGGACTGGCTCGCTGCCAACGGGCATACCGACGTTCATCTGATCGGTCGCGGCTGGGGCGCGCTGCCCGCGACGTTCGCAGCCCAGTTCTCGCCGCACGTCAAGCAGGTCACACTGAAAAATGCGTTGACCTCTTTCAGCGACATCGCCGAAACAGAACATTACCACTGGCCGCTATCGACGCTGGTCCCCAACGTATTGACCAGCTTTGATCTGCCGGACTGTTATGCCGACCTCAAGACCCGAAAAGGTCTGACCCAGATCGCTCCCTGGGGGGCAAAAGGCGCTGACAGCTGAGAAGACCGTCAAACAGCCTTGCATCTTCACAGGTCTGCCCGTCACAATAGAGGTACGTATCTCAGGCGGGCGGCATTTCTTTCTTCGAACAGGAATCTGACAACACTGTGAGCAGCGATCCTCCAATGGAAGCTTCCGATCTGGAAGCCGTTGAAAAATTACATCAGGCCTACGAACGACTCCTGAATGAAGTCAATCGCGTGGTGATTGGTCAGCATAAGGTTGTGGAAGAGCTGATGGTCTCATTACTGGCAGGGGGACACAGCCTGCTGGTGGGAGTACCGGGGCTGGCCAAAACACTCATCGTGCATACCCTCGCCGATACCCTGAATCTTTCGTTCAATCGCGTGCAGTTCACGCCCGATCTGATGCCCGCTGATATCACCGGAACCGATGTGATTCAGGAAGATAAAATCACCGGGAACCGGGACTTCAAATTCCTGGCAGGCCCCGTGTTTGCCAATGTGGTCCTCGCAGATGAAATCAACCGTACGCCTCCCAAAACCCAGGCGGCGCTGCTGGAAGCGATGCAGGAGCATCAGGTCACCGCGGGCGGACGCAAACACAAACTGCCGGTCCCGTTCTTTGTGCTCGCCACGCAGAACCCGATCGAACAGGAAGGCACCTACCCCCTCCCTGAAGCACAGCTCGACCGCTTCATGTTTGAAATCAAGGTTGAGTATCCCAGCGAAGAAGAAGAGTTCGCCATCGTCAGGCAGACGACCTCTGATGAAACTTATACGGTCCAGAAAGTTCTCGACCTCGAAGAACTGCAGGCGTTTCAGTCGCTGGTCCGACGCGTTCCCGTGGCCGATCATGTCATCCGCTATGCGATGCATTTCGCCCGCATGACCCGCATCAGTCCCACCGACGATACCCAGGCGGCAGACATCCCCGACTTCATCCGCAATTATGTCAGCTGGGGTGCCGGCCCCCGCGCCAGTCAGAACCTCGTTCTGAGTGCCAAGGCCCGGGCCATTCTGCATGGCAGACTGTATGTCAGCACCGATGATGTCCGCGCGGTCGCACACCCCGTGCTGCGGCATCGGATCATTACCAATTTCAATGCGGAAGCCGATGGGATGACTCCCGACAAAATCGTCGATCGCCTGATAGACCTCATCCCCGTCGATTCCTCGCAGGAAAAACTGGATGGACGATTACCACAAGTATTTAGATCCGCAGACGCTCGCTAAAGTTCAGAATCTGGACCTGGCGGCGCGGCAGATTGTGGAAGGCTATGTCTCGGGGTCCCACAAAAGCCCCTTCCACGGCTTCTCCGCCGAGTTCGCGCAGCACCGCGAATACGCGATCGGCGATGACCTGCGGTATGTCGACTGGAAAGTTTATGCCAAGTCGGACCGCTACTACCTGAAACAGTACGAAGCCGAAACCAATTTCACCTGCTACCTGCTGATTGACTGCAGTGAATCGATGCGCTACAAGTCCACAAATGCCGCTCTCTCCAAGTGGGAGTATGCCCGGCTGGTCGCTGCCGCCCTGGCTTACGTCGTCATTAAACAGCAGGACGCCGCGGGACTGTGCACCGTGAATGACCACATCCTGGATTTTCTCAGACCCGCCAGCCAGCCCACGCATCTCAAACAGATCTATCACACGCTGGAAAAAACTCCGGTCGCGGGAGAATCCGGTCTGGGAAACGTCTTTCACGAGTTGGCCGAACGCATTAACCGCCGCAGCCTGATCATCATCATCAGCGATCTGTTTGACGATCTCGAATCGGTTTTGCTGGGTCTCAAACATTTTCGGCACCGTAAACACGATGTCAGTCTGCTGCAGGTCATCGATCCCGCGGAGCAGGATTTCCCGTTTCAGGAACCGGTCCTGTTTCACGGATTGGAAAATCTTCCCGAACAGATGGTCGAACCCCGGGCCCTGAAGAAAGCCTATCAGGAGGAGTTCGAAAAGTTTCTCAAAGAAGTTCAGCGCGGCTGTCGCGATTTGAAAATGGATTACAGCCTGATCCGGACCGATCAGTCTCTCGACGTGGCGCTCTCAGCGTTCCTGTCGCATCGCCAGTCCCGCGTCGGTTCTTAAACATTCGCCAAGATACGTTTCATGACTCACTTTTTAACACAGCCCCTGTTGGCATTCGGATTCGCCAGTCCCTGGCTGCTGATGGGACTGCTCGCGGCAGGTGTTCCCGTGCTGATCCACCTGCTGCACAAGCGGAAGTTCATCGAAACGGAATGGGCGGCGATGAAATTCCTGCTGGCTGCCACGAAAAAATATTCACGGCGGGTCCGCTTCGAACAGCTGCTGATCCTGCTGGTCCGCTGCCTGATCCTGCTGCTGCTGGCGATTGCCTTTTCGCGTCCTTACTGGTCAGCCAGAGGGGCGTTCTTCGAAACCGCGGCCCCCGTACACCGGATCCTGGTGATCGACACATCCTTCAGCATGCGCTGGCAGAATGAGGACCGGGACAAATTCGCCACAGCCAAAGAAATGGCACAGGCGCTCGTCTCTGACTCGAATACGGGAGATGCCTTCCAGCTCATTCAGATTTCCAGCGTCTCCCCCCAGACGCTCATCTCACGTCCGTCCCGACAGCAGTCGTATGTGCTGGATGAAATCAATCGTCTGCAGCCAACCGAAGAATACGGCGATGTCACCCAGTCCCTCCAGAGCGCGCTGGAGTTCCTGGGACAGGCACAGGAACTGGCCCAGAAGGAAGTGATCGTGATCAGCGATTTTCAGGCGGAAAGCTGGGCGCCCCTCGAAAGCGAAGCCGGCGATGCCCGGGTGCTTTCCCTGCTGGACGCGATTTCGAAGAAAGCGACACTCGTTCTCAAAGACGTCGGTCAGACGGATGAACCCAATCTGGCGATCGTCGATTTTGACAGCCCGTCCGTTTTTGCCACACTCAATCAGCCGGTCAGGCTGAGTGTCACGCTCCACAATTTCAGCCCCCTGAATCGGGAAGGGGTCAACCTGCAACTGTATGTCGATGATCAACTGGTGAATCAGAAACCGGTCAACCTGCCCGCAAATACAGACACCCACGCGGAATTCACTCACCAGTTTACCAGAATCGGCGACCATCGACTCGAAGCCAGAATAGCCGAGGATCAGCTGCCACTGGATAACCGCCGCTGGAAAGTCATGCCGGTCAAGAAAGAGATCAATGTGCTGCTCGTCAATGGCAGGCAATCGGGTGAAGCGATGGGCAAGGCCACCGATTTCCTCGAACTGGCTCTGTCTCCTTCTCTCAGGGAACAGCCCTGGCAGGGAGTCATCAAACCGCATGTTATCAGTGAAGGCGAACTGGCCAACACCGAACTGGAACTCTACGACTCGGTCGTCATCTGCGATGTGGCCCTGTTCACCGATCACGAGCGCGATCTGCTCAAAGGCTATGTCAAACGGGGAGGTGGCCTGATCGTCAGCCTGGGCGACCAGGTCGATGCGAATAATTACAATCAGACACTCTTTCAACCCGGCTCCGGCCTGATGAACCTCAAGCTGCTGGACCGGCGCGGTGATGCCAAACAGAAATCGCAGATCTTTGAGTTCGACCCGCTGCAGTATCAGCATCCCGTGATCGAAATTTTCAAAGGCAATCCGGATGCCGGCCTGGAAACGACCCAGATCTATGAATACGTCCAGACCGAAGTCCCGCCCGACTCGAATACCCGGCTGGTCCTCAATTATGACACCGGCGATCCTGCCGTGATCGAGAGCACACTCGGACGCGGGAAAATCCTGCTGATCACCACCGCGCTCGACCGCCGCTGGGGCAGCTGGGCGGTCTGGCCCAGTTTCCCCCCGATGATGAATGAATTCGTACTGGATGTCGCCACCGGCAAATGGGGCCGACGGGAATCTCTGGTCGGCCAGCCCCTGGAAATCCTCGCCCGGGAAGATCAACTCGCGCTGACGCCCCGGATGCTGGCCCCCAACCGGGAAGAATACCCACTGCGGAGCGTCCTCAACCGGAATGCGGAATCGCGGATGATTACCTTTGATCAGACACAACTCTCGGGAATTTACGAACTGGACTGGGGCGTCTCGACGGCAGAAAAAATGCTGTTCGCCGTGAATGTCTCCCCGCTGGAAAGTGATCTGGCACATATCGGGCCCCAGGTGATCCCCCCTCACTATTTCCGCAGGCCGGACACGGTCTCTCTTTTGACGACCGAGCTTCCCGCAGAACGCACGGTGCAGACCGGGCTCTCGGAAAATCTGTTGCTGACGGTACTGGCACTGATTGTCGTCGAGCAGCTGCTTCTCTGGCGGTTCTCCATCGGTGCGCTAACCTTTCTGGCAGTGATGTGCCTGAGTTGTCTGAGCCTGTTTTTTCAGAGTTGAGACGAACGGGGGCTATGTTATCCCGGCTGGGTTTGTGCTATACTCGCCCTCCGGATACCATTTGTCACCTGCAACATGAGAAAGCGTTTGAATCATGGGTTTGAATAAAAAACAGAAAAAACAGATCGACGTCGCCCGCCAGAAAATCCAGAAATTACGTCAGCGTCTGACCGGTGCCAAAGCCCAGATGGACGACCCCCAGGAAGTGGCAAGCCTGGAAAAAGAAATCGCCGACCAGGAAGAACTCATCAAGAAGGTCCAGGAAAGCGCCTGAGCCTGTGATCCCGCTGCCCGCATCGGTTGGAGACGGGCCGTCCTGTGAATCATCTTTCATCAACTGAAATCTGAAATCGTGTCTGCTTCCCATCCCCCCACGATCATCGTTGTCCATCCCAAAGAACGAAAAAGTAAATGCACCGTGCAACCCCTGCGCCAGCGGGATGATTTTGTCTTCTGGAAGTTTCCCCGCAAAGAACCTGAGAAACTGACCTCTTATGTGCGTCTCGGAATGGGAGGCCCGGAAATCAGCCGGGCTGACGCCGATAAGGGGCTGCTGGTACTGGATGGCACCTGGCGTCTGGCGGAAAAGATGGAAGCGGATTACCAGGAGTTACCCGTCCGCAGTCTGCCCGTCTGGGAAACCGCTTATCCGCGCGTCTCGAAACAGTTCGAAGATCCTACCGCCGGGCTGGCCACGATCGAAGCGATCTTTATCGCCTACCATCTGATGGGCTATGAGACAGAAGGGCTGCTCGAAGGTTATTACTGGGCCGACGAATTTCTGAAACGCAACCGCGAGCGGCTTGAACTCTCAGAGTAAGATCGCTTAATCCTGATCAGTACCGACCGGAGCCGTCTGCTGATAGGTCTCGATCAGCTGCCGCAGTTTTTCCCGTTTGACTGGCTTGGTGGCATAGTCCGTACAACCCGCTGCCATGCATTTCTCGCGGTCGCCACTCATCGCATGTGCGGTCAAGGCAATGATCGGCAGAGTACAACCCTCCGCACGCAACTTGCGGGTTGCCCCGTATCCATCCAGGACCGGCATCGACATATCCATCAGAATCACATCGAAGGGATTCCCCTGTTCCTGTGCATCAAGGGCGTGGTGAACGGCAATTTCGCCGTTTTCTGCCAGCTGCACCTCGGCACCTTCTTTTTTGAGCAACATGGAAATCAGCCGCTGGTTGTCTTCGCCATCTTCCGCCAGCAGGACCCTGCATTGACGGACAGAAGTCTGCACCGGTTGCTGGGCAGGGAGGCTGGTTTTCTGAGAAGCAGCCACAAGTGCAGCCTGCGGGTCAGCATGAAACTTGAGTGATTCAGCATCACCGATCCGGATCTGCAGGGTGAATGTCGTCCCCACATCCGGAGTACTTTCACACGTCAGGTCACCACCCAGCATCTCGGCCAGCCGCTTGCTGATTGCCAGCCCCAGTCCAGTCCCCCCGAATTTCCGAGTGGTCGAGGAATCGGCCTGGACGAAGGGCTGATACAATCCAGCAACTTGATCGGCGGTCATGCCGATGCCCGTATCTTTAATTTTGAACTGCAGTATCGGTTCGTGAGCTTCGGCGTTCAGGCAGGATGTTTCTACCGAGACGCTCCCTCCGTCGGGAGTGAACTTGATCGCATTCCCAATCAGGTTAATCAGAATCTGTTTGAGACGCGTAGGATCACTTTGGATCTCGACAGGAACTTTGCCTGCAAAAGTCAGGGTAAAATCAATTTCCTGAAGTTCCGCCCGCACATTCATCAGCGCCTGGATTTCCTGCAGTTTTTCCATCAGTGAGAAGGGGATCGTCTCAATGGTCAGGCTCCCCGATTCAATTTTGGAGAGATCCAGAATATCATTGATCAGATCCAGCAGGTAATTTCCATTCCGTTGAATGACTTCGATTAATTTGATGGAGCTCGGACGTCCCCAGCTCTCTTCCAGCAGCACATCGGTATAACCCAGTACCGCCGTCATCGGCGTGCGGATTTCGTGGCTCATGTTCGCCAGAAATTCGCTTTTGGCGCGGGAAGCCGCTTCCGCATCCAGTGAAGCCTGCCGTAGATGTGCAGCCTGTACTTCGAGCTCACTCCGGGCCTGTTCCAGTTTATCCGTACGGTCCTGTAATTGACTGAGTGCCTGGTCTCGCACCTGGGTCACCCGGTTATACTGGCGGGCAATCAGCCCCACGTCACTGTATTCATCCAGATCTTCAATCGGAGTCGAATCTCCCTGGATATGCTGTTCCATGGAATTGAGCAGATCGTACATTTCGGTCGTCGCACCGTGCTCTGCCATATTCAGGCCCATCTCTTCCTCTTCGGAGGTCACACGCAATCGCATGAATTTACTGACCACCCGCAGGGTCACCCAGCAGAAAGAGAAGCACCAGATAAAACAGATCGTGCAACCCAGCAACTGCACACAGAACTGTTCGAATCGCGTTCGGGTCAACATTTCCGCCGGAATAAACAGGGCAACCGCCAGGGTCCCCCAGACACCGGCAAAACCATGCACGGGAATTACGCCGATCGTATCATCCAGCCGACACCGTTCCAGCAACCAGCTGCTGGCTTCCATCACGATCGCAGCGACGATCCCAATTACCACAGCTGAAATGGGAGAAACGACATCGCAGCTGGCACTGCTGGCAACCAGTGCGGCCAGCAGGCCGTTCAGAATGTTTTCAATTTCAATCTGTTTCCGCTGGTAGAACTGCCAGACCAATAAAGTAATTGCCCCAAAGGCAGACGCCAGAAACGTATTAATCAGAATCTGGGGCACGTGGGCTGTAAATCCGAATTCACTTCCCCCGTTGAATCCGAACCAGCCGATCCAGAGAATAAACACCCCGGTCGTTGCCAGTGTCAGATTATGTCCTTTGAATTTTCGTGCGGTTTGTTCCTGCTCAAATCGACCGTTGCGCGGCCCGATGATCATGATCGAAGCCAGGGCCGCCCAGGCACCAATCGAATGCACGACCGTCGATCCACTGAAATCACGAAAGCCCAGCATCTCCAGCCAGCCCGGCGCTTTCCCCGCGAAATGACTGGTCCACACCCAGTGTCCGAAAACCGGGTAGATCACGCCCCCCAGCACGACTGCCAGAATCAGGTAGGCGGTAAATCGCATGCGCTCTGCTGAGGCGCCTGAAGCAATCGTCGCCGCCGTCGCGCAGAGCATCAGTTGAAACAGGAAGAACGCCGACAGAAATACATTCGATTCCTGAGTCATAAACGGGAAGTGGGATGTCCCAATCAGACCGCCGGTCGTCGTCCCGAACATCAGACCAAAGCCGAAGATCCAGAACAGCACCCCCACGAGACTGACATCAACGATATTCTTGATCGCCACATGAATGCTGTTCTTGGAACGGGACAGCCCCGATTCCAGGCAGCAGAACCCCGCCTGCATAAACAGCACAAAGATGCTGCAGATCAGGATCCAGATAATGTCAATTTGCTGATGGAGATTCATAATCGTGATTACTCAGGTCAGTCTATTCAGTTGGGGAAACGTCCCACCTTTCTACAGGCCGTCGTCTGTTTTGAGGAAGCAGCTGGCGAGGGAACTCGACCTGACAGCGCTGCTTCCTCTCCAAGCTTATGTTCTGTTCGTTCAACATGTGGTGGAAATGCAACGCTTTTTGATACACCCCACATTGAAAAAACCTGAGTGCGGCAATCACCTGTATCTGCGTGGAGGGAAAGGATTTAATTTGTTTAGCTGGACGAAATTCGATCTGTTATCGGAGATGGATCTCCAAAATTCTCTCCTGTAACGACTTACGGCTGGCGGCTTCATCTCACCGGAATCCACACAATCGACACAACAATCCGGACCCGCCGATACACTTTATCCGGCAGTCATCACGAAAATTATTCGCCTGATTCTACTTATCGCAGCGAACTCCAACTCAGTCGTGAAGTTCTCTGCACTGATTCCAACCAGATCTGAAACTTCTGAAACGAGCCAGTGACCTGCAGCCGGCGGATTCCGGTCTGCTGCATTTCATCAACGTTCTGCGTCCACACTCCAACTGACACCGGACCGCGAATCTGATTTGAATAAAGAGGAAATACGTTTCGAAGGTCGTTCTGCCACTTTCTGGTCTGGCTTGCTTGATTATTTTGGTGTGCTTGTTAACGTTGGGAAGATTTGCGCAGAAATTCGCCAGTAACCCGCAAGATAATGTACATTTGCTGCTGAAAGTGATCTAAAACAGTGCCTAGACGCGACGACATTAAGAAGATTCTGATCATTGGCTCCGGTCCGATTGTCATCGGACAGGCATGTGAATTTGACTACTCGGGAACGCAGGCCTGCAAGGCCCTCCGTGAAGATGGCTACGAAGTGGTGCTGGTCAACTCCAACCCCGCCACCATCATGACGGACCCGGATACCGCTCATCGCACCTACATCGAACCGATCACCTGGCAGTACATCCAGAAAGTTATTGAGATCGAAAAGCCGGACGCCCTGCTGCCCACGCTCGGCGGACAGACCGGACTCAACGCCGCGATGGACCTCGCCCGCCGCGGGATCCTCGATCAACTGGGGGTCGAACTGATCGGTGCGAAAGAAGAAGTCATCGCCAAAGCCGAAAGCCGCGACCAGTTCAAAGAAGCAATGACTAAAATCGGCCTCGACTGCCCGCGCAGTGCCGTGGTCCACAACATGGAAGAAGCCAACGCCGCGGTCAAAGACATCGGCCTGCCAATCATCATCCGCGCCAGCTACACCCTGGGGGGCACCGGGGGGGGCGTCGCCTACAACCGCGAAGAGTTCGAAGAAAAAGTTCGCAGCGGTCTGGCTCTCTCTCCCGTCAATGAAGTGCTGCTCGAAGAATCCATCCTCGGCTGGAAAGAGTACGAGATGGAGGTCATGCGGGATCAGGCCGACAACGTCGTCATCATCTGCTCGATCGAAAACTTCGACCCGATGGGCGTGCATACCGGCGATTCGATTACCGTCGCTCCTGCCCAGACCCTGACCGATAAGGAATACCAGCGGATGCGGGACGCCACCATCGCCTGTATCCGCGAGATCGGCGTCGAGACCGGCGGTTCCAATGTGCAGTTCGCCATCAACCCCGATACGGGCCGCATGACGATCATCGAAATGAACCCCCGCGTCAGCCGCTCCAGTGCACTCGCCTCCAAGGCGACCGGCTTCCCGATTGCCAAAATCGCAGCCAAGCTCGCCGTCGGTTATCGCCTCGATGAAATCCGTAACGACATCACCCGCGAAACACTCGCCTGTTTCGAACCGACCATCGATTACGTCGTCACCAAGATCCCTCGCTGGACCTTCGAAAAGTTCCCCGATGCCGACCCGGTCCTCACCGTACAGATGAAATCGGTCGGCGAAACCATGTCCATCGGCCGGACCTTCAAAGAGTCGCTGCAGAAAGCACTCCGCGGTCTGGAAATCGGTCACTTTGGCCTGGGAGGCGGCAACAAGGACCTCTGGGGAACTTCCAAACAACCGTCCAAAGACAAAATCCAGTCCATGCTGTCGGTCCCCAACGATGAGCGGATGTTTTACCTGCGTTATGCCTTCAAGCAGGGCATGACCGTTGAGCAGATTCACGAACTCAGCGACATCGATCCCTGGTTCCTGAACCACATCCGCCAGCTGGTCGAATTTGAAGATAAAATCCGTGCGGCCTCCCGGCTGGAAGACCTGGACTACGCCTTCATGAAACAGGCTAAACAGCACGGCTACTCCGACAAACAGCTCGCCTTCTGGCTCGACTCCACCGAAATGGATGTCCGCCAGTACCGCAAAGGACTGGGCATTGAAGCCACGTTCAAACAGGTCGATACCTGTGCTGCCGAGTTCGAAGCCTACACGCCTTACTTCTACTCGACCTATGAAGACGAAGACGAAACGCCGGGCAACCCCGATCACAAACGCCGCATCATGATTCTGGGCGGCGGCCCCAACCGCATCGGACAGGGGATCGAATTCGACTACTGCTGCTGCCAAGCTTCCTTCGCCCTCCAGGAACTGGGCATCGAAAGTATCATGGTCAACTCGAACCCCGAAACGGTTTCCACCGACTATGACACCTCCGACCACCTGTTCTTCGAACCGCTGACCACCGAGGATGTCCTTAACATCTGCGACCGCATGCAGCCCGACGGTGTCATCGTGCAGTTCGGCGGACAGACTCCGCTCAACCTGGCACGCGGACTCGAAGCAGCCGGCATCAACATCATCGGTACCAGCCCCGAAATGATCGATGCTGCCGAAGACCGCGAACGCTTCCAGGCGATTCTCGAGAAACTCGAACTGCACCAGCCGCCGAACGGCATCGCTACCGATATCGAGAGCGCACGCAATGTCGCCAGTAAAATCAGCTATCCGATTCTGGTTCGCCCCAGCTACGTGCTCGGCGGCCGGGCCATGGAAATCTGCTACGACGAAGAATCGCTGGTCCGCTACATGAACGAAGCGGTCAACGCCTCTCCCGATCATCCGGTGCTTGTCGACCAGTTCCTTGAAGATGCAATCGAAGTCGACGTCGACGCCATCTCCGACGGCATTACCACGCTCGTGGGCGGCGTGATGGAACACATCGAAGAAGCCGGCGTGCACTCGGGCGACTCCGCCTGTGTCCTGCCGCCGCACTCGCTGCCCGATTCCGTCATCGACGAAATCAAACGGGCCACACATGCCCTCGCCCGCGAACTGAAGGTCAAAGGCCTGATGAATATCCAGTTCGCCGTCAAAAAGACCGATGACGACTACATCGTCTATATCCTCGAGGTCAACCCGCGTGCCAGCCGGACCTCGCCGTTCGTCTCCAAGGCCACGGGGCTCCCGCTGCCGAAAGTCGCCGCCAAAGTCATGGCCGGCGTCTCACTGCTGGAACAGAACGTCACCAAAGAGCCCGCTCCCAAACACACCTCGGTCAAAGAGAGCGTCTTCCCCTTCTCCCGCTTCCTGGGCGTCGACATCATCCTCGGCCCCGAAATGCGGTCCACCGGGGAAGTCATGGGGATCTCACAGGGCTTCGCGATGGCCTTCGCCAAAAGTCAACTGGCTGCCAACACGAATCTTCCCTCCGAAGGCACCGTCTTCATCAGCATGGCCGACCTCTACAAAGACATGATCATCGATCCGGCCCGACGGCTGATCGAACTCGGCTTCAAGATCGTCTCGACTTCCGGCACCGCCCGCGTCCTCCGCGAAGCAGGCCTGGAAGTCTCGACCGTCAAGAAGCTTAAAGAGGGTCGGCCCAACCTGCTCGACATGATGGCCAACCAGGAAGTCCAGTTCATCTTCAACACGCCCAGTGGTAAAGGCTCGCGGACGGACGAAGGCAAGATTCGTTCAGCTTCGGTCTCGTACGGCGTCACCTGCGTCACCACGATCCCGGGCTGCCTGGCGGTTGTCAAAGCCCTCGAAGCACTCGCCGAAGATGCCACACCTCAGGTCCGTGCTCTGCAGGACTGGATGGCCGAAATCTAAACAAAATTTCAAGTCGCTGTGCTCCTCACTCTGAAGTGGAGCACAGCCTTGTCTTCTAATTTCCTCACCGGTTCCGCTTCTTGCGTTTGGCATACGTTTCGCGCCGCTTCTCGGAGTGGAACACGAAGTAGCCGTTGATCTCATGCACTTCGGTTCCCCCGAAAATGCTCGTCAGCTTCTTCTGGTACCACAGCCGCCGTCGTGTGACCATCACCATCCGACCCCCGATCTTCAGACGGTTAAAGCCCTTCATGATGAACTGCTTGGCGACCGAAAAATCTTCATGGTACGGCGGATTCGACAGGATCCAGTCGAAGTCGGTCTCCCGGTGATCCTGGAGCCCGTCGCTCTGCAGGATCGTCACCCCCGCGAGCTGATTCCGTTCCGCGTTCTGCCGCGCAACTTGCACCGCCCGCGGGTCGATGTCGGTCATCACCACGTTTTCCGGCCCCACAATCGACGCCGCCAGGATCCCCACCACACCCCAGCCACAGCCCAGATCCAACACTCGCTCTCCCGGAGCAAATGTCACCGTCGACAGCATCGCTTCCGTACCACGATCCAGATTTTGGGGAGAAAATAATTCCGCAGCCGTTTCAAACTGGAACTGACGACTATGATAAGAAATGGAAAACGACATGCAGGCTCAATAAGTCTGGTAGTAGAAACGGTTTTCTGTTAAGAATCTCTCTCTGGTAAGTACTGGAATCACACTGCTGTTTACGGTATCTTCACTGGAAACATACACGGCCTGTAAAGATTTCTCCATGATCAGCATTCGATTTCCTCCGATGTTGGTTATTTTTTTCGGCTCTGATACCTGTGCGGGCAAGGATCTGGCGTATGGATAAAGTCGCTCACTCTCATTTCAAACCGGGACTGACCACCTGGATTCTCACGAGTCTGGTGCTGGGCATCTCCTGTGGTTTGTTCTTTGGCGAGTTGTGTGCCCCGCTCAAAGTCGTCGGCGAGATCTTCATCGGCCTCTTGCAGATGACCGTGCTTCCCTACATCACCCTTTCGTTGATCGTCAACCTCGGACGGATTTCCATCAGACAGACCCGGCACATGGCTTTGACCGTGGTCACCCTGATGCTGATTCTCTGGGGGATCGGCCTGTTTACCGTCTGCCTGATGTCCTTCTCCTTCCCCTTCTGGCAGAAAGGGGCGTTCTTCAGTACCAGTATCATCGAAGGCCCCAAAACCGAAAGCCTTTACGATCTGTTTATCCCCGCGAATCCGTTCTTCTCGCTGGCGAATAATGCGGTGCCCGCAGTTGTGCTGTTTTCCATCGGGGTCGGCATCGCCATCAGTACCCTCCCCAAACGAGAACATCTGCTCGACCCGCTGACCGTCGCCGTCAGTGCGCTGATGAAACTCAACCGCTTCGTTGTACACCTCTCCCCCTTCGGTGTTTTCGCCATCGTCTCCTACGCCGTCGGCACACTCCCCTTTGAAAAGTTCGGCCTGCTCCAGGCCTACCTGATTACTTATACCGTCGCCACCCTGATTCTGACCGTCGGCATTCTGCCCATGCTGATCTCGCTCTGCACCCCGGTCCGCTACTGGGACGCGTTCCGCGTTTCGCAGCCGGCAGTCATCGCGGCGTTCGTCCTCAGCAGCACATTCGCCGTCCTGCCGATCATCGTCGAATCGGCCCGCGAAATCCTGGAGAAATACAAACTCGAAGATGACAAAACCGGCGGCTCGCCCGATGTGCTGGTCCCCCTCGTCTTCCCCTTTCCCGACTTGGGCCGTATCGTCGGGCTGATCTTCATTCCGTTTTCCGCCTGGTTCTACGGAGCCAGCCTGATGCCCGAACAATATCCCAAATTCCTCTCGCTCGGCATGGCCGGCTCGTTCGCCAAACCTGCAGTCACCATCCCCTGGCTGCTCGACCTGATGCACATTCCGCACGACATCTTCCAGCTCTACCTGGCGGTCGGCGTCTATACCACCCGCCTGGGCGATGCCCTGCGGTCTGTCTACCTCTTCTCCTTTGCCGTCCTCACCGCCGCCTCCCTCTCGGGCACACTCAAAGTGCAGTGGAAGCGCTTTATTACCTACACTCTGCTCTCCCTGGTCCTGGCAGGTATCGTCATCGGCAGTATTCACGGCATACTGGAATTCACGTTTAAAAACCTGTACCAGTCCAAAGCGATGATCGCCGACCGACAGCTGCTCTTCCCCGGCGTCAAGGAAACCATCCTTCAGGAAACCGCCCCCAATCCCGACCCGATCCAGCCCGGCGAGACGCGCATCCATCGCATCCGCCGCCGCGGTAAGATCCGGCTCGGCTTCGACGCCAAACGACTGCCGTTCTCGTATTTTAACGATCGCGGCGAACTGGTCGGCTTCGACATCGATATGGCCCATCGTCTGGCGCTCGACCTCGGCGTGGATATCGAGTTTGTCCCCTTCCGGCCACAAACACTCGTGAAACAGTTGAACGGCGACCACTTCGATCTGGCGATGTCCGGACTGGAAGGAACCATCGAACGCGCCACCGCCTTCCCCGTGGCTGACTCGTACATGGACGTCACCCTCGCCATCGTCCTGCACGACTATCGCAAAGTCGATTTCCTGGAATTCGAGAAGATAAGGATATCCCCCGAGCTCAAAATCGCCGTCGTCGCCAACAGTTTCTTCGATGAAAAAGCACACGAGTTTTTCCCCAACGCCAGTTTCATTTCCATTAATTCCGAGGAAGATTTCTTCGAAGGCAAAGCCGACGGAGCCGACCTGCTGGTCACCAGCGCCGAAGCCGGTGCCGCGTGGACACTCCTCTATCCGGAGTTCTCCGTCATCAATCCCTTCAAGAAAAACGTGCGGGTCCCCATGTACTACCTGGGTGCCCACGACATCGAGTTTGAAGAATTCATGGAAGTCTGGCTCGAACTCAAAAAGAAAGAAGGCGTCTTCGAAGAACTCTACAACTACTGGATCTTCGGCAAAGACGACAAAGACACTGAACCCCGCTGGTCCATCATCCGCGATGTCCTGCACTGGGTGGATTAATAACGATCATCAGCATCGGCGCGGCCCCGTCAATCCCTCTTGTTGAGTTTGATTGTAATGGGTGAGCCCGGATGCACATCCGGGCCGAGCACAGCGAGCAGGAGGTCGCAGCTGCCGCAATCAAATATTAACCACGTCTCAATAAAACCAGGCGCGCAGTCATTTCTACGAATGATACAACATCGTCACTGATTCGCGGTAGGGGCACCCTGCGTGGTCGCCCGCAGAGCGAGGCTTTTGCAATCAACAACTCGAATCATTCCACAGGATCCATCCCCGGGTAAATCGAAACCCGCAATCCAACAGACGGGCAGGCACACAGGCCAGCCCCTACGCCAGAATATTTCTTTCGTGTCTTTCGTGGTAGTATGTAATTTTCTGCTATACTGTATGCGCGTCAATTGACACGTGATTTCTCAATCGATCCCTGCAGGAGCCTGTCATGTCTGCCCGTCTGATCCTGATCCTCGCGTTTCTGATCACTCTGACCTCTCAGGCGAAGATCTACGCAACAGATCCCGCTCCCCAACCAAAGCGAGAGCTCAATGCCGAGGAAACCGAACAGGTTCTGGAGTTCCTCTCTCAAGAGCTGACAAAAAAATTCGACGCCATTCACACCTGGCAGGGAACATACCAGTTCACGGACGAAACCAATTCTGAAAACCCCCGCAGCACCACCGGCGGGCGTTACTGGAAGACCACACAGGGACAGTACACCTTCTGGCTGGATGAAATCCAGGACCGCCTGCGTGTCAACTACGACAAAACAGAAAAGCCCAACGAGTTCAATCAGTTCGGAACTTTGGAACCTGTCAAAACCGACAGCCCCACCAACACCCAATGGATCGTCACTGGCCTGGACTGTTACGAACTCTCAGAAGAACGATTTGGATCTGTGAAAGGCTTCCCTGAAGGCATTCTGCTCAAAGGGTCTACTGGACGTGTCCTGTTCCGCAAACCCAGATTCGAAGAATTTCTGGGGAATCGCTTCTTCGATCCTCGAGATCTGTTCGGCGGCAAATCTTATCCTTCCGTCAGAAACCCTCAGGTCTACCTCGCCGTGCTCCATGGCGAACACGGTGAAGAACTGCAACAGAAATACGCCCGTCAGCTTTCTATCACCGAACTCCAGGGCGAATCGGGTCAGAAACAGTATCAGCTCAAACTCGAATCCGCGTCAAAGAATCGGGATGGGATCTCCAGTTATACCCTCACGACCTACGACTCCCACGCAGGATGGAACGTCACCCACTACGAAGATCATCTCGGCTCCAAAGTCATTCATAAACGTACCATTCTCTACAAAAACGTCGACGGCATTTATCTCCCCCAGGAAGTCGACATCGCCCATTTTAAACAGGACCGCACCCGTCGGGCAGACCCTTATCACCGCCAGAACTATCGACTGGTCGAATCGAAATTGAATCAACCCCTCGACCGCAGCCTGTTCGAAATCAAATCACTCCAGCTGCAACCCGGCGAACGCATGGTCGACCAGATCCGCAACAAAGCCTTCGTCCAATACGAAAACCGCCTGGTCCCCGCCAGCCAGTATCCGCTGTTAATCAAATAATTGATCACCGACAGCCTGCATTCCAACTTTCAAACAGGTCTGTCGTACTCCCTCGATTCAATTTTCACAACTGAATCTTCCGCACTACAGTTTCAAAGTCACTGCACAAACTGGACTTGATTCAGCCTTTCCGATCCGTATGTTTGTCCCACTCTGGCTCGCGCGCGAGACGGGTCAGCGAGCACGGGAACACAACGTACTACTTACTCAAATGCACCTGAATCACCATCGATTTTCACCGAAGATCCATCTGTTTTCTGAGAACCGATTCTCAAAAAACAGGCCCCCAATCGGGACAAAATCAGGCCAGACCGTGACAAATTCCGAGACAAACCAGGACAAAATCCGGCCACTTTTGGACAAAATTTTGTCATGTCCCCCACGCTATTGAAGAGAACCAAAACAAGTGAGCGGTAAGGCGCTAGCCGCCGGTAATTTTTAGTTACGCGGGAAATATCACCGGAGGCTAGCGCCATTCCGCTCAGGAAAAGAGTGCTACCAGCACAATCACCTTCCCACGCCGTGTGCCACTGTCGGCTCGCCCGACAGTGCTTGAACCAGCTTTCCAATTCGGGAATCAATTCCATAATCATATTTCGTTTCGAGACGAATAAAGAAAGTACAACCATCTCAATTGAGCGGCAAGGCGCTAGCCGCCGGTATTTTTAACCGCGCTGGAGAGATCACCGGTGGCTAGCGCCATTCCGCTCAGAATCAGGACCACGTGTAAGCTCGAATGTAATTCGGGCCGAGTGCAGCGAGCGGGAAACCCATAGTGTTGCGTTCGTAAAAGGAAATCCGGGTTTACTGATCATCCGCAAAAACGGAGGAGAGAATAAACTCCGATTCCAGCTGCGCGGATCCTGATCGCTTTACCAGCACAGTCCCCATCCCGCGAATTATAAACATCGGCACCAGCCACACACAGCTGAAAATCAGGCACTAATCAGCACCCCGGCTGACAGAACTACCGAGCCATCAGTTTTCCAGATATGCATATTGGAGAATGCGGTTAATGAAATGCTGTTTTTGAATTGCCTGAAAAGAGTTACGATAGTGTCTCTCAGTTCTGTAAACAGGATCTATTTCGAATGCCTGAGTACATTCAATTATACTTCGTTTCTGCTGCATCCCTGGTGCTCCGTTTTATTCCTGGTGTCGCCATTCTGATTTTGGGCTACGTGTTAAGCATCGGGCCTGCCTTGCTCTGGATGTTAGCGGGAGGTATAGATCGATATAATCATTACTTCGAGTTCTTTGTTACTTTTTATGCACCAGTGATCTGGTGTGAAAAAAACACCCCGCTGGGGCCAGTCCTTAATGCTTATTCCAACGCATTGCTGGATCTTTTTTTTAATCACTGACACACTTCTTGCCTCAGTGAATTCTCATCGATTCATTTTTGGGGTAAATCGATCCTACCCCCCCCCGGCGGGCAGGCACACAGGCCCGCCCCAACACCAAAAATATTTTTCGTGCTTTTCGTGCCTTTCGTGGTAGCAATAATTTTCATGGAGCAAAGCGTTTCGCGGTCCCCCCTCATTTGGGGTACACACCCACGCGCTTCGCCCACGCCTCCCACTTCGACTTCAGATCATCCACCACCGCCCGCCTCCGTTCCGCCAGGTCATTCAACTCCGTGCGGTCCGCCTTCACATCGTACAGCTCCCACTTCTGCGGCTGATAGCCCTTGGCCGGCGACACACCCCGTCCCACCAGCTTCCAGTCGCCGGCCCGGACGAACGCGTTGCTTTCATGTTCAATGAAGATGGGCTCCGTCCGGTTGAGCGGCTCTCCCTGCATCACCGGGCGCAATGATATACCATCCAGACGATGGATTTTGTTGCCGCCAAACGTTTCCGGATACGCGGCTCCCGCCACATCCACCAGCGTCGGCATGATATCGATCAGCTGTGCAGGTTCCCTGATCCAGCGTGGCTGTGGCGCAATCTTCGCCGGCCAGTGCATCAGGAACGGCGTCGACGTTCCCCCCTCATGCGCGAAATGCTTATACAGCCGGAAAGGCGTATTGGACGCGTTCGCCCACGCTTTTCCGTAACTGTTACTGTGCTCCTGGTTCCGCTTCTCGACATCCCGGAACTCACCCCGACCGAGAATCCCCCCTTCCGCACAGCCCCCGTTGTCCGCGAGGAACAGAATCAGAGTGTTGTCCAGCTGATCGTTCGTCTTCAGCCAGCCTACCAGCTTGCCGATGTTCTGGTCGATCCGATCGATCATCGCCGCATAAATCGCCATCTTCAGATCCATCTCGTCCTGCTTCTTCGGCTTCAACGTCTCCCAGGCCGGCACCTCCGCATCACGCGGAGAAAGCTTCGTCCCCGCGGAGATCAGCCCCAGCTGCTTCTGCTTCGCCAACCGACGTTCCCGGAGCTCATCCCAGCCGATCCGGTATTTGCCCCGATACTTTTTGATCTCCTCCTCATGTGCCTGTAGTGGCCAGTGCGGCGCGGTATAGGCCAGGTACAGAAAATACGGCTGCCCCTGTTTCGCCGTCTCCTGTTTCGTTTTCTCCTGATGCTCCTTGAGAAAGCGAATCGCGTAGTCGGTAAACGCATCGGTCGTATAAAACGGACGCTCCGTTGTACTCTCGGGATTTTCGATGTCTTTGTTTCCAAACGTCATCCCCCGCGGCGCCACCGGGTAAAAATACCGCGTCGCCCCCGAAACGCAGCCGAAATATTTCTCGAACCCCCGCTGCAGCGGCCAGCGATCCTGGTCGTTGAAACCCAGGTGCCATTTCCCCGCCATGTAAGTTGCATAGCCGGCGGTCCCCAGTACTTCTCCGATTGTCACGCACTGACGATTCAGATACCCCTGGTAGGCCGGCGGTTTGGAATAGCCCCGCGTGTTGTTGGGGGGATTCGTCATCCAGCCAATCCCGGTCTGATGCGGATGCAGGCCCGTCATCAACGTCGCCCGCGTCGGACAGCAGCGTCCCGAATTATAAAACTGCGAAAACCGCACGCCCCCCGCCGCCAGGGCATCAATGTTCGGCGTTTCAATCTCGCTGCCGTAACAGCCCAGATCCGAAAAGCCCATGTCGTCCACCATGATCAGAATGATATTCGGCCGCTCCGCTTTCGCAGCCTCCACCACAGGCACATGCCACCACAGCAGACCACTTAGACAAACGAGCGCGTTCAATAGTTTCATGTCATACTTTCTATTTGTAATCGTCGCCCTGGTTACTCAGAGCGCAGGAAAGAATCCACTTTGCCAACTGGTCCATCATTTTCATCTTCAACTTCGGATGGGCGTCAGACACATCATTGGTTTCACCCGGATCCGCCAGCAGGTCGAACAGTTCGTACTTGACGTCTCTTTTTTTCCCGGTCTTCAACAGCTTATACCGCTGCGTCATCCAGGCCGCCTTGTTCTGAAACTGAAAGCCGATCGGCTGTGTCCGCTCCGTGAGCCCCTGTTCCAGCACCGGCAGCAGATTGATCCCGTCCAGCGGTCGATCCGCGGGAACCGGCACTCCGGCAGCCGAGAGCACTGTGGGCAGGTAATCGCTGGTCACCATCGGGAAATCGGTTGTCGTGCCCCCCTTGATCTTCCCGGGCCAGACCAGCAAAGCCGGAACCCGGATGCCCCCTTCGGTCAGATCCCGCTTCCGTCCCCGGAACGGCCCCGCGGAACCGGGGGCTTTCGCATTCCCCTCCGGACCGTTGTCCGAACAGAACCAGAGCATCGTATTCGTGTCGGCCTGCAACGCTTTCAGTCTGGCCCGCAACCGCCCCACCTGCTCATCCATGGCGGTAATGCAGCCATAATAGTTCGCATGATACAGGTCCGCATCCGCATACATCGCCCGGTACTTTGGACCCGCTACCACAGGCAGGTGCGGCGTGTGGAACCAGATCACGCAGAAGAACGGCTTCTGTTCCTCAGCACTCTGTTCCAGAAACGGAATCGCCCGATCCATGATCACCCGCGAATCGTCTCCCTCCAGGTTGTCGGTCACCATCTCCCCCGCCTGGTTCCAGTAATGCGTCCCGTAAGGCACACCCGCCGCGTCCGCCTCCAGCGCCGCCCAGCCCCGGCTGGAAGCCTTCCCTTTGGGCTTCCTCATCGGATCCCAGGTCGGCACTTTCGCTTCGGTGGAAAAACAGACCTCAAACCCGTTCTGCCACGGGGGCGAATATTCCGCGAGATTGCGCGGCCCGCCCCGGTTTGAATCGCGGACGGTTTTCGTCAACGTCCCCAGATGCCATTTGCCGAAGTGCCCCGTGCGATAGCCGGCCGCTTGCAGCGACTCCGCCAGCGTCTGCTCCTGCGGTTTCATATGCCCGGTGTTGGCATGCACGATCCCGTACCGAAACGGGTTCCGCCCCGTGAGACAACTTCCCCGCGTCGGACTGCACACCGGAGCTCCCGCGTAAAACCGTTTGAGAATCATCCCGTCCCGCGCCAGCGCATCCAGGTGCGGCGTCTTGATCACGGTATTCCCGTTGAACCCGGTATCACCCCAGCCCAGATCATCGCACATGATTAGAATCACGTTCGGCTTCTCTGACGCCTGCGTTGTGAAGGCAGACAGACAAACGACCAGACAGATCAGAGCAGCAAAGATTGTCCGAACCATAAACAGCACCCCATCCTGAGCGGAATGGCGCTACCCACCGGTAATATCAACAGCTCTGTCACACACAACCGGCGGCTAGCGCCTTGCCGCTCAGTTGACATACTCAAACAGAAAATCATCTCACAATTTGATTTCTAAAACATGAAATCAGGTTTTATCTTCTTCTGTTGTTTCTGGCACGAGAACTTCATATTCGACGGACTCTTTCCCTTTGCTGATGTAGTATCTACCACACACATCACAGACCACTACATTAATTGTAACCGATTCCAGCAACTCTCCCGCTTCAGAGGGAGAACTCTCTATTGCACTAAATACTGACTCGATATCTGAATCTGAGATTAAGGAATATTCGTTGGAACACGGGATTGGCGTTAGATCGATCACATGCCCACACCTGCAACCTAGCTTTGGCATTTCACTTCCCATCTCATTCTGAGCGGAATGGCGCTAGCCACCGGTAATATCAACAGCTCCGTCGCACACAACCGGCGGCTAGCGCCTTGCCGCTCAGTTGAAGTTTAATAACGATATTCAATTCAGAACGGGTGGCCGCGAATGCAATCTTCAGTTCACCCTGTCAGTTTCCTGCTCGCTACGCTCGGCCCGAATTCCATTCGGGCCCACCCCCTGTTTAATTTTTTCGTGCTTTTCGTGCCTTTCGTGGTAGTAATCAATTCCATGCGATTCGTGGTTCAAACTCACGACCACAGCGAACGGAAATACTTCGCATCGACGGCCGTCTGGGCCAGGCATTCCTGGGTGCTCAACTCTTTCCAGCTGTGCCGACCCTTGTACTCGCTGTGCAGCGAGAAGATCCCTTCGTAACCCAGCTTCCGCAATACGTCGACGTATTCAGGGATTGGCGAAATGCCGTCCGCTACGGGAACTGTTTTGACGTCCCACTTCTGATGGCCATGCTTATCGCGACCTTCACCCCGTTCCCAGGCAAAGTTCTTCACCGCACACAATGAGATCCAGGGAGCCAAAAGATCGAGGCCCTGCCGCCAGCCATCGCCGCTCCCCTCTTTGACCATGTGCAGCATATCCACGTACGCCCCGACTTCCTGCGGCGAGTAATCCTGGATCAGCTGATACAGCTGCGTCCCGTGCGAAGGCAGAAATGCATTCGAATGCACATGCACGCAGGGCAGAATTTCATACTTCTGACACAGCTTCGCAACTTTGCCGATTTTCTTCGTCGTCTCTTTCAGCTGCTGTGCCAGCGTTCCCAACGGTTTATAGCGGTAATAGCCAATCTTGACCCGGTCGATCCTCTGTTCCTGCGCGGTCGCGAGGATCCGCTCGGCATTCTTGTCGGGCTCGTCGATCATCGTCGTCAGAAACAGGATCTTTACACCCGCCTCTTTCGCCGCTGCACACGCCTGCGGCAGTTCTTTCTCCGCATTTTCGGGCAGGATGTGCCCTTTGGGTCGCACGGTCAGATCGAGCCCGTCCAGGCCGATCGACTTGAATGCTTTGCACACCTCGGGAATCGGCATGTCCTGAAAGCTCTTCGTAAACGCCCCCAGCTGATAGCCGCTGGTTGAATCGGCTTTCTTCGCTTCCCCCGCCTGCACAGACGCGGAACCAGCTGCGCCGCCGGCGAGCATGGTACCTGCCAGAGCCGAGAACGATGCCTGTTTCAGAAAATCCCGCCGGGGAAGCCGATTATGAGGGTGGGGAGTATTCCGCATGCTGAAAACCTTCTTTATGATCAGTTGTCGGGTAGAATTCGAATGAAACCTTCTTATAAAGTATGATGACCGTTCGACCCATTTTCTACCGGTATTGACCGTTTTACTGAAATCCCCAGAGAACCACTGTCCGCATGTCTGAGCCGCTCACCCTGATCGCCACTTCCACCTTTGGCCTCGAAGCCGTCGTCGCCCGCGAACTGAAGCAACTGGGCTACGAAGACCAGACCGTCGAAAACGGTCGCGTCATGTTCCAGGGCGACAAGGAAGCGATCTGCCGCTGCAATCTCTGGCTCCGCAGTGCTGACCGCATCCTGATCTGCCTGGGCGAATTCACGGCCCTCGACTTCGACGACCTCTTCGACGAAACCCGCGACCTGGAATGGGAACGCTGGCTCCCCCCCTCCGCGCGATTTCCCGTGCGGGCCACCGCGGTGCGCTCCAAAATCAACAGCGCCAAAAACTCGCAGAAGATGGTCAAGAAAGCGATCGCCGAACGGATGAAGGACCATTACATCAAAGACTGGTTCCCCGAAGACGGGCCGCTCTACTCGGTCAGCGTCTCGATCCTCAAAGATCGCGCCACGCTCTGCATCGACACCACCGGCCCTGGTCTGCACAAGCGCGGCTATCGCAAACTCACCGCCGGTGCCCAGCTCAAAGAGACACTCGCCGCCGGCCTGATTCAGCTCAGCTACTGGAACAACGAACGGGCCCTGGTCGACCCCTGCTGCGGTTCAGGCACGATTCCCATCGAAGCCGCCCTCATCGGCACCAACACCGCCCCCGGTCTCAACCGCAGTTTCGTCGCGGAAGAATGGCACAAGATTCCCGCCGAACTCTGGGAACAGGCCCGCGAAGAAGCCCGCGATCTGCAGGACCTCGACGCCCTCTCATTCCGTCTGCAGGGGTATGACATCGATCCGGGGATGATCCGCATGGCCCGCTATCACGCCCGCGAAGCGGGTGTCGACGCGCTCGTGCATTTTCAGGATCAGCCGCTCGCCGAATTCAGCACGCCCCGCAAGTACGGCTGCATCATCACCAATCCCCCTTACGGGGAGCGGCTTGGCGAAAAGGAAGAGGCCGAGGTCATCTACCGCCAGATGAAAGAGGTCTTCGCTCCCCTGGATACCTGGTCGATTTATGTGCTCACTTCGCACCCCGGCTTCGAACGCATCTTCGACCGCAAGGCCCGCCGCCGCAAGCTGTATAACGGGCGCATCGAATGCACCTACTACCAGTTTCCCGGGCCACCACCGCCACGCAAAAGGTCACCCTGGGACGACGCAACGAATGCGGATTCAGAGTCCACATCGGAAGCAGAAACCGACGCCCCGGCTGACGACAAAACAGACTCCGCCGAATGAGGTTAGCTGGACCACATGTTGCGGATGTTCTTGCGAATGTCCTCGGCCGTCGTTTCGATCTGCGCCTCTTCGGGCGTGTCCAGGTCCTCGGCGTTAAACGCGGGTCTTCGCTGAAACAGGGGCAGAGTCTTCGAGGAAATGAACCGCGTCAGCTGGGCATAACTGTGGGCCTGGTTCCAGCGCCGGTTCTGAAAATACTGACGGTGCGGGAAACAGACATAGAGCCAGTTCTTCGCCCGCGTGAGCGCCACGTAAAACAGACGACGTTCTTCATCGATCTCGTCATTACTCTCCAGCGACATCTCGGAGGGGATGCTGCCATCCGCGGCCTGCAAGACATAGACTGCGTCCCACTCCAGCCCTTTTGACGAATGGATCGTACTCAGCACGAGAAAATCGTCGTCGGTCTTACTGCTGTCGTTGGCGATATCCTGCGTCGAACTGGGTGGATCGAGCGTGATTTCTTCCAAGAAACTCATCCGGCTGCTGAACCGACTGGCCACCTGCTCCAGCTGTTCCAGATCGCGCTGGCGGGCCGGCGAGTTGTCGTACTGCTGATCGAGCAGCGGACTGTAAAACGTCCGCACCTGGTGCACTTCGGAGGAGATCCCTTTTTTCTCGGACTGAGGCGATGCCAGATTCTTCATCAGCCGAATGAATAAAGGCCAGTGCTCGACCGTCGCTGCCGGCGGTTTGAATTCCGACCAGGCATCAAAGCGAAACCCGGATTCCGCCAACAGGTTAAGCAGCTGCTGTGCCTTTTTCTGACCGATGCCCGGCAGTAGCGTCAACACCCGCAGACCGGAGACCGCATCGCGGGGATTCTCTGCCAGTCGCAGGTACGCCATCAGGTCTTTGACGTGCGCGGTTTCAATGAACTTCAACCCGCCGTACTTATGATAGGCAATGTTCCGCCGGGCCAGTTCGACTTCCAGCGCGAGACTGTGGTGCGAGGCCCGGAACAGCACCGCCTGCTGATTCAATGGAATCCCCGCGTCCAGGTGTTCGAGTACCTGCGTCACTACGAAATCGGCCTGCTCATTATTGTCGCTGCAGTCCACGATGAAAGGCGCTTCGCCGGCGATCTTAGACGACCACAGCTTCTTCTCATACCGTTCATGTGCTTCGTCGATGATCTGATTTGTCGCCGCCAGGATCGGCTGCGTGCTGCGGTAATTCTCTTCCAGTGTGACGACCGTCGTCCCCGGATACTCTTCCGGAAAATCGAGGATGTTACGCACGGTCGCTGCCCGGAACGAATAGATCGACTGGGCATCGTCGCCCACCACCGTCAGACCCTCGCCATCGGGACAGAGATTTTTCAGAATTCCCGACTGCAGCACGTTCGTATCCTGATACTCGTCGACCAGCACCGCTTCGAACTGGCCTCTGAGCAGTTTGCCCCCCGCAGGATCGGAGGAGAGCGCGTGCCAGAACAGGAGCAGGTCATCATAGTCCAGAATGTTCTGCTGCTCCTTGCGATCGACGAACGCCTGGAACAGTTTTTTGAGTATGTCCACGTGCTCCAGGCACCAGGGGTAATACCGTTCGAGTACCGGCTCCAGCTTGAGGCAGGTATTCACGCAGCGGCTGTAGATTTCCACCAGCGTCCCTTTGCGGGGAAACTTGGCCACGTTGTTCCCCAGTTCGAGTTCGCTCCGCAGGGAACTCATCAGGTCTTCGGCATCGCTGCGATCGATGATCGTAAAGTCATCCGGCAGCCCAATCGACTGACCGTAGCGTCTCAGCAGACGTGCCGCCGTGGAGTGAAACGTGCCTCCCCAGATACTCCGCGACCGGGCTGAAGCGGCGCGTTCGCGACTGTCGCCCATCGCCCGCAGCAGCGCATCGACGCGGCGGACCATCTCATTCGCGGCTCTGCGGGAAAAGGTCAGCAGCAGAATCCGGCTCGGATCGATGCCCTGCGAAATCAGCCAGGCGACTCGGTGTGAGAGCGTCGTCGTTTTCCCCGTCCCCGCACCCGCAATGATCAACAACGAACCGGCATCGTGACAGGCCGCCTCCCGC
Organism: Gimesia panareensis; assembly: GCF_007748155.1. Classification (GTDB taxonomy): domain Bacteria; phylum Planctomycetota; class Planctomycetia; order Planctomycetales; family Planctomycetaceae; genus Gimesia; species Gimesia panareensis. The sequence continues at coordinate 7,649,476 of NZ_CP037421.1, forward strand.
TGCTGGGGATTCAGCTGCTCGAACAGGTCTTCAATTTGTTGCGGAATCTCTGACATCCGTGCCTCATCGGGGTCGAACGAAGGGAAAAACGATACTTAACCCTTATTTTCGCGGCACAGACGATGATCGCAAGGGGCCGCTGCCAAAATTGTGCAGAACGGCCGTTTTTCCCTGCGTTCAGTCGCTTTTACAGCTCACGCAGACGCACATTCCGATAGTGCACCTGGTTCACCAGATTCCCGTGAATCTGCAGCGCGATAATTCCCTTCAGCGGAATGTTCGGATCCTCTTCGACGTAATCGACCGTCTGCACCCCGTTGATCCAGAGCTGAATCCGTGGCCCTTTGCAGCGAATGCGATACGTATTCCAGTCATCCATGCGAACGGGCAGGTCGCGAACCTCTTTGGGGGGCCCCGCCAGAATTTTCCGCCGACGGGATTCGTCATACAGACAGCCCCAGTAACCTGTCCCCAGATCCGCCTGGAAACCGCTGACCTCATGATCGTTGGGAATCTCGGCCGTACGAATCTGCACGCCCGCGTTGGTCTTCTCTCCCAGCAGCTTGAATTCCAGCTTGAGTTCGAAGTCTTCGTACTCTTTATCCGAACGCAGAAATTCGTTCTGCTTGACCTTCTCCGTCAGACTGCCGGCCACGATCTCGCCATTTTCAATTCGGAAGATTGCTTCATTCCCGTGCCAGCCGTGAAATGTTTTCCCGTCGAACAGCGACTGAAACCCGAGCTCCAGTTCTTCCTGAGCCGCCTGGGCCTTGATTCGCTCCAGCTGCTGCTCTGCCCGCTGTTTGAGACCTGAGTTGTCCGTCGTTGCGATCACCTGCTGCAGGGCATCCCGCAGCAGCGTGTTCTCGATCGGCGTTCCCCGTTCGGCCCAGGAAATGATCGTCGCAGACGCGGGGATGTTCAAGTCTTTCTCTTTCAGCAGGTTGATGGTGAAGTTGACCGCTTCGGGAGTTGGATAGCGACGCAGCACTTCGAACACGAGCTTCTTCTCATCGTTGCGTTCGGCATTCGCCAGTGTGTTGCGACAGACTTCCAGCCGCTCGGCAGGCGTCATATTCAGCTGCCGGGCCACGCGGATGTAACCCCGCAACGCACGGATTTTGTATTTGCGGTTGTCGAGTGACTGCGCCAGCTCGAGCAGCGGCGGTGCGACGTCGATCGTCACCCACTTGCCCAGCAGGTCGGTCGCCGTGTTCTGCAGGTCGTCGTTACTGGAACGGGCGGCCGCTACGACCGTTTTCAAAGCGGTCTCTCCGCCAATCGCTGCCAGCTGATTCAGCAACTGCTGCTGTTGTTCAATGCTGGCCCCGTCCATCGCACCCGCCAGTGCCTGTGCCGTCTCTTCCAGTGGCAGCCGGGCACAGGCCGCTTTGAGAGCATCGCTGATCGTCGCGTCTCCGGGATTTTTCAGCGCCAATGCAATCAGTTTGGGCAAATCATCGGAGGACGTCGTCCCCCCCAGCGCCTGAATCGCCATCTGTTTGACTTCAGGATTAGCATGGTTCACCAGCTGATACACGGCGGGAGTCAGCGAACTCAGACGACAGTCGCCGGCCAGTGCCAGACCTGACAGTTGCTGAGGCAGTGCTTCACTCTCAACCAGCTTACGGGTGTTTGCTTCGATGGCAGCCCGCACTTTGTCAGCAGGCTGACCGGCCTGGATCCTGGCGACCACTGTTTCCACGGCACCGGTCAGATCGGACTCGTTCTGCTTCAGCAGGTCAAACAGATCGCTCAGCGCCTGCAGCTGACCATCGGCTTTCAGTACCGGAACCAGTTCTCCCAGCGAAATGACCGCCTGGATTTGCAACGGTCCGTTGCCGCTTTTCACTGCCTCACGAATCAGGGGCAGGGCACGTGGATTATGCGACTGGCTCAGGGCGACAATGATAAGCCCTTTTCGTTCGTTCGACAGACCGGGATAAGCAGACACCAGCGTCGCAGCCGCTTCCGGTCCCAGTTTGCGGGCCGCCTGCAGACCGGCGCGAAAACGTGCCAGATCATCGGCTTTGAGTGTTTTGGCTAACAGGCCGAGCCCCTCCTTACCCAGCAGCACAATCGCCCGCTGTGTCGCCGCCAGATTAATATTTTCCGGCAGATCGGCTTTGAGCACGACTTCGGTCAGTTCTACTGCCTGCTGTTTATTTGTGTCAGCCAGCGAACGGGCACACATCAACAAGGCAAACGCGACTTCCTGTTTCACTTTTCCCTTCGCTGATCCGAAGGCGGACTTCAATGCAGCCGCCGCATCGGTCGTGCCGATCGCGCCCAGGGCATGGGCTGCGGCGATCGCGACTTTCGGATTGTCGTTCGAGAGCAGTTTCGCCAACTCGGTGGTCGCCCCTTTGTCGCGGCGTTTCGCCAGCGAGTTGATCACGCCGACCAGCTGGTCCCCTTTGACTGTTTTGAGGGCCCCTTCCAGTGCCTTGTCCGCGGCGTTACCCGGAATATTTTCCAGGGCCGAACGGGCATAGGTCGCCAGTTTTTCATCACCCAGATATTTCGCAATTGCGGGCACCGACTTTGCATCCCCGATCGCAGCCAGGCGGCGACAGGCCATCGCTTTGTCATAGGTGCCGGCATCAGAGTTGAGAACATTGACCAGGCGGTCTGCTTCCGGTTCCGCGGCGGAAACCAGGTTGGCAGAACAGAACAGACTGACAGAAAGTAGGGAGAGCAGACAGAATCTGAACGAAAACATGAGCGGAAATCCCTCAAGTGCTGAAGTAGATAAAGCGGATTTAAGAAAACGTGTGACGGATCGCGGCGCGGACTACACGGTCCACGGTTCCCGCATCGCGCGGCTCCGCATGCGGTTTGCCTCGTCGTCGTTCACGAATTCCTCTTTGACCGGATCGAACTGCACCTTGCGACCCAGCTTCCAGGCGATCGCGGCTGCGTGGCAGGCGATGTGCGAACGGGCCATCACGTCTTCATTCGCGGCCGGCTGCGAACGGGTTTTCACACAGTTAAAGAAATCACGCACGTGGAACTTGGGCGACGTTCCCGGAATCGAACTCGGTGAGGGCAGGGAGGCCCGCAACCGGTTCGAGGAAACAGCCGTCTGTCCCGAGTCGCCGGTTTCGACCCAGCCTTCTTCCCCTTCGAAACGGACCGGACAGGTTCCCAGACCCATCCAGCCATTCCGCCGCATGACCAGCTTCACGCCGTTTTCGTAGACGCACTCGATCACATTGTCGTTGGGCACGTCCTTCGGTTCATAAGTCACGGGCATTGTGTCGTCCGCTTCCAGCGCCCACTGACAGATATCCAACGTGTGTGCGCCCCAGTCAAGCAGCTTGGCCCCGGAATCGAAATCGTAGTGGCCGCGCCAGGCACCATCCACATAGGCATGGTTATAAGGACGCCACGGAGCCGGGCCGAGCCACATGTTCCAGTCGACCACTTCCGGATCGGGTTCGGGTTCGGCGGGCAGCCAGTCGTGGCGATCGATCAACTGGTAGATCGAAGCGTGCACGGTATGAATCTTCCCCAGCTGACCGGACTGCGCCAGATGCGCCGCGTGGGCGAAGTTCGATACATTCCGTCGCTGGGTCCCCGCCTGGAACACACGGCCGGTACGCTGAATCGTCTGCTGCAGCTTGCGGGCCAGTTCAATGGAAATCGCACACGGCTTCTCGGAATAGACGTCTTTCCCCGCTTCCGCAGCCAGCATGGAAGCGGTCGCGTGCCAGCGGTCGCCGGTCGCGATCAGCACGGCATCGATGTCATCGCGAGCCAGCAGTTCGCGGAAGTCGCGATAGGTATCGCATTTCTGATCGCCGTTGGCCTTGTCGGCCATTCCTTTGACGGCTTCCCGCTGATCCGCGCGGACATCCGCAATCGCCACAAACCGCACATCGGGTTGCTCGAGCATGTGGCTCAGCACGTAACTGCCACGCCGACGAATGCCGATTCCCCCCAGAATAATCCGCTCACTGGGAGCAACAGTGCCGTTCAAGCCCAGCGCGGTGCCGGGAATGATCAGGGGGGCGGAAAAGACCGTGCTGGCGGCAGCAGCGGTTTTGATAAAGTCACGACGATTAAGCGCACTTGAGTTCGTCATCGGATTCTCCTCAAAAGCCATCTGGGAACAGGCTGAGTTCGTGTATGTCGAATAATGAGATCACCAAAGGTTGGAAACAGGCGGAGGGCTGTTTCATTTATTGTAATGGTCCCGGCGGCGTGCGTCTCTGAAATTGGGCCGATTTTTGCAGATTTGCCGCTTTCCAAACTTAAGGAAACTTACAAATATCTCCCCTCTTCTCCCTGCAGACGAACCGATTTTGCCCCGGCCTTGTCCCTCTGCTATGATGCCCGCGTCTGCCGCAAGCCGCTTTCACCCCGATCCATGAAAGAACCGAAACATGGGACAATGTCTTGCAGAACTCTCCGAGAAACTGATTGACTTCATCAACGCACAGAAACTTTTTTTCGTCGGCACCGCCACTGCCGACAGCCGGATCAATGTTTCACCCAAAGGGATGGACTCCTTCCGCGTCCTGGGCCCCAATCGTGTGATCTGGCTGAATGTGACGGGCAGCGGCAACGAGACCTCGGCCCATGTCCAGCAGGATGGCCGAATGACCGTCATGTTCTGTGCCTTCACGGACAAGCCGCTGATCTTAAGACTGTTCGGCCAGGCCCGAGTCATTCATCCCTACGATGCCGCCGAGTGGGACGAACTGTTCGCGCATTTCCCCCCGATCCCCGGCGCCCGCCAGGTGTTCGATCTGAACGTCGATCTGGTCCAGACCTCCTGCGGCATGGGCGTTCCCTTCTATGATTATGTCGAAGAACGCGAACACCTCACCACCTGGGCCGCGAAACAGGGACCCGAAGGCCTCCAGCAATACTGGCACGACAAAAACCAGCAGAGCCTCGACGGCATTCCGACGCACATTCTGAAAGACCAGTAATGCCCGGCATGATTCCCGCCGGCTATCTGGCCAAGCACGTCGCCACAGAGACCAGCTGGCTCGCCAACGATCAGGTCGAGGACATTTTCGCGCTCAGTAACTGCATCTCCGACAACTTCGGCGACTTTACCGAATTCTGGAAACACAACAATTACTGGCTCTTCAACTCCCCTGCAGCACTCCGGTCACTGGCAGAGGAGGCGGGCTTCGACCTGACGGGTACGAAACTGTTCTACTACGAAGTCTTTGGGCAACAGTACCATGAAACAGGTCACTGGCAACCCTTCACCGCCGACAACGCGCTGCATACCGATGTCGAAATTCCTGCTACAAAACAGCTGGAAGGCTTTGACATCGTCAGCTTCTCCCTGGGCCCTGTTCCAGAATGCTCCTGCCTTTCCTGCAACCACATGGCAGAACTCGTCCCCGTCAATCGCCACTGCCTGCTGGAAACCTTTGAGGAAGCTTACACCCTGTTATCTCAGGACGTCTTCCAAGGCTGTGAACCAGGCCCCTACCGGATCTTTGCCGTTTATTCGCTGGTCGAATAAACTCGACTTACCACCCCCGGCTCAAAACACATCCAGGGCAAACCCTTTCCATTGCTCATGGTCGGGCAGCAGTCGCTTGGCCTCTTTTAACACGAACTTCGGATCCATGAACGGTTCGTAGCTGATGTCCTGCCAGACGACGTTCCCTTTACCATCGATGATGAAGGTGCCGTGCAGCGGCTGCTTTTCAAAATCGTCGTAAACGTGGAACGACTTGAAGACGTCCAGCTTACTGTTCGAGAACAGCGGGATCGGCAGGTCGCCCTTGTCGTAGTTCTTGATCGACGTTTTGAGACCTTCCTGGTCGTCTGTGCTGATCGCCATCAGGGGGTAACCTTTGGTTTCAAACTCCTGCACCATCGGTGCGAAGGCCTGCAGCTGCTGGGCACAGTGCAGACAGCTGTGCCCCAGGTAAAAGATCAGAATATACGGCTTCCCTTTGAATTCGTCAGAGCTGCGGAGCTTGCCTTTCGCGTCTTTGAGCTGCCAGGTCGGAGCAGGGGTAGGCTTCCAGCGGAACGGCCCCAGCGTTTTCAGATCGGGCCGGTCGCCGACATCGCTGGCGAGCTCGTTCTCAATCCGCCAGTCCGCAGCGTGGCCAGCCGCTTTCGCCACCGGTGCCAGGCGCGTGAAGAGGGGCACATCCAGATCGATGGTCGCAGAGAGCTTTCGCAGCGTTTCGAACTCTTTTTTCGCAGCCTCTTTTTTGTCCGACTGCCAGAGCAGTTCGACCAGCGTCGCCTGGGGTTGCACTTCGTTTTTGTGCGAACCGATCAGCTTCCGCAGTGCCTTTTCCGCTTTCTCCTGTTCGCCCGCTTTCCACTGAACGGCAATCAGAAAGACATCATCCGCGCCGCCCGCTTTTTTCAGCAGTTGGTGTCCTTTCTTGAAATCACCGGCTGCAATCGCCTGATGACCTTTGAGCGCATCGATCTGTTTTTCGACTTTTTTGATACGGGCCACAAATGGTTTCCCCGCTTTGTCTTTTGCCTCTTTGATTTCTTTGTCCGTCGGAGCTGCTTTCTCTTTTTTGTCCTGTTTCGCGTCTGCTTTCGCAGCAGGCTTTTCGTCCGATTTCTTCTCGGCCTCTTTTTCCGGAGTCCGGACTTTCTGCTCTGCGTCGGTCTCTGCCTTTGTTTTTTGAGCCTGCAGTTTGTCGACCCGCTTCTGCAGTTGTGCGACGACTTTATCTCCCTCTTCGGGCTTGCCGCTCTGATAGTAGGCCAGTCCCAGGTAGCGCAGGCGATTCAGTTGTTCGTCTTCCTCATCCGTCGGTTCCAGGTAGGGAGTCTGGCTGAGGGCGATCAGCTCGTCCCACAGTTCATAGGTCCGCAGCACCTGCAGCAGTCGCATCCGTCCGTACTTCGCGCTGCCCCGTTTTTTCAGCGTGTTATATTTGGGATGCTGAGGAAGCGAGATCATATTCTTCGCCAGCGCGACCGCATCGTGCACGCGACCGATGAAAATCAGGTTGCGAATCAGCCATTCGTTGTTGTGGGCATAGTTGTGAATCTGGTCGGGCATCACGGAGTCGCGCATCATGTGAGCGTGGTCCACCCGGGCCGAAGCTTCCTGCTGCCAGACCGCATCCTGATAGCGTTTGAGTCGCGAATAAATGTGTCCCGGCATATGCCACATGTGGGCGATTCCGGGTGAAGACTGACCGCACTTCGCCGCCGAGGTCAGTGCCATCTCCGGCTTGCGATGATCCCACAGATGAATCCGGTAATGGTGGGCGGGGTGCATCGGATTCTTTTCGAAAATATCCTGCAGCAGCGCTTCAGCCGCCACATAGCTCGTGCTGGAAGAACGCGAATTATACAGGTGCACGGCCAGAAACGCCTTGGCTTCCAGATCATCGGGATAATCGAGGATCAGGTTTTCCATCGCTTTGGTATAAGCGTCGTTCCGTTCTTTGCTCTTCTTCTTGTCCGCATTGATATACGCTTCCAGCGCCTTGATGTACTGCTTTTCGCGGGGCGTCGCCTTGTCGAGCCGCTTGTTCGCTTCTTCGATGAACCCCTTGGCCCGCTTTTCGTTCTTCAGGTTGCACATCGCGGCTCCCCAGAACGCCATCGCACAGTCCGGGTCCAGATTGGCCGCGTGCCGGAAGGAACGTTCGGCTTCCAGGTACCAGAACCCGTGCAGTTGTCCCAGCCCCTGGTCGAGGAACTTCTGCGCTTCGGCATTCTTCACTGTCACGTCGAAGTGCACATCCCCGGTTCCCCCCATCAGGTAAGCCGCCCGCCGCGGACCTTCGTTGAAAACTTCGCCATGATACGAATGGCCCGCCAGGGTATCGTCGTCCGCCTTCTCAGGTGATTTCTCCGCTTTCGCTGCGGACTTGTCGGCACTCAGTGCCGGTCCGGTCGCATAACAGAATAGACCGACAGCAGCAGTCAGGGTGAGGAAGAAACGTTGCAGGGAAGCGGGCAGGATCGAACTCATAATGATTTCTCGACTGATATAAGATCAAAAGAAAAAATCGATCGCGGCGAAAACACCGCGCACGTTGCGCCATTTTACCCCCGCCGGTTTCGGATTGTCGATCCTCCCCACCGGTTTCAGCAGACAATTGCCGGAAAGATACACTTTGACTGATATCATCGTTTCGCGCAGAAACTCTTATTGCCTGAAAGTTTTGTTCAGATTAGCATACCCCGGTTATGGCTCGAGTCTGTTTTACCCCCAACCTGGAACGCCACCTGGCCTGCTCGGCAGCACAAGTCTCCGGTACTTCCGTACGCGAAGCACTGGATAAAGTGTTTGAAACTCAGCAGCAGTTAAGGGGTTACGTACTCGACGATCAGAGCCGGCTGCGACAGCACATGGTGATCTTTATCGACGGCAAAACCATCGTCGACCGGGTCCACCTCAGCGATGCCGTCTCGCCCGACAGCGAGATTTACGTGATGCAGGCACTCTCCGGCGGTTAACGAAAACCCATTTATTCAATTCTCCTGAATTCACAATAGAAAGGTGGTGGCATGAGTGCTCGACTGCATGTCGCCACGCGCAAAGGGCTGTTTCAGCTCAAACGCCATTCCGGGAAATGGACCATCGGTCGACACGATTTCGAAGGGGCACACGTCTCCATGTCACTGCACGACCCACGGAACAACATGACCTACGCGGCGCTGAACCACGGCCACTTCGGTGTCAAGCTGCACCGCAGCAGCGATCAGGGCGCGAACTGGGAAGAATTAACGGCACCCGCCTATCCCGAAGGAGCCGTCAAAGGAGCGGGGCCCTTTTCGACTGATGGCGAACCGAAGCCGGCCAGCCTGAATGAAATCTGGTCGCTGGAGACCGGGGGCCGCGATCAGCCCGACCGCCTCTGGTGTGGCACGATTCCCGGCGGTCTGTTTCGCTCCGATGATGCGGGCACCAGCTGGCAACTTGTGGAATCTCTGTGGGACAAGCCCGAACGGATGGAGTGGTTCGGCGGCGGTAAAGATGATCCGGGCATTCACTCGATCTGCGTGCATCCGAAAAACAGTCAGCGGGTCGCGATTGCCATTTCCTGTGGCGGCGTCTGGGTCACGGAAGACGATGGTGCCAGCTGGAACTGTCAGTCCGAGGGCATGTTCGCCGAATACATGCCCCCCGATCAGGCGAACAACCCCAACGTGCAGGACCCGCACCGCATGGTGCAGTCCCCCTCGCAGCCCGACACCTGCTGGGTCCAGCATCATAACGGCGTCTTCCGCACGACGGACGGCATTCAGTCCTGGCACGCCATCGAGGGCATCCAGCCTTCGAAGTTCGGATTCGCTGTTGCCGTCCACCCGCAACACCCCGAGACTGCCTGGTTCGTCCCTGCGGTCAAAGATGAGAACCGCGTCCCCGTCGGCGGTAAGTTCGTTATTGCCCGCACCACGGACGGTGGCCAGACGTCAGAAGTGCTCACCAAAGGTCTACCCACGGGCAAGAGTTACGACATCGTCTACCGCCACGCCCTGGACGTCGATGACTGCGGCGACGTCCTCGCGGTCGGCAGCACGACCGGCAATCTCTGGATCTCAGAAGACGGCGGCGACTCCTGGCAGACCATCTCCAGCAACCTCCCCCCAATCTACAGCGTGCGCTTTGCCAAGACATAAGCAGACTTATCAAACCAGAAAACAGTAGCGTGGGCCGGGTGCCACCTGTCGGCTCGCCCGACAGTTAAGCTTGAGACGACCGCAAAACAGAACGAAAATGTATGAACCACGAAACGCACGAACGTCACGAAAGGAAATCAACAAATGGGTAGGCCCGAATGAAATTCGGGCCGAGCGCAGCGAGCAGGAAACTGTCAGTGAGAGCGAACAAATCCAGGGGGCCACTGCGCTGTGGAAATGAAAAGAGGTCGGCGACTCCTTTTTCAATTGCCAGCGTGCTCTGACAGTTTCCTGTTGCCTCCGACAACCCCGAATTTCATTCGGGGTCACCCGGTTTTGATCCGAAAACCAGGCGTAGGGGTCGCCCTGTGTGGCTACCCGCAGGTTGAGCGTTCGCGTCGTGCACTACGCACGTTCCCATGAGTCCCTTCCACTCCCAGGACCAGACGAACCTCGCCAGGCGGGCGGACACACAGGTCACGCTCCGACTCATTCCTACAATAGACCAAGACTTTCATAAAGTCGGTCGATGGCTGGATCCGTGATTTGTGTCCCTTCATATTCGATGACGGACAGGTTAAGCAGTCCTTTCAAATGATCCAGTCCGGCATCGGTGACGCGGGTATTTTGCAATGCCAACCACCGCAGTTGTAAAACCTGCTGCAGTTGGGCCAGCCCATCGTCTGTGATTTTCGTATCGTTGAGGTAGAGCTGTTCCAACTTTTTCAAGCCTGCTAAATGCACTAATCCTTTATCCGTTACACGAGTCCCATTCAGAAACAGTTTTTCCAGCGTCACCTGCTTTTTGAGATGGGCCAGACCAGCGTCGCCCACCCGGGTCTCATTGAGATACAGGTCCCACAACAGGGGAAACGGCTTGAGCAGAGCCAGTCCCGCGTCGCTCACCTGCGTATGGGACAGATCCAGGTCCTGCAGTGATTCACATCCATTCAGGTGAACCAGGCCGGGATCTCCGATCCGGTTATGATCTAAATAGAGCCAGTAAAGGTCTTTCATGTCCTGCAAGTGAACCAGACCCGCATCTGTGATCTGGGTGTGAGACAGAGATAGCGAATACATCTTTCTCATATTTTTCAGATACACCAGCCCCGCATCAGTAATCCGGGTATGGCTTAAATCAAGATCGTCAAGGTTTGTTAAGCCCTGCAGATGGGGCATACCACGGTCCGTAATTTTTGTATTTTGGAGACGAAGGGATTTCAGTTTTGTCAGCCCTTTTAAATAGGCCAGGCCGGCATCACCAACGTATGTCTTCTCCAGGTCCAGATATTCCAGGTTTTGCAGTTCCGAGAGAAACTGCATGCCGGTATCCCCGACGTGTGTCTTCTCCAGATCCAGAAATCTCAGATGCTTCAATCCCGTGAGGGACTGTATGCCGGCATCCCCCACTCTGGTCTCCGACAGGAACAGGTTTTTGAGGTCAACCATCCCTTTCAGATAGATTAAACCGGCGTCGCTGATCTGTGTGTTTGCCAGATCGAGCCCGTCCAGGCAGTTCAGCCCCTGAAGATGAACGAGACCGGCATCAGTGATCCGGGTATTTCCAAGCCCAAGAGATGTGAGATGCTTCATGCCTTTCAGATGAACCAAACCCTCATCAGTAATCTGCGTATCGCTGAGAGATAATATGCTCAGTGCAGAGAGCCCATTCAATTCTGACAACACTGCCAGATCTTTGTCACTGGCTTCCTCATCAAAATCGAGTTTTGCCACACGCTGAAAAGGGAGCAGCCAGCGTTTACCCAGTTTGTTTTGCAACCAACTTCGTTGACGCCAGGATAAAATACCTAACAGGCTGCCCGGCTCGACGGTGACCTCAACATGCTCCATCGCTTTCAATTTGTTAATCGCCCGGGCATTCTGGATTCCGAAGATCACAAACACGACCAGTCCCGCAACGACCACCAGCGCGATCGAGCGCCATACCCACCTCAAGCGGCCGGGAGGTCTGGAAGTGGATTCCGTCTGGTTCATACTTACTGATCTCCTGAGTCGTGTGTCAGCTGCGATGTCGACTGACCGCAGTCAATGCATAAACAGCAGCGATTGTTTCAGTTCGTCAAGCCCCTCCTCGGTCACCTCTGTCCCTTCAATCTCAACTTTCATCAGATGGGTGAGACCATTCAGGTGCTTCAGCCCGGCATCCGTCACACGCGTCTGGTTCAGCTTGAGCCAGTTCAGCCTGGGGAACTTCTTGAGGTGAATCAAGCCGGCATCGCTGATCTGCGTATCCGCCAGATACAGGACTCTCAGTTGTTTCAACGCGGGCAACGAACTTAACCCGGTATCGCTGACCTGCGTCTGATTGAGACAAAGATGAAGCAGTCCCGTCAACTTCTGGAAATGGGCTAATCCTGCATCGCTGACCTGCGTTCCGGACAGATCGAGTGACTCCAGCCGGGTCATGTTCTGAAGCGACTTCAGACCGTCATCGCTCACCCGCGTATTCGCCAGGTTCAGCGCTTTTAAACCGGGAAGTTCCTGCAGCAGGGCCAGCCCCCGATTCGTAACATGAGTGTCGTCCAGCTTCAGGTTTTCCAGGCTCGGCATGGCTTTCAAATGCACCAGACCGGCATCCGTAATCGGAGTGCCGGACAGGTTGAGCTCCCTCAGATATTTCAGGCCTGTCAGATGGATCAGGCCCGCATCGCCGGTGGCAGTCCGGGAGAGATCCAGTTTGAGCAGCTCAGCAGCCCCCGTGAAATGCTTCAGGCCGGCATCACTGACCCGGGTGCCGGACAGATCCACCTCGAACAGATTGTACAGACCTGCCAGCGAAACCAGGCCGACATCAGTGACCTGCGTCCCGCTCAGATTGAGGTACTCCAGTTCTGTAAACCCCTGCAGAGATTTCATGCCGTCGTCAGTGATCTCGGTATGACTGACATTAAATTCTTTCATCTTGATTATATTTTTGAAGGGTCGTAAGCCGACATCACTGATCTCGGTCTCGCTGAAGTCAACGCTTTCGAGTTCCGTCAGATCCTCCAGGTATTCCAGTCCTTGCGAAGTGATCCGGGTCCGCTGCAGATAAAGCTCCTGCAGGCTCCGCTGATTTCGCAGATGGTACAGGCCGACATTGCTGATCGATGTGTTATTGAGTGCCAGCCTGCGCAGATTCGGCAGGTCGGCGATTTCCGCGAGCCCCTCATCCGTAATCGATGTTCCATCAAGATGCAGCGCCTGCAGACTCTTCAGGCGACCGATCGCGACGAGATCTTCCTGGCTGATCTCCTCACCGAAATAACTTACCTCGGTGACGCGCTGGAAGAGCTCGGGAATCACCGTTCCGGTCTGAGACTCAATCCAGAACTGCCAGGACCCCGGCAGCAGATTCAAGACCGCCGCGGGTTCCGTACTGAGACCGATCTGGGAATTCGATTTCAGCTGCTGCAGCGACCGCCCGCTCCGGACTCCGAAGACGACAAACAGAATCAGAACCACGACGACCACCAGCGCGATCGAGCGCCACACCCACCTCAAGCGGCCGGGAGGTCTGGGATTCGGTTCGGGATCTGTCATCAATCAAACTCCAGCGAAAGCAGGCTACAATGAATCTCCATTCTAACATACTAATCTGACAACTTCGGTAACGATTCTCGCAAGTGTGCCAGCCCCTCGTCAGTCACTTGAGTTCCCTCCAGATTGAGATACGTCAGATTCACCAGCCCTTGCAGATAAACCAGGCCGGCATCACTGACCGAGGTCCCGTTTAAGTCCAGGAATTCCAGTCGGCGCAGATTCTCAAGATGTTGCAGTCCCTGATCGCCGATCTTCGTTTTCCGCAGTCGCAGGATCTTCAGATCTTCGAACCCTTTAATATGCGCCAGACCGGCATCACTGATGCTCGACTCATCCAGGATCAGTGCTCTCAGATTTCGCAGACCGGCCAGCTGGGCAAACCCTTCCTCAGAAAAAGTCGCCTGGTTCAGATGAATCATTTTCAGATTGGTCATGCAAGCGATGGCAGACAGGTCGGCGTCGCTGAGCGCCTGGTTCGTGCAATCAATTTCGAAGGGACGCTCCAAAGCGGTCTGGATCCCTTGACCTGCATTAGCCTGAATCCAGTTCTGCCAGGCAGCAGGCAGCTGGTTCATAAGCCACGGAGATTCCGAATCGATCGTAATCCCGGGATTCGATTTCAACTGTTGAATCGCCCGCCCGTTCTGCGCTGCTGAGACAATAAACACAGCCAGTCCCAACACGACCAGCAACCCGATCCCCCGCCAGACCCACCGCAGGCGGCTCACCTCTTTCTGTTTCGGCTCGGGTTGGTTCATAGCACACGCTCCCTCAAAACAGCCACTGCTGTCCTTTACCGGTCGTCGGCGGACGGAATTGCGTAAAGTCAAAGGCCGGCAGCCGCTGGTCCAGGCTGTGCTTGCGGGCGAAGACCTGAAACAGGTTGCCAATCTGCTCGGCGATCTCCCCGGTGCCGCGAATCCGGGTGCCGAACTCGGCGCTGTTGAGCTTCCCATCCCGCGTCTGTCGGATCCGGCTGATGACCCGTTCTTTTCGCGTGGGCTGCGTCCGTTCCAGCCATTCCAGAAAGACCGGCTCCACCGTCAACGGCAGACGAAGCATGATGTAACTGGCCGATTGCGCACCCGCCTCTTTCGCTGCTTGCAGAATCGCGGGGATTTCATGGTCGTTCAAACCCGGGATAATGGGCGAGACCATCACCTTCGTCGGCACTCCCGCAGCGGTGAGTTCGCGGATCGCCCGCAGCCGGGCCGCCGGAATACTGGTCCGCGGCTCCATCTCCCGCGCCAGCTCCGGATCGAGGGTGGTGATTGAGATGCTGACATTGATCAACGACCGCTGTGCCATGGATGCCAACAAATCCAGGTCCCGCACGACGAGCGCGTTTTTGGTGACGATTCCCACTGGCTGGTTTGCCTCGGCGGCCACCGCCAGGCATTGACGCGTCAGCTGAAATTCGCGTTCGGCGGGCTGGTAACAGTCGGTGATTCCCGAGAAGGCAATCAGTTCAGGCTGCCAGTCGCTGCGGCTCAGAAAGTCGCGGAACAGCTGTGGTGCCTCCCGCTTGACCATAATTTTGGTTTCAAAGTCCAGCCCCGCGTTATAGCCCAGGTATTCGTGAAAAGGCCGGGCGTAACAGTAACTGCAGCCATGCGCACAACCGCGATACGGATTGACGCTAAAGCGAAAATTGAGGTCGGGCGAATCGTTTTCAGTGACGATCGACTTCGACTGATCGTCCAGATATTCAATCCGCCTGGGCTGGGAAAGATATTCGTCATCCCATTCCAGCTGTTCCAGATCTGGTTCGGTATAAGTCGACTCAAACCGGTTGGGCGGATTGATATGAGAACCGTGCCGCATGACATGCCTGACTCAAGAAAGGAAACAAAACACCTGATACTTTGTTTATAGGCAATCTGCGGGCAGGAAGGAAGGACCTTTTTATCACACCGGCTAAAAATGTCGAGGACGCTAATGAACTTCTACCACGAATCCGTGTCTGAGAGACAGTAGTCACTTTACCTGAACTACCCTCGGGAAACTCACTTAATTCATTGTCAGCAGCAGGATTATTGCCGCATGATCGAACTGTTATGGAATGCCCCTGTCAGTGAAGTCCGCATGTCTGCAATGCTTGAGACGCTGGAACTACGCGAGGGTCAGCAGGTACTCGACGTGGGCTGTGGATGCGGCGAGGTCCTGATCCGGCTCACTGAACGTTACCAGACCCTCGGCACCGGAATCGATGTCTCTGCCCCTCACATTTCCGAAGCCCGACGCCGGTTGCAGGGCCGCGTTCCCGCGTCGGCAGTTCAGTTCACTCATGCCGATATCCGGTCAGTGCCTTTAGAACACAACACATTCGATCTCGTCCTCTGTCTGGGTGCGACTCACGCTTTTGCCACCGGTCGTGACGCGTTTCGAAATGCATTACAACAGATGATCCCTCTGGTTCCGTCAGGCGGATCGCTGCTGATCGCGGACGGCTATCTGAAACAGCCGGCGGTTCCCGAATACCGTGCGTTACTGGGTGAGAGCCTCCCTGATGAAATGACGCACGCTGCGAATGTCTCTACGGGACAACAGCTCGGCCTGACTCCGCTCTCGGCCTGGACCAGCAGCACAGCAGAATGGGACGATTTCGAATGGACTTATCAGCGGATCGTCGAACGCAAAGCCCGGGAGCAACCTGACGATCAGGAACAGCAAACCCGACTCCACCACCGCCGCGAATGGATCCAGGCTTACCTGAAATGGGGCCGCGATACGCTCGGTTATGGCATTTACCTGTTTCAGAAACAGTGAGCTCAGCCTGGCTGTAGACTCTGAGTCTGCCTCAGAACAGAACCCGATTTGTGAACCTGATCGGAAAATGTTTGCGGTCCCGATTCCAGGCCTGCTACAATCAGGGGCGACGTCACAGCAGTCCTGGCTCTACGGGAGACCGGTAGCGTGCTCGAAATACCCGGCATTCTGGAACGTGCTCACTCGCGCCGCAGCTTTCTGCAGGCCAGCGGTTATACCGCCCTTGCTGCCGCGCTGAATCAGCGTCTGCTGGTCGCCCGGGAAGCCTCACCACAACAACCCCTGCGTTCCTGTATTCTGCTGATGCTCTACGGCGGACCAAGCCAGATCGATACCTGGGATATGAAACCCCACGCCCCGAGCGAAGTACGCGGCGACTATCGATCCATTCAGACCAGCGTGCCGGGCCTGATCAACTGCGAACATCTCAGTGCCTGTGCGCAGCTCATGCACAAACTGACGATCATCCGCTCAATGCATCACGATCTGACGAACCACAATTCCGCCATGTACCAGGCACTGGTGGGGAAATCCCCCGTCAGCAACAATGAAATCCTCGGCGCCAACCGCATGCGGGACTTTCCCAACGTCGGTGCCGCCATCAGTTATGCAACCGCCCGCGGCGCTCTCCCCAAAACAGGGAACCCCCTGATCAACCTGGCGCTGCCGCATGTGATGCATAACGTCGTCGACCTGCCGGGACAGAATTCCGGCTTTCTGGGAGGTAGTCACGATCCATTCCAGATCAACGCCGACCCCAACTCGGACCGGTTCCAGGTTCAGAACCTGCAACCTCCCCCCGGCATCAGTGAACCACGACTGCTGGCCCG
Source organism: Gimesia panareensis (assembly GCF_007748155.1). GTDB lineage: Bacteria > Planctomycetota > Planctomycetia > Planctomycetales > Planctomycetaceae > Gimesia > Gimesia panareensis. The sequence continues at coordinate 7,666,212 of NZ_CP037421.1, forward strand.
CCGCTCGCTGTTACGTTCCCTGGATCATCTGGACGTCGGAGATTCGGACCTGGAACAATATCAGCGCCGTGCGTTCGAACTGTTGCAGAACCCCGCTGTGCAGGCTGCGTTTCAAATCGAACGCGAACCCCCTCGGGTCCGGGAAGACTATGGACGACACAAGCTGGGGCAGAGCCTCCTGCTGGCGCGGCGACTGGTGGAGTCGGGAGTCCGCTTCATCAACGTACACGACGGTGTCTTCAACGGACAGGCAGTGAACTGGGACAGCCATGCCAACCTGTTCCAGAGGCATCGCGAACTGCTGACGCCCTTCGACCAGGGATTTGCGGCCCTGATCCGAGATCTGGATCAGCGTGACCTTCTGGATTCAACACTGGTGATCGCGATGGGTGAGTTCGGCAGAACGCCTCGTGTCAATGCGAACGGGGGTCGGGATCACTGGCCCAACTGTTACAGCGTGGTGCTGGCAGGAGGGGGAGTGCGCGGCGGCACGACCTTTGGCGCCAGCGACCACCTGGGAGTCTATCCCCAGGCAGACCCGGTCACCCCCGAGGATCTGGCCGCGACGATCTTTCAGCGATTCGGCATCAACCCGGAAATCGAAATCCGCGACCGTACCGGCCGCCCGTTTCAACTCTCCGAAGGACAGGTGATTCCCGTTTTTAATTCACGTCTTACCTGAATAATTCATCCAGGTCATCCATGCTGACTTCTCAGCTGATCGATTTCAGTGCCTGATTTTTCCTTCGACAATATTTTACCGCGGAACGCCTGCTTTGTCTGATCGCTCATCTGGTGAGTGGGAATCAAGACATCAAAAGTCGCCCCGGTCACCGATTTCTGTCGGTAACTGATCTTCCCTCCCGAGGCTTCCACCAGGGAACGACTGAGCGACAGGCCAATCCCCAGGCCTCCCTGTTTATTGGAAGCGAAAGGCGTAAACAACTGACCGACAAAATGATCGGGCACACCCGTTCCCGTGTCAGACACAGTCACCTGAATCATGGAATCTGCTGCAGGTGAAACGGTGATCGTCAGGATGCGCGGCAGCGGGGTCTCGGCCATCGCTTCCATGGCATTGAGAAACAGATTGGACAGTACCTGTTCGATCTGCACGCGATCTGCATGCACGATGGTCATTCTGGAATCGCTGACCACCTGCACCTTGATCTTCTTCTGATGTAATTCATATTCGATGAGCTGCAGGGTGCTGTGAATGCTGCCCAGGATATTAAACCGTATCAGTTCCTGCTCCCGCTTTTCGGCCATCGACTTCAGCCGGCGGACAATGCTTCCCGAACGGAGAGACAGCGTTTCGATCCGTTGTACCAGATCCCTGACATCGTGTCCCTGCTCGATCCGCGACTTGATCGCAGAGCTGTAATTCGCGATCGCCGTGAGTGGCTGATTGAGTTCGTGCGAAATACCCGCGGTCAGTTCACCCATCACCGCCAGACGGGACGCATGCGCCAGAATATCCCGATACTCCCGCGTCTTGCGGGCAGCTTCTTGACGATCGCTGATATCCTGTACTGTGCCATGCATACTCACAATCTCACCCGCAGCATTCCGTTTCAAAGCCCCCTGTTCGTGCACGTAGCGGACTTCCCCATTGGGACGAACGATGCGATGTTCGATGCTGTAAGGCAGATCATATTCGAGGGTCTGCGCCACCACACGTTCGACCAGCGGCCGATCATCAGGATGGATCGTTTCGAGAAAACCAGGATAGGTCGGCCGGAAACTGTCCCGCTTCAGTCCAAAGATCCGGAAGACTTCATCAGACCACCAGAGCGAATCGTCTAAGACATTCCATTCCCAGCTGCCGATATGCGCCAGTCGCTGGGCTTCGGATAGCCTTTCATGTGTCTGTTTGAGATCGATTTCCGCAACTTTCTGCTCGCTGATATTTTCAATGATCAGCAGCACCTCCTCGTTCAGGTAAGGCAGTACGCGTGCCCGATACCAGCGATTCTGACGGTGAGACGGGAGGGGGAAATCGATTGTTCTCATCTGCCGGGTCTCGTACACCTGCTGAACCGACTCCGCAAACTGATCGACCATCTCCTCGGGAAGCAGGTCCCAGATCTTTCTGCCGGAAGACAGATCACTGGGGGAGAACAGATCCTTCCGCCTGCTGTTGAAGTTCACAATCTCTCCCCGGTAATTCATCACCAGAACCAGGTCGGGCAGGGCCTGGAACAGCGCTTTCAGTTGTGCCGTCTTCTGCGTCAGCTCTGAAGTCCGCTGCCTGACCCGTTCTTCCAGGGTTTCATTCGCTTTGAGAATCGCCTCCTCATCCTGTTTTCGCTGGGTAATATCTTCAATAATCCCCACCAGCCGGGTCACCTCATTCAGCCCGTTATAGACGGGGAAAGAACGGGATTCCAGCCAGCGGATGCTCCCATCGGTGTGTATGACCCGGAACTGAGGAAATTCCGTACTGGAAAAATCGCCCTGAATTTTCCTGTTCATGCTTTGCAACAGCGCTTCTCGATCGTCGGGATGGATCCTTTCGACCCAGATCCTGGGATCGTCATAGGCACTCTGGCAGGTCTGCCCCCAGAACTCTTCGTATTTCGGGCTGAGATAATATATTTTCCCCACATCAGCAGAGCTCACCCAGAGCAATTCATTGATGTTCTCGGAAATCTGGTGGAATATCTGCCGACTTTCCCGCAGCGCCTGCCGTTCTTCCTTACGTTCGGTGATATCCACGGCCACATTCAGAGTGCCGATATTCCTTCCTGACTCATCCTGTAACATCGAAAAGTGCCAGGCAACTCTTTTCACCGTACCGTCAAATGTCACCACATCGTTTTCATAATATTCGACTGGTTGAACGGCCCCCTGTTGCATCAACCGCTGAAAGAAAGCACGGTCTTCCTCCCGGTTGTCGGCAGCCAGAAAATGATCGAACCAGTTCCTGCCCAGAATGTCGGCCTCTTCGCCGCCGAGGAGTCGACACCCCTGCTGATTGATCAATGAGACTTTTTCATCGGCATCGACGACCAGGATCATTTCGCGCACCAGACTGAAATACTGGCCGGCCAGATCGATGGCTTTATCATTCTCGGTAGTTGATTGCCCGCCCTCAGACACAACCGCCAGCAAGCCGGTTACACTCCCCGAGGCATCTCTCTGAACACCCCACTGGACCTGCACCGGAATCGAATGCCCGTCCCGGTGACCATAGACCGTGTGATGTGTGTGGGAAGACATGCTCCCGCTGGCGAGCTGGTTCAGCAGCTGATAGAAAACGACGCGTTCTTCTTCTGCATCGATCAGCTCTGCATAAAACGTGTCGACGAGTTCATCCTGCTCCGTTCCATGCAAGCTGGCAAACGCCGGATTGGCAAACAGGATCCTGCCCGACACGTCACATTCGATGACGGCGCAGGGCAGGTCAGTGAGCGGGGATCGTTCGTGTTCAGCCTGATTCAGAGGCAGCTGAACGTGCCCCTGATTAACTTCAGTTGATGCACCGTCAATTCTGAATTGCTTTTGTTGTTCCAGTTCCCCTACGCGGCGGCGGAGGCGTGTCACTTCTTCCAGAAGTTCCGTCGTCGTTGAGTGTGACATCGTTTCCTTTCAATCCATTCAGAAATTAATCCGTTTTTGATGAGCATCTCACACTTCCTTAACCTCGGTAGCTTTGGCGGGAGAGCCGATTCTAACGGGTCAAAGAAACTCGGGAAATAGTGATTCTCAGCAAGTGCATTCGCAGCCATAAAGCCTTAACAAAGGTGCATTGCCAGGTACTTACAATATGTATCCTATCACTGAAATTCGCCCTTCTCGCAGAGGCATTTGTCAGTTTTCGCTTTCCAGTTCGGGAATGATCCCGCGCCGCTGCAGCGTTCGCTCCAGCAGCAGGTCATACACCGGTCGGCTCCCCAGCGACTGCGCCACAATACTGGCCGTCATACAGGTCACGATCATCGCCGGCAGCAGCTGAAAACTGGCCGTCATTTCCGCCACCAGCACAATCCCCGTCAGTGGCGCCCGCACGGTTGCTGCAAACAGCGCTCCCATCGCGGCCACTGCAAACGCAGCCGCCTGCAGTTCGACCTGGGGAATCATTTCATTCACCAGCGTACCGAAGCACGTGCCAATCAGAGCACCCAGCGCCAGCATCGGTGCGAAAATCCCCCCGGGCACCCCCATCGAATAACTCAAAAAGGTCATCACCGCCCGCACAACCAGCAATGCCAGTAGCACGCCAATCAGAGGTGACTCCACAAAAATTTCTTTCACCAGGGCCTCGCCCCCGCCGACATAATCGGGTGCACCGACCATCAGCGCGCCCACCACAGCTCCCACGGAACCTGCGATGATCAGCATCGTCCGCGCGCTCAATCGATCTGCCGTGTGCAGACACTTCAGCAGCACCGTATTGAAGCCGGCCCCCAGTACGCCAATCAATGCACCCAGCAGCAGGGTCAACACAAAAGTGAGCAGCATATTTTCCGGCGGGACCATTTTCGGCAGCGAAGCCTGCAACTGCACCGGTAACTGGGGCAGGGTGCCAAACACCTGGTCGTTCACCATATTCGCGGTAATACTGGCGATGATCACCGCGTGCAGCGCGATGAAGCTGTACTGAAACCGGTGCCGTACCTCTTCGATCATAAACAGGATCGCGCCCAGCGGCGCGCTGAACGCCACGCTCAGCCCCGCGGTCGCCCCCGCGGCCAGCAGCGTATTCAGAGTGTGATTATCCGACCGGGCCCGTTCGCCCACGATCTGACCGACGCAGCCTCCCAGATGAATCGTCGGACCTTCTCGCCCGAGCACCAGCCCGGCTCCCATCGAGAGCACGCCGCCGATGAACTTGACGGGTAGCACGCTCCGCCAGCGGAGCATCATCAGTTCGCCCATCACGCCTTCCACTTCCTGGATGCCGCTCCCGGCGGTTTCCGGGGCGAACTTCCGCACCAGCACGGCTGACAAGGCCACCATGGTTCCACCCACGAGCGCTGCCACAATAATCGCCAGTAGCGTTGAACCAGAAAAGACAGAGGTAATCAGACCATAGACCTCGATGGCCTGCTCGACAGAATAATGAAAAGCCGCGCCCAGGGTTCCAACCCCCAGACCGATGATCAGCGCCAGCAGGTAGATCCACATCGCTTTCTTAAGCTCCATGTGGCGGCGCAGCCTGTGCTCCTCCTTGTTCAAATCCATTCATTCTGCTTTCGTGAAAATCGTATCTCACATTAGACTTAGCACGCGTACGATAGCAGTTCTGCGACTTCAATGGTACATCAGTCTGACGCGCTATTGATAAAACCATTCCAGAGGAATGCGATTCACAAAAAACACGTATCCCATTGTGAACAGGTAACTTACGACGGAACCCAGCCCGAGTGCCCACCAGGGACGCTTCCAGAGCAGACACAGTACCGCCACCAGGAACCCGGTCAGCAGCCCGACACTCAAAGCCGGAAAGAGATTCAGCGCCATCTGCTCGGCAACCACGATCGCATGCCACAGCGCCGCTGCCACCAGACCGACCGCAAAGATCAGCATCAGTTTCGCAAATTGCAGCGGCTCTTGAGGCATCGGTTTCAGATGAGTTCCCGCATCGGCTGACACGGATCCACCAGATAGGTGGGACGCCCCGAGAGATCCGTTACGGTCGCCGTATTCACGTCGATGCCCATGTTATGATACAGCGTCGCAAACACTTCGTTGAAACCAACGGGCCGACTCTCGGCATGTTCGGCGAAACGGTTCGTAGAACCGATCACCTGCCCGGTACGCATGCCGCCCCCGGCCAGCATGGCGCAGGAGACCTTGGGCCAATGATCTCGACCGACTTTGGGACTGATGCGCGGCGTGCGGCCGAATTCTCCCCACACGACCACAGAGACGTCTTTGTCCATCCCCCGGTCTTGCAGGTCTTCCATCAGCGCGGTCAGGCCCTGGTCCAGCATCGGGAAATGTTCTTCTTCATGCTCGAAGATCGTGCCGTGAGGCACGCCGTGCCAGTCCCAGCGACCGTAGGCCAGTGTCACACAACGCACGCCGACTTCAACCAGGCGACGGGCCATCAGAAAATAATCGTTCAATAACGGTCCCGCATCACCGTAACCGGCCGGCTTGGTCGAACCACGTCCATAACGGTCGCGCAACTTCGGATCTTCTTTCGACAGATCCAGCGCCTGCGCCAGCTTACTGGAAGTCAGAATGCCAAATGCCTGTTTGGTATAAGCGTCAATCCCCTGCATATCCTCGACCACTTCCGCCTGGCGGCGCATCCTGTCGAGTGAGGCCAGCAGCGCTTTGCGATCATCCAGTCGCTCCGCGTTGACACTATTGAGAATCATATCCTCTTTGCCTTCCGCGCTCGGCTTGAACGCTGAATGGGCGACTCCCAGGAAACCAGGCTGCCCCACGTCCGCCCAGGGAGCATTCCGCATCTTCGGCGACAAACCCACGAAGGGAGGAATCGCGGGATCCGTCCCCCCCTGCAACTTTGAAACAGTCGCCCCCAGTGAAGGCCAGCCTCCCTGCGGTTGACGACGGGATCCTCTGCCGGTCATGCACTGGAACGAAGCATGTCGCCCCTCGGATCCGACCATCGAGCGAATAAAAGAAAACCGGTCTGCCATTTTTGAGAGTCGCGGCATCAGTTCGCAAACTTCGATGCCGGGAACATTGGTGGCGATAGGCACACGCGGCCCACGAATCTCGGCAGGGGCGCCCGGCTTCAGATCAAACCAGTCCTGGTGAGGAGGACCGCCAGACAGAAAGATCATGATCACAGCTTTGTTCGAGTTGCGCTGGCCCGCGAGATCCTCGGCCCGCAGAATTTGTGGCAGGGAGAGTCCCCCCATCGCCAGGGAACCTATCTGCAGAAAATTCCGCCGGGAGATCCCGTCACAAAACCGGTGCGGTTTGCCACTCGCAATCCTCAACATAGAGCAGGCTCCCTGGAAGCAGGCATATTAAAAACAGGCAATCTCAACCAGCGCTTTCACAAGCTGCCATGATAAAAAGATTTATCGGAAACATCAATAAGTTTTGATGAGTCGATTAACCACCTGTTGCTTTCTGACAAGGGAATCTAACTCTAAACCTAATATAAATAGAGACTTACAGTGTTCGTTCCGTAGCTAAGACAATCAACTGAGCGGCAAGGCGCTAGCCTAATGGTACTTACTTTACTTCATTTTTCTGACGCATCTGATCCTTTCTCTCGTTTTTTGAAGTGAGTTGACTTAGTTCGGCGTCGATACGCTTCCCTTGGATATTTACGTCCCGGTCGATTGGGAAGCTTATCCTGCATGGCGATCCCCAGCGCGAAACGATAGCGTTCTCTCCAGTCGGCGGCCGTGGTATACATGGACGACAGCAGAAACTGCCGGTACGTGGTCCAGGTTCGTTTGAAGCTCATGCGACGGGGAGGCACCTTCACCAGCTCTGCCGCCTGACGCCGGAATTGAACCACCAGATTATAGGATACCATCGAAGTCAGCAGTTCCTTGTGGAACATCTCCACGCTCCGCGCACGAATGTTTTCGGTGTCCAGGACCACTTTGATATTGCGAATATCGGTCTCGACATCGGTCCGCCGCGCATACAGGTCGGACAACATCTCGACTGATTCATCCAGACTGGTTACCAGGTATATCGGCTTCCCTTCCTCCGTTTCGAATTCATGCAGTTGCACCGACAGCACCGCGTCGGCAGGCAAATCGGGATGTTTCTTGCGCTCACTGGGACTGGGCTGCCATTGACAGGACCAGGTCTTCCAGTTCGCGCCTTCATCAACCAGAGTTGCAGTCTTGCGCAGTCGATCGAACCGCTGCTTAGACAGTCGGAACAGGAATGACAGGTCCGCCTGCTGAACCTTGTGGGCCACGGAGAAAATACCATAGCCGGCATCTGCCATGACAATACTGTCAGGGGGCATTTGCGTCAGGCAGTTGTCGATCAGCGCTGTTTCAGACACGGCCTCGGGACCGTACATGGCGCCCACTTCCGGAACCAGGGCAGCGCCGCTGGAGAGTTCATGCGCGACCACCAGTAAAGCCACAGGCCAGACCCCTTCACCGTATTGATTCGAAGCGGGAGGATAAACCTTCTGCAGTTCTGCTTCTGGAGCAAGCGTGATCGTGGTGCCGTCGATCATGAACACGCGACGGTCTTGGAACGACGCCGGCGACGCTTCAATCATGGACTGACTGACCTGCCTGGCAAACCATTCGGCAACACTGCACGGCAGACGCGTTCTGGCCCGGCTGTAGGCGCCTGTATTAAGCGAGAGCGTCCCTTCTGAGACGCGTTTATTATCGGGCAGCAGCTCTGGTTTGGAATCCAGTAGTTTTTTGACAGCCGCTTCCAGAGAGGCATCGGGATTCATCCGCTGATACACGAGCATCCAGAGGACGACACTGGTCGTATAAACGGCGTTCGGATGTGTAGGAAATAACGCGTCGGCCTGGCTCAGGTCGACCAGTTCCTGAATCTGTTCGAAGGCTTTGTCGAATTCCTGATCGAGTTGGGGATCAGCGGGGATCGTTCGTTTTGCACACATGCCAATATGACTCCTTTCTAAAGAAGTTATAAGTTGTGCGCAAATACCATGCCAGTCGCGGCTTTTTTGACGGTTATTTCTAAGGTAAGTGCCATTGGGCGCTAGCCGCCGGTAATTTTTAACCGCGCCGAACAGATCACCGGTGGCTAGCGCCATTCCGCTCATAATTGACGCTGATCTCGATCTTTTCGATCCTGCGCTTCGGTAATATAAATCACAACACGTTCCAGACTATCTTCATCTCCATCAATCAACTCAATATCACCTCCACGTGACCAGATTTTGGTATTCATCACTGGCTCGGGTTCCTGACGCAGGACACGCGTTGAATTCGCTTTAAATTGATCACGAACCAGCTTAGGCTCTGAGGCAGCAGTGACGGCGACATGAATATGGTTCGATCGGGCGCTGATGGCATGAACCAGCCACCCTCGAATCAAAGCGTGTTCGTGACAAACCGTTTCAACTTTCTCACGCTGAATTTGGTTCAACCGCACTGGTCGTTCCTGCATCTGATTCCGACTCCATTGCTCAAGCAACGGTTGCGCTGGTTGATCACCGCTGTTCGTTTTACGCCAGCCACGTTGATCCCCCGGTAACCACGTTCCGTAGGTCGTCCAGGTGATGAAATATGTGAATGGTTCATTCATGTATCAGCTCACCTATTTAAATCTGAGCGGCAAGGCGCTAGCCGCCGGTAATTTTTAGCCGCGCCGAACAGATCACCGGTGGCTAGCGCCATTCCGCTCACAGTAGGTTCGACTTTTCACAAATGCTAGAGTCTTCTAAGTCAATCTCCCGGTAACCACGTTCCGTAGGTCGTCCGGGTAAAGAAATATGTGATTAGCACATTCATGCATCAGCTCACCTATTTAAATCTGAGCGGCAAGGCGCTAGCCGCCGGTAATTTTTAACCGCGCTGAACAGATCACCGGTGGCTAGCGCCATTCCGCTCACAGTAGGTTCGACTTTTCACAAATGCTAGAGTCTTCTAAGTCAATCTCCCGGTAACCACGTTCCGTAGGTCGTCCAGGTGATGAAATATGTGAATGGTTCATTCATGTATCAGCTCACCTATTTAAATCTGAGCGGCAAGGCGCTAGCCGCCGGTAATTTTTAGCCGCGCCGAACAGATCACCGGTGGCTAGCGCCATTCCGCTCAGGAAAATGAACGCCCCAGACACGTCATCCCTTCCGCAGTTCCCCAAACGCACTCTGCATCGCGTGCGTCAGCATCAGCCCGTCGTTGGCATACACGACCAGTCGCGCCCCCTGGCGAATCGTCCGCAGCGCCTGCTGTGTGGTCCCGAACCAGCAACCCGCCGCCACATGCTGCCCGTTGGCCACGTCAATCACCTTCTGGATCGCGGCGATCAGTTCCGGGTTGTCGTACTCGCCGGGGATCCCCATATTGGTCGTCAGATCCCCGGGACCAACGAAGACCGCATGCACGCCGGGAATCGAACAGATCTTCTCCAGGTTCTCGATCCCGGGCACCGATTCGATCATCGGAATAAACAGCGTGTTCTCGTTCTTTTTCTCGATGTAGTCGGCCGTCTTCTGATTGACGAACTTGCCCTCCTTAAGGGCCTTCTCCAGCACGATCCCTTTCAACGGCCGATAGACGGCGGCCGCCGCCAGCTGCTGTGCCTCTTCGTATGTTTCGACATAAGGCACCACCACGCCGTCGAACGTATCGCACACACGGGCCACATCCGCAGCGTCGCGACTGTGCGTGCGGGCCAGGCAGACGATGCCTTTCGACTGCAGGGCATACCGCAGCGGCAGAAACTCCGCGAGGTCGAGCGTCGTATGCTCGGGCGTGACGATCACAAAATCGAGCGAGTTCTCCGGGATCGACTCCACCATCGCCGGCACCACCGCATGCTGAAACAGCGACCCATACACGGTCTCGCCCCGAACCAGTTTCTCTTTCAGTTTCTTCACCAGCATAACCGCGTTACCTCGACAGCAGGAACAGAGTGATTTCGCTAAAGACGCTTACTCCATCATGCCCGGCGGGTAACTGGAAGTAAAGAAAATGTCGGGGATTTCGAAAATAGAAATCTAGTGCGCTCGTTTATTATTCCAGACCATACTGCAAAAACAGCTTTTCATTTGGCTCGCGCACCCACTCGGTCAGCAGCGCCTTCAGTTCCTGACCCTTTAGCGCTCTCGTGCGAGGAGATTGCCCATAATTGATCGCCCAGCCATCCTCGAACTCATGCAGCATCAGCATATATTTCCATGCGCGAATTCCTTCAAATGGTTCTGGTTCTGGGACAAAATAGGCACAGACTGAATCAGGTGTTGTATCCTGGGGACCAAACTTACGCACAACCACATCGGCTCCGAGCGATTCCAGAAACGAAATCAATTCCGCCTGCGTCATGCTTCTGTCTCGTTATCACCGTATCGTTGCCACTTTTCTTTCAGCTCCTGGTACGCATCCCTGGCTTCGCGAATCGTCGTGCCGGGATGGAGTTCCCGGTAGATGCGGATCGCGGCAACCTCCTGTTCCTCTTTGACTGCCTGCAGCAACTCCATGGAAACTTCTCGATGTGAAGCAAGACCGATGTTCGGCAGGTCGGGTGACCAGTGGCCCCAGTCCAGTGTCTTCCCATAGCGTCCCCATACCTGGTCATCTTCATGACAGCGAAAGCCAAAGACCGCGTGATATTCAAGATTGAAACAGTTTCTGCATTTCTCAGGTACAAACACTTTGCTTTTCAGAAACTGATCTTCGACGAGGACTGGATTGCAAGGCCCCGGCTTGCGGCAGGGGCCATAGTCCAGTGAGAGGTAGTCTTCCACCTGATCCATCGCCCGGACACATTCCCCTTCAAACATATTTTCACATTCCGCGCATTTTCCTGGAATATGATCTGTACTTCCAAAGTGACTGAATGCAAAAGGTTCCAGCGATCCTTCTACCTCGCATCTCGGGAATACTTTTCGATACATTTCAATCTCCCGATCACCCTCATTGTTGATTCAAAGCACGAAACAGCGTATCGAATGCACGCGGCAGTCTGGTCAGGGGCAGTAGTTTTTTGGCTTTGGGATTGTCCGGGAGAGGCCGAAATTTGATGAAGCTGAGATTCATTGTCGCATCGTATTCACCCAGTGCCATGTCCAGCAGGATGAAAGCGCCCCCGATCATTTCGTCCCAGTTCTTTTTCGTCAGACCAGGCACGAACATAAACAGCCCGATGTCCCCGTCTTCCTGATGCAACCAGAAATAGAAGTCGCTCGCACTGAATTCCCTGTTGCCAAACTGCAATCCGCCCTGCGACAGATCTTCCCGCTGGCGAAACGGGGTGAACGTCCAGCCGGGCAGATCCGGGGCCTGGTCGATCAACGCCAGGACGGCAGGAAACGTTTCCGGAATCCCATCGGCACTGATGATCAACTCACTGGTCCCCTTTCCGTGGGGCAGGGAAAGTTCAAACACCAGCCCCTCATCGACTTCCTGCAGTTGCTCCCCCAGATCCTGCATCAGCGTTTCCCGCTGATCCTCAAACTGTTTAAACCGGTGCAGGTTATTTTCAAACCAGAACCAGAAGGGGAGTACATCATACGTCGATTCCGGACCAGGGATCATCGGGCTCACTCACACAAAGAGAAAGATGGCTGAGGTATACATCAGCTATCATGGCAGCTGCCGATGCTGATGTAAAGAACTTGTTCGTCGGCGACTTAATCCAGCAGCTTCGTCAGCACCAGTTCCAGCATGTCCCGGCGGACCAGACCCGCGCGTAGAGAGGAGGGAATGTTCGACTCTCCCCAGCAGGCCCCCGCCAGTTGACCGCAGACCGCACCGGTCGTGTCGGCATCATCTCCCAGGTTCACTGCCTTCAAGACAGCTTCCTCAAACGAGCCGGCAGCGTGAAACGCCCAGAGTGCGGCTTCCAGGCTGCGAATCACCCAGCCCGAACCTTCGATCTCCGGCGGCTCTTTGCGTCGATAGCTCCCTTCCGCGATCTCCTGTACCAGCGGATGCAGGGGCTTGATCTCATTTAACTGCTGCAGTGTCTGCCAGTCGGCAGCGAGCACCGTTTCCCGCGGCTCTCCCCGGATCAGCGCCGCCAGTACGCAGGCCAGGTAGCGGCAAGAATCACGGCACTGCTCGCTGGGATGCGTGGGCAGGCTCGACTCTTCCGCCAGCCGGGAGAACTCAACCAGATCCGATTCGAACAACTCCACATAACGCATCGGCACCGGGGCCAGGCGCATGATCGAACCATTGCCGCTGGCGTATTCATGCGGGTCGCCCGACGTGAGCGCATTCCCGTTGACGGAAAAATCTCCCAGGGCCCGGCGGATCGTCATCCCGATATCGAAACAGCGGCCGTTGACCGAGTAGCGGCCCGTCTTCCACCATTGCACGTAACGCTCGGCCTGGTCGTTCAGATCCCAGCCGACCTCCGCGATACTGTCAGCCAGCGCGAGCGCCATGCTGGTATCGTCGGTCCAGGCCCCCGGTTCAATCGGATGCGGCCCGCCCCCGCGATAACCGGTCACCGGCGGAAAGCTGCCCGGCGACTGAAACTCCACTGCCGCTCCCAGCGCATCACCCACCGCCAGCCCGATCAATGTGCCTCGGCTACGATCTTCCAAGTTGTAATCCTCCTGTTGTTACTCAAACCATCCAGTGACTCACCTCATACTTCGGGCAAAGGCTGCAGATCGGGTTCGACGAACCCCTGTTTCGCTTCCAATGTGATCAGCCGCCCTTTGGAGTAATAGTCGAGCAACACCCCTTTCTTCAATGCAGGGCCACAGGCCTCGTAAAATTCCTGCGACGATGCGAACGGCCCCCGTTCCCCGATCGCCTGTGTGACCAGCCGCATGAAGGCGACCGTAATCGTTTCGTGGTAACCCCGATCCAGTTCCTCGGGCGTATCGGTGGCTTTGTTGTAGGCTTTGATACTGGCCCGCATCCGGTTCAGTGCCTCTGCATACGGAAATCGCGACGCATACAGGTACGCCACCCGCAGATGGGACCGGTGCGTCCATTCCTCGAACGGCAGCGTACACGCTTCAAACGCTTCCAGTAACTGTGCATCATCCATGTGACGGGATTCCCGAACTCTGAGCAGGTCGGCTTCGCTGACGGCACTCATTGGTATACGATTCCGTTTAACAGGCATACTGTTAAGGATGGACCTCCGGAAGAAACCGGTCAAGTGCGCATCCAGATGACGAACGACATTTCCGGTGATTACACAGAAATTTCACATCACCCGACGCAGTGGATTCAGACAAAAGAGAACGGAGATAGACAGGCTTGACGGTTTTGGGAATGTTCACAACGTCAGAATCACCGCCCGCGCATCGACGTTAAGCACCTGGGTTCCATTCTCATATTGAATGAAAGGCTGATCCCAATGAGCATGACCGCGCACCACCAGCGGCACCGGATGTTCGCTTAACAGGTCACGCACCCGCGCTGATCCCTGCTGCCGTGCGTTGAGACCCCGCGGACCGTCGTGCGTCAATAAAACGTCAATCCGCTCTTCCAACAGCAGTTCGAGGGCAAACAGGTAATCTTCTTCGCTGCGTCGCTGATGTCGTTCCGGATTGCCGATGATCCCCCCGAGCCCCCCGATGCGGAGCTCGCCCAGTTCGACACTGGCCCCATCCAGGTAATGCAGATGTGAGGGAAAGCGGGGCCGGGCGTCTCTGTGTTCGCCATACATGTCATGATTGCCGGCCACACCGGCCACCCAGGCAAACTCATCGCCAAATGCCCGCCAGACGGCGCTCACATCCCCGGTGCCGCCTCGTTTATCGAGTGCAGGGACCGTATAAAAATCACCCGCGAGCAAAGCAGCCACGCGGGAAGAATCTTGAACGCCCACCTCAGGCAGCACTTCCCGAACCAGGCGCAGGGGGAGCGCTTCCCCCAGCAGGCGCGGCGGTCCTCCCGGCGATTCCTGAAATCGTTCTCGTCCCTGCAGATCAGCCGTCACCACCACCGCATCCAGTCCCGCAGGCAGTACATCCACCCGCGCATGATGAATCGGCAGGCGTTCTTCGTAAAAGCTGCTCCGGCCGCTGCCTGCATTCAGATACTTAATTTCTTTGAGAAGTGAGTTGGAAAAATCTATAATTTTCATATCGAGCAGACAAGCCACAGTTGGTTCAGGTTCGGTAGTGTCATCAGATCCACTTCTCCTGCTTCCATTCAGAAATCAATACCACCATGCAACCGCTCTCACAGGAACTGATACAACGACTTCAGGCGGCCTCTGATGATACCATGCCTCTGAAGGAATTCATCACAGTCTGGCTCGACCGGCCCTGGCCCCTCACTCCCTGGGCCAGCTGGACACTGTTCTCGCTGATCCGTCACCGCCCGCGACAGGAATTCGTATCACGCATCTTGCAGGAGAGACTGGGAGTCGACCAGCTGGAACTGGCCAAACGAGGCTATGGCGCCCACCCGGAAGGCGATAATCGCGGCCCTGTGCCTGGTCTGCCCGAATGGGAATACTATTTACACGGCTGTGGCTGTTGCCTGACTCATCAACAAACAGGTACAGAGATCGATGTCGATTTTTATGACGAGACCGCTGACTGGTTCGATCTGTTTTTTTATCAGGGATTTTTAAAGTCACTGCGACAGCCTGAACTCTGGGAAGCACGCGTACTCGCACTGCATGCCTCCATTGACACAGTCCAGTTCGCGTTTGACGAACTGCAAAAGCAGGAATTTCTGGAGGAGAACCCCGAACATCATGCCTGTCGACTGTCATTTGAGATCACAGACCTCATCCCCCTGCTGGAAAGTTTGACAAAGCGACACGCGGAGCCAGAGACAATGCTGCGTCTGGCCGCCGTGATCGGCGACAGCCCACTCGTACAACAGCTGTTGGACACAACAGACATCCCCCCCGAAGTGACAGCCCATGCCCGGCGTGTCACTGCAGCACGGGAACAATTCCTGCAAGATCAGTACGACTTGAAGAAGAATCAGAGCCTGGCCTTGCAGTCGCTGCAGGAAAACCAGAGCCCGGACCTGGATGACTTTTTGAAACAGGCCCTGAAATCAGACAATTCCAGTACACTCGATACCGCCCTTGATATTATCACTGTGACGGGCGATTCCTGCTGGTGTCCCCTGGTGTCTGAAGTCCTGCAACGCGTCAGTTTCCTGGGGAGTGCTGATGAGTTTCCTCGTCCAGAAAAATGGGCACAATCTCTGGAATTTCTGTTACGACAAGATTATGAGTTTGATAGAACCATCGAGTTCTTGAGTCACGTTCCGAAATATGCTCTGGGAGAAGTGGCAGCAATCGCCCTGGAATTTCAGCCTCATTTGGCACTGAAGCTGTTCCGTGAGGCACTCCGTTCCAGTATCCCTCACAATCGTGAAACAGCCGCCGCGATCCTGGCATTGATCAACCAGCCCTGGTGCCAGCGCGAACTGCTTCAGATTCTCAACGAGTCCACTGATCAGGAAGCGACCGCAGAAAGCCGCGCCGCTCTGAAAATAATCTGGCATCTCCAGTCGAAAACAGATGTCGAAAACTGGGAACGCGAGAATCCGTTGCAATTCGAGAGCGATGAACAGATCACGGTTGTCGAAGCCATGCTGCTGAAGACTCCCTGGTATGTCGAATTCGAAATGGAGCAATGGCGCGACCGCGTGCTGCCGCTCCGCGAGATCATCCCTCCCGGGGCCGAATAGAATCTTTTTGCTTCTCTTGGGTCGTTCTGATATTTTAATGAAATAGAAAACGCTCACAGGTCACTCCAGATAATACCGGGTTCCCGCCATGTATCGATTTTCCTGCGTCCTGACAACCTGCCTGTGCTTAGTTCTCATTTCAACTGGCTGCCGGGTGAGTGTCGGCGTGAATGCGGAAAGCGAGACCGACATGGGCTCGCATCATGTCATCGTCAGACCGGGGAATGCGATGACCTCCAGTACCTCGGTAACCTTTGGCGACAGCGCCACCTATGAATTTACCTGCGGCGCTGTGGAGATCAAAATTGAAAACGAAGCGCTCTCGGTCAACGGCAAGTCCTATGGCATGCTGGAACCGGAACAGGAGATCGAAGTCGATAACGGAACCGTCACTGTCGCTGGCCAGGTACGACAACCTGTCGCAGTGGGCCAGGAAATCGAAGCGGAAAAGCCCTCTCAACCGGAGCCGGAGGCAGACTGATGCTGGTCCTCTCTCGCAAATCCCAGGAGTCGGTCTGGATTGACGACCTGGAAATCAAAGTCGGCTGGGTTCGCTTCAACAAGGTCCAACTGCTTGTCAGTGAGCCCGGGATGGAGACCCCTGTCTCACATATTCTGTACCCGAACGACAAAATCCAGCCTGCCGCCGGAATCTCCCTGATGATGATTCGCATCCAGCCGGAAAAGGTGCGACTGGGCATCGAATACCCACCAGGCACGGAAATCAGACGCGGCGAAGTGCCTTAACAGCACTCATTTGAAACCAGTTGCCGCCCCCTCTTCTCTGCACGACCCCTGCAAAGGGAACCTGGCTTCTGTTTCTCCGCGCACGGACTTCGATTTTCAGATTTTTGTTGATCCAAACCCGGAAAATACTAAGATAGGTAATATAGATAATATTTACCGCCCGAACAGGAGGTGAGCGACTCGGCGGATTGACGGAGCATCATCCTGAATCCTGGAGCGTTTCCCATGTTGATACTGGCGACAATCTGCGCTTTCTGCCTGCTCTGCTTTGCCCTGCTCAATCTCTACTGGGGTCATCGGGTCGCCTGTCTCTATCGGACACACCTGACACGGACAGCGGACTCTGATTACACGCCCTCCGCAACGGTTCTGCTTTCGCTTCGCGGCAATGATCCATTTCTCTCAGACTGCCTCCACGGATTATTGAACCAGGACTATCCCGAGTATCAGGTCAAAATCATCGTCGATCACATTGATGATCCGGCTTACTCATTCGTCGCTCAGTATCTCGCTGAACACGATCATCCTCATTGCGACGTCAGTATCCGCGAAGGCACGCATGGCAATTGCGGCTTGAAAAATGCATCGCTGGTGCAGGCCATTGGTGAAGTCGACAAAGAAGTGGAAGTCGTCGCCTGGCTCGATGCAGACGTCGTTCCCCATCGCAGCTGGTTGAGAGAACTCGTCTCGCCTCTGCAGGATCCGCAGACCGGAGTCTCTTCCGGCATCCGCTGGTATGCGCCTCGCCAGGCGAACCCCGGTACGATGGTCCGGCATGCCTGGAACACCGCCGCTCTGATGCAGATGGTCTCCCTGGAAATTCCCTGGGGCGGTTCGATCGCGCTCAGCCGGGATGTATTCACGCATCCGCAACTGGTCCATTCACTCTCCCGCATGCTCTGGGAAGACACGGGCCTCAAATCCATCGCGACCCGGCTCGATCGCAAAATTGCGTTCGTCCCGGCAGCCACCATGGTCAATACAGAATCGATCCCCTTTCATTCCTGCTTCCGCTACATGACGCGACAGCTGGTCAATGCACGCTTCTATCATCCGCACTGGTGGCTCATCGCCAGCCTGGGGCTGATGACGGCAGTCGCACAAAGCACACTGCTCGCGCTCGGTGTCCTGTTCCTGGTCCAGGGAAACCTGTCCGCAGCAGCTGCCTCGGCAGGAGTGCTGTTCGTTTCCAATGCCTGTGTCGCACTGCCCATCTTCCGGATCAGCCTGCTGATCCATCAGACAGTTCGTGCCCGCGGCGATCATTATCGACGTCAGCCTCTCCAGACCCTGGGCTACCTGGGAATGACCGTCTATTTCTTTGCTGCCGCCCTGCTGGCGGCCATGCGCACCAGGATGATCGACTGGCGCGGCGTGCTCTATCATGTGCCGGAACCGTTCGATGTGCGGATCATGCATTACGAACCCTATCAGCCTCCCCGTGAATCTGTGGGCCAGTTCGAAATCGAAAACATTTCACTCTGACTCCGGCAGACCGGGCTGGAGGGAATTACCGCGCCCCGATCATGTTTCTCCGATTTTGTTGGCGATGATGAGTATTATCTGATCCAATGTCTCTGTGGTGTTTGTTTGATCTAATCCGATCTTCCTTCCCGACACAGAGAGGCCAGCATGGCAAAGCCCGAATTTCCACGCCCGTTTCATTTTGAACTACCTCTGTTTGAGAGCCAGTGCGGACCAGCCAGCCCCTGGCTACAGGCCATCCCTGGTGTGAAACCGGACGATATCAACGAAAAACAGGCCCGGAAGACTTACGAGATCTTCCGCGACTTCGCCACAACGCAGCTGGAAGAAGATAAGCAGAAGCGGCAGGCCATGATTGATCACGGCCAGCAGGGCACCCCGGATTTCCAGAAGCTGCAGGACAGCATCGCACAACAGGAAGCTAAGTTCGAGAACGGCGGAGGAGGCAAACACCAGTTTCCCTTTATAAATCACAACGACTTCTCCTTCCCCATCTATCGTGTCAAACGGGACGGTCAGGGGAACGTGCTGACCGGAGACGTCAAACTGCAGCCTTACGACAGCAAACCATTCCCCTCTCCCTGGTTCCCGCGTTCCGGGAATCAACAGAGCGGATTTATGGCGCACTCGGTTCCACTGCCAGATGGAAAGTTTCGCCCCGGCGGTCCTGAAGATCCAGGTGCGGACGGTAACATCATCCTCTACGACGTTTCTAATCATCTGGAATACGATTTCTGGCAGGTCACCACGGCACTCGACGCGAATGGTCTCTCAAAGGGGGGTGGCATTCCTGGCGAAAAGATCCTGGCAACGGGTTCCGTCTCCTGTTTTGATACCCGCGGTGTCGGTGCGCGGCACCCGGAAATTGACCCCAGTGGCAGCTCCCGGGCGACAGGGCTTCCCTATCTGGGCGGACTACTGCTGCCGGAAGACCTTAAGATCAATGAAGGCGAAGACAAACCGACGATCAAACATGCTCTGGTCTTCGCTATGCCTCGGCTGCGGTTTTTTGAAAAGCGCTGCGCGGGAAACCCGCCCAACTGGGTCTATCCCGCCACAAGAACCGAGTTTCATAAAGCCATCCCCCACGCGGATGCCCTGGCCGCCGGTCAGCGGATCTGCCTGAGAGACGTCCTGCACGGACGCGACGGCTTAAAAGAGGGAACGCAGGACCTGATTAAGGACAAAAGCCTTCCCCCCATCGTCCGCAGTTTTCTGGATGTGCTCTACAACTACGGAGCCTACCTGGTCGACGGGGGAGGGGGATTCGGGTTGGCTGCCGAAGACATTCACACCGCAGTCATCGAAGAAGAACAGGCACTGAAATTAACAGGACTCGACGCAATCGACACTCAGCTCACTCCCTGGGAAGCGGTGATACAGACCCTCAACCATTATCTCTTTGCAGAACTGTTGGGCAAGTCCGGACTGGCCTTCGCATACGATGATGATACCAATGGGTTCCGTCCCAATTTTTCCATCGCGGAAGATCTGGAGGCATTTTATCCCCAACAGAATTAGGAAGCACCATTGCGTATTCCTGCAGAACAACCGGGGAATGGATTTCAGCAGCAGCCAGTTAGACGAATGACGACTTGCACACGCACGGGTTACGGTTAAGATAGAAAGGCGATTTCATTTCCGCAGCAGCGAACCAATCTGTCCCCACATCGAATCATAAAGACCCGACATGTTTTCTGAATCTGCCTGGAGCCGCAAAAGTATCGGCGATGTTGACGTCATCTATCACGATGGACTCTACCATCTGTTTCACCTGGTCCTGCCCAACCATGATTTCATCGCACACGCGATCAGCGATAACGCACTGAACTGGCGCCGTGTCGATAATGCATTGTTTATCGGCGATCCGGGCGGCTGGGACGATCTGATGCTCTGGACCATGCATGTCACCCCGGATCCGCATCAGCCGGGCCACTGGCGAATGTTTTATACCGGCGTCTCCCGCCGCGATCAGGGGAAGAAGCAGCGGATCGGAATGGCGTTCAGCAAAGATCTGTTCCACTGGCAGAAAGCGGATGTCAACTGGGAGGACCAGCGCGGCCACGACGATCCCGAGATTGTGCAACAGACACGAAAAAAACTCGCCTGCTCGGTCTCCAACAACATCAAGGCGAAACAGAATCCGGAAAGCAGCTTCCCGCTGGAGCCGGACGATGCGCATTACGAATCTTCTGTGGACGAAGAACGCAACTGGATCAGCTTCCGCGATCCCTTCTATTTTCGCGAGGAAGATCAGGGCTGGCTGTTGATGGCAGCCCGCACCAACGAAGGACCGCTGGTGCGACGGGGTTGTGTCGGCCTGATGGAAGAAATTGCTCCGAATCAGTTCCGGGCACTACCCCCGTTACACGCTCCCATGATGTATGATGACATTGAAGTCCCCAACCTGTTTCACATTGACGGAGATTATTACCTGATCGGCAGCCTGCGCGAAGACGCCAAGATCCGTTACTGGCACACATCCCATCTGGATCAGCCCTGGCGAAATTACTATGACAATGTCCTGCTGGCCCAGGGCAACTACGCCGGCCGCATCTGCCAGGACGACCAGGGGCTTCTGCTCTGGAATTTCTACGTCCGAGATCCTCATGATCGATTGACGAATAATATCCTGCCCCCTCCCAAGCGGCTCATTCGTCGTCATAACGGTCAGTTAAAACTGCAGACCTATGAAGGTATCATCAACCGGATTGTCGACACCCTCGATGCCCGCTGCCTGCATACACTCAAAGGCACACGCGATGAATCCTACTTCTGCATGCTCGACGATACGCTCGAACTGATCAGCCAGGCCGGCTTCCAGGGATTTGTCTTCGACGAAGAAGTCAACTGCTTTCGCATGCGGTGCCGGGTCTCGATGAAAGGGGCCGGCAAATGTGGTCTGCTCTGCCGGATCGACGATGAAACACATGACGGATATTACCTCTCGCTGGACCTGATGAAAGGCATCGCCCAGTTCCGCGCCTGGAAAACGGGTCCACTCAAATCGGGCGAGCACATGATGCAGTTCGAGTCTCTGCAGGATGGCTTCTGGCGGGCCGTCGAGCCTCGCGATGTCGAAGTGCAGATGGTCTCCTTCGGCAGTTATCATGAATTGAGCATCGACGGCAACGTGATCCTCTCCCTGGCCGATGCGAACTTCAGCAGCGGGATGCTGGGCTTTTACGTCGAAACCGCTTCACTGCACGTCTCCGACCTGGAAGTGCACCACATCAAATCGCCCACCCAGACCGACGATCACCTGACCACCGGCTGGAGAAAACACGGCGAAGAACCGGACCAGATGGCTCTTTAAGCAGCAGCCTCCATAGCCAGCCTGTTAACCGCCCGTCAACTGCTGATACAGATTAAATACCGTTCGACCGGCCAGCAGGATCGAGGTAATCAGTCCGATAAAGCCCAGGAACTTCATCCAGAAAGGAATGGCATTCTCCCCTTTCATGTCGGGACGGGTGGCCAGCCAGAGCATGGCAATCGCCAGCATCGGAATCCCCAGCACGGTCAGCGACTGGGCGAAGATAATCAGATTAACCGGCTTCTCCCCTTCTAACACCGTGTTCGTGTAGATGGCAACCACCATCCCGGACATCAGGGCAGCGACCGTACACAGCTTGGGCCACTTCTCATCAATGTAGCCTCCCTTGCCTAAGCCATCCGAAAGGACCGAACCACCAATCACCGCATTCACCAGGAACGAACTGAAGGCACCGGCAAAAATTCCCAGCGAGAAAATGATCACCCCAAACGTGCCGAAACCGGGCTCCAGGCTCTTGGCGACATCCGCGACCGAGTTCAGCTCTCCCACCTCGGGATTCTGGTACAGCACCTTGGCGGCGGTGATCAGAACCATCATCGTAATCAGCCCCAGCACACAGATGCCCACGGTTGAATCGATCAGCCCCTGTTTGAGGTTATAGCGGGTCCAGCCTTTCTGCCGCACCAGGTAGGACTGATAAAAGGCCCCCCCCACAGAGAATGTGGTCGCGTAGATGGCGACAATCGGTGTCATCACCTCACTGAATTTGACCTTGCTGGTGTCGAATTCCGGCAACGAAGGAATAAAGCCGGCAATCGCGGCCCCCCAGTCCGGTTTCGCCATGATCAGATTGATGGCGAAAGCGATGATCATGACCGCCACCAGAATTTTCATCAGGGTCTCGATCATTGAGTAGAGGTGTTTAAATCCATACAGCGCCAGCATGATAAACACGTTCATGCCAATAATGATCATGATGTCTGCGTTACTTTGCGACCCGATAAACGGCTCAACCGCAGCCAGTACCCCCAGGTTGTTACTGTATTGAAAACAGGCGACGATCAGGAACAGGATGATCCCCGTTGCGGCTGCCACCGGACGTCCCGCCCGCTTCGCCAGTTCGTCACAGATCGTCCCGTCGAGCTGAATCCCCAGCCGGGCCGACAGCGCCGTCATCGCAATCATCATGATCACAGCAATGACGAGGACCCAGTTCATCTGGTAGGCATAAGTGTGTCCGATTTTGGAAGCCGACAGAATACTGCCCGGCCCCAGCACCACCGATGCCGTAATAATGGCTGGCCCGAGACTGCTGAGAATGCGCTTGATCAGATTCGAAGAAGGCTGTTCGCTCATGAGATACACCATATTTTCTAAAGAATGATTATTAAATTGGTCGTATCTTAACAAACCCGAGCCACTTATTGAGGGTTCGCCGGGATAAATTATGTAAATCTATCGTAAATTACGACCTCATCTAATGTTAGCTGTCCAGCTCTTTCATTGGCGGGTCGCAGGGCCTTGCCGACTACCACGAACATCGAGATCAGATGATCTTCAGGAAGGTTGATCAACTCAGCCACTTTATCGAAGTCGAAGCCGTCCATCGGACAGGTATCGTAACCCATCTCCTTGGCGGCCAGCATCATGGTCTGGGCGGCCATACCGCAGGAACGCATTGCTTCGTCCCGCTCGGCCTCGATATTGTCTTTGTAATAATTCAGAATCATGGGCACCAGGGCCTGTTGCACCGGTTCCGGGGCATTTTTCCAGTAACGGTCCGGCTCCTTCTCCCACGCTTTCAGATCCGCACAGATCACGACCAGCAGCGAAGCATCGGTCACCTGCGCCTGGTTCCAGGAGGCCTCTCGCAGCTTCTGACGCAGCTCCGGATCCTTCACCACAAGGAACCGCCAGTGCTGAATGTTAAAGGCCGTCGGCGAGAGCATGGTATAGGAGAGCAGTTTCTGGATTTCCTCATCGGTCATCCGATGTTCGGGATCGTATGCTTTGACAGAACGTCTTTCTTCAATTGCCTTTAAGGTGTCCATTTATCTTTCGTTTCTCATGACGGGTTCAGGTAATTCGCAATGCGCCAGGCACCTACTATCATAGGCAGTCCCCGCAACGAAGAACACTCTCTACCGAAAATCAGGCGCAGGAAATCATCTGTTTTTCAGTCTTTTTCTCTGGCCCGCTCCCGGAATCTTCGTGGAACCAACATTGTCGCTCCCCCAAAATCCCCATATAGTGTCCTATGTGTGGGCTACCGGACTTCAGGCACGGATGAGAACGACACTCCCGACTGCGGGGCGCCAAAGATAACGGAATTCAAAACAGGAACGGACCATGTCCCAGCCAGAGAAAACCAATACCGCTGCGACCAGAAACGACTCAGACACGGAAAAAAAGAAAAGCTCGTTCGGCCGCACCCTGCTGATCCTGCTGGGCGTCCTATGCCTTCTCATCTGGTTCGCACCGCAGATCATCTCCGGCACATCGCTGAAAAATTCCATCCTGCCGCTGGTCCTCAAACGCTACCCCGCAGACATCAAAACCGGGGCTGTCACACTCAGCTGGAGCCAGCCCGTCGAATTTCAGAACATCGTACTCCAGGATTTCGAAGGCCGCCCTGTCGTACACATCAAACAGATCCAGACGCAGAAGACACTCTGGGAGCTGGCGAAAGACCGCAAGCAGGTCGGCAATGTTAACGTGACCGGCGTCGATTCCTACACCTACGTCAACGAACAGGGCATCGCCAACCGGGACTTTATCACCGCGGTCCTGAATAAAGGGACCAAAGAACATCCCGAAGGAGAACCGGGCAAAGACGAAGGCGCCAAATCCGGCCCCCGGCAATCGCTCACGCTCCATCTTTCCGATCTGAACCTGATTGTCGTCGACCCGGAACAGAAGGAAACACCGTATCTGACCGGGATGAACATCACCGTCACCCGTCCCGGCCAGCGGACCGAGCCGGTGCTGGTCGAAGGCAACTGGCAGGAAAAACTTGACGAACAGGCGGGTAAAACAAAGCCCGCGGAAATCGCTTTCGTCGCCAGCGTGGTCAACACTCAACAACCCGATGCCTCCCGCTCTGGCTCCCTGAAATTCAAATCCCGCTTCTTCGATCTGAAACAGTTAACACCGCTGGTCCAGGCCCTCTCTCCAGGCGCCTATCTTGACGGGATCTCCAATTCCGAGATGGAAGTCAAATGGTCGGGCACGAAAGAGGAGCCCCGCTTCACCGTCAAAGGTAACTGGGAAGCCGCCCCCTTTGTCCTGGGCGCCCCAGAAGTCATCGGCAACGATGAGATTTCCACCGACTATGCCCGTGGGAACCTCGATCTGCAGGCCGCTGAGGGCGTGATCGACTTCCAACGGGCCCAGGCAGAATCCCAACTGGGTCAACTCGCGCTGCAGGGAAAAATCAACTGGGACGATCTCAAGGATCCGGACCGCCGCGAAAAACTGGCCGGACTGTTGAAATCCAGGTTAAAGCTCACCGGCAATCTGGACCTCGCCGAAGCGGCCCGTCAACTGCCTGAAACAGTCCATCTCAAACCGGGCATGCAGATCACCTCCGGAAACGTCAACTTTGAGCTTTCGAATTATAATCCGAAGCAACCCGAACAAGAGGCAGATCAGACCTGGCTCGTCGCGCTGAAAACCTCCGACCTGACCGGCGTCAATCAGGGACGCGAAATCCGCTGGCAGCAGCCGATTGAACTGCTGATGCGCGTCCGCCGCGAAGCCGAACAGTTCGAGATTCAGTCCCTCCGCTGCGCATCCGATTTCCTCAAACTGAGCGGCAGCGGAAATGCGCGCGACCTCAAAATTCAGCTCGAAGCCAACCTGGATCTGCTCTCGCAACACCTGGAACAGTTTGTCGATCTGCAGTCGGTCGCCCTCAAGGGCAAACTGAAAGGAGAAGTCGATTTTCAGATCGATGGCCAGAACTGGGAAACGCAGTCCTACCTGAATTTTCAAAATGTGCAACTGGCCGTTCCCGATCGCAGAGGCTGGAGCGAACCCAAACTCGACCTCACTATCGAAGGGGCAGGAAAAACCGACGAGAAACAGCTGCACGTCGAACGCTTCATCGTCACGCTGTTTGCCGGCGACGACGCCTTCCAGGCCAAGCTGAAATCCCCGACCACCATCGAACGCAAAGCGGCCACCGACAAAAAACAACTGCTCCCGTTCCAGATTCAGTTGCGGGGTAAAATCGCCTCCTGGGCCGATCGTGTGCGGCCGCTTGGCAGTCAGGATCTGCAACTGGGCGGCGATATTCAGTTCTCCTCTGCCGTCTCCTTCGGAGATCAATATGTGGTCCACGAAAACACAACCCTCGATCTGACCAATCTGCACGTCGCATCGCCGTCCCTCTGGATCGATGAACCGCAGGCAGAACTCAGAACCGCAGGCAGTTGGGATGGCAAACAGAAAACACTCAAGCTGACCACGTTATCCTGGCGCAGTGATGCACTGGCCGTCAACGGCGAACGCATCGCAGTACAGCTTCCCCGGGCAGACGCCCCCTCTCCTGCACTGGACGGTTCGCTCGCCTTTAACGGCGACCTGCACCAGATCACCGGCTGGTTCCAGAACC
Source organism: Gimesia panareensis (assembly GCF_007748155.1). Lineage (GTDB taxonomy): Bacteria > Planctomycetota > Planctomycetia > Planctomycetales > Planctomycetaceae > Gimesia > Gimesia panareensis. The sequence continues at coordinate 7,692,577 of NZ_CP037421.1, forward strand.
CCGCTGGACCGCCGGCTCAAAAATTTTATGGAAACATCAAGGGGCAGGCGAACGTGATCGTCAACGACCAGGCCCGTATGGCCAACTGGCGGACGACTATCTCCAATTTTGCAATCGAAGCCCCCCGTCGAAATGACACACGCGTCACCAGAGCACCGATCGCCAGCCAGCGCAATCCCGGCTGGGTCGTCAGCTGGCAGGAACCCGAAATCCGCCTGGAAGGCGACACGCGTCAGAACCTGCAGGAAGACTCGATCTCGCTCAACCAGATGTCGATCCATTCGGAAATGCTCGACCTCTCCGCCAAAGGAAAAATCGACCACTGGAGCACCACGCGCAACATTCGCCTGGCAGGTGAAGTCACCTACGACTGGGAAAATCTGACGCCCCTGCTGCGCAGCAAGCTCGGTCCCGATGTCGACATCGTCGGCAGAGAGACGCGCCCCTTCAACCTGACCGGCCCGCTCGGCTCGCCCCACTCCGAACAGCTGGAATCGGTGGCCCTCGACAACATCCAGCCCCGGCCCCTTTATCCCAATACCCGGCCCCTGTTCGTCCCGACCACGCGCTACAATGACCTCACCGGGGAAGCCGGTATCGGCTGGGAGCAGGCCAATATCCGCGGCCTCACCAGCGGCAAGACCACCATCGAAGCCCGCATCAAAGACGGGCAGATTCAGATCACCCCGCTCGACCTGCAGGTCAGCGGCGGTCGCCTGCGAATCGATCCCGTCATCCGCCTGGACGTCAAGCCGGCGGCGCTCGTCTTCCACAAAGGCGAAGTCATCGACAAGTTTCAGTTCACACCCCAGATGACCCGCAACTCGCTCCGCTTCGTGGCTCCCATGATCGCCAACAGTACGAGCATCCAGGGGCAGTTCTCCCTGAACCAGGACTTTGCCATCATTCCCATCGAAGAACCGAAACTGGGTGAAGCCCGCGGCACATTGACGATCCAGGCAGCCAAAGTCGGCCCCGGTCCGCTGTTCGATGAACTGGCGGGGAAAATCGATCAGGTACTGGCGATGATCAACATCAACCGTGACGGTCGGCTGATCGGTCCCAACGCCGTCTTCATGCAGGTTCAGAATCAGGCCGTGCACTATCACATGGTTGAAGGTCGCGTCTATCACAGCCCCTTCCAGGTCCAGATGAAAGGCATCACCATTACCACCACCGGTTCGGTGGGCCTCGATGAATCACTGGATCTGGTGGCCGAGGTCGGCTTCACCAATCTGATTCCCCAGGACAGTGAGAAGCCGCTGCTCAAAACCCTGCTCAGCCGTCCGCTCAAACTGCCCATCGGCGGCACACTGAAGAAACCCAAGGTCGACATGCGGCAGGTCGGTAACTACGCCAAGCAGATGGGCGTCAATGCCCTCGACGCCGTCCTGGGTGGCGGCATCGGTTCTCAGATCCAGAGCCTGTTCCCCGAACGCACCCCCGAAGAAATGGAACGCATCCAGAAAGAGCGCGAGGAACGCCGCAAAGAACGCGAAAAACGCCGCGAAGAAAAACGACAGGAAAAGCTCAAACGCAAACAGGGCCTGTAATAAAAATCAGGAGTGAGCCCGAATAAAATTCGGGCCGGGCGCAGCGAGCAGGAAACTGACAGAGTAATTTTACAAATTCAGAATCCAATTTCGATGCGTGCTCAACAGGGAATCTGCCCCCGCGATTGTCATTCACGACACCCCATTATAAATCACACATAAAACACCTTGACCTCCTCACCCCGACCATGTAAACATTTACACAGACAGCGCGTCGTTCAGATACTGTTTCAGGAAGGCCTCTCAGTCCCATGCCCCGTTTTCGACTGCTCCCCGTTCTGGCCGCAATCCAGTTATGCTGGCTCCCGCTGGCGATCGCTGAGACCGATACCACCTCTGCTCCCCTGACAGCGAAAAAACCGCAGCCGATCCACCCGCAACACGTTGAATTCTCCCGCTGGCGGGCACTCCTCACAGACTGGCGCGACCTGCGCGACCAGCTCCGGACCGCCCGGGTAAAAGTGGTGGGCGAAGAACAGAGGGCTTACACACACCGGCAGGGAAGGGGAGCACCGCAAAGCCGGATCTCACGGAATTTATTCACACTGGAAGGACAACTGAATCTGGAAACTGGAATTCGAAGATGGACCGACACAGAGTTTGAGTCGCAGTATGAAGTGCATGTCAAACTCTCGGATACAGAGCGGATCCGGTTCTGGCTCAGAAACGGCGTCCCCAGTACCGTTTCGCATCCTCTGTATATCTGGAAACCGGAGCCGGTCATGCCTCGCTCATTGAAGTACTGGAATCCACTTTACGCCGGTTTCAACCAGTTCAGTCTCACAGGACACATTATTGACTCACAGTCAGCAGCAGACCTCTGGTACAAAGGCTTTCTGAACACGGGCAGAACCAATCTGCAAGACTCGATTACATTTCGCAGAAACGAAACCACCGGCCTGCTGTTTGTCAGACTGAAACGGTTCTGCCCCATCAATAATAAACCCGGGGTAAGACTCAGCGAACTCTGTTTCAACGAGCGCCAGGGGCTCACGCTCCTCTCCCACAAACTCTGGCTCTATCCCGCTAAAGTCGAACAACCCGAGTTTCCATTTCGCGAGGTCACCGTGAGCTGGAAACAGATCGACCAGGTCTGGGTCCCTGTCACTGTGAATATAGTCAGCAATAGAGGCCAGTCTTTCACCAGTCTGAAACTCGAATGGAGTCATCTCAATGAGCCTCCACAGCGAAGCACCCCTCCCAGACAGGAGCAGGACGCGCCGCTTGACTGGTCGAAGATTATGATCCTGTAACGGAACCCTGATCCCTGACGGATTTCTGGAAACACCTTGAGAGACACCTCCCATGCCCAGCTTGCGGATTATCATCACCGGCCTGCTGTTCCTCTGCAGTCTCTGCCTGCAGGCACTCCCGGTTACAGCCGAAGTCACGCTGATCCCCTCGGGTAAAGCGAGTGTCTGGAAATATGACGACAACGCCACCCCGCCGCGGGCCGACTGGATGCTCCGGACTTTCGATGACCGGCCCTGGTTGTCCGGCCCCGCGCCGCTCGGCTTTGGTGATGCGGGCCTCAACACCACCGTCCGCTTTGGCGCTGATCCACAGCACAAACCGATCACCACCTACTTCCGTCACACATTTCAGGTTCCTGCCGACAGTAAACTGCAGCAGCTGGTCCTGTTGATCCGCAGCGATGACGGCGTCGTTGTCTACCTGAACGGCACCGAGATCGCCCGCAACAATCTCCCCGGCGGACAGGTGACACCAGAAACCACCGCGATCAACGCCCTGGGTGGCGTGCTGGAACGCCTGTATCAAAGTTTCACACTCCCTGCAGACAGACTCCAGCCCGGCACCAACCTGCTGGCGGTCGAAGTCCACCAGGCGAACTCCCGCAGTACGGATCTCTTCCTGGATCTGATCCTCCGCGGCTATCAGAATGCAGAAGAGTTACGCCCTACCCTGAAAACACAGGAACAACAGGCCGCCAGTGATTACCACACGAAACATTTTATCGCCCCTCAGCTGAAGATTTCGGACGGTTATGTCGACGGCGGCCGGGGTATGCAGCTCGATCCTCAGGGCCACGCGCGTTCCCGGCGGGAGCTGATCGTCGTCGACCGCCAGCGGGACGCCGCCCTGAAAAAACACCTGGAATTCGCCCGGTCGAAAGAGGTCATGTCCCTGGCCCCGGATCAACGGGCAATGAAACTGGCACAGTACGTCGATCAGAACATGTCGCTGGACAAAAACAACCGCGCCACCATGGCAGCCGTCTCCCTGCTGACCGACGAATATGCCAATCAGGGCGTCTTACTCGGCGACGTCACTCAGCTCTGCGGTGCGGGAGTCTGTCGGCACCGGGCGCTGCTGTTCAAGATCCTGGCCGATGAAGCAGGCCTCGATGTCGCACTGGTGCGCGGCAACTATGGTGATGCCACCCGCCATGGAGGACACGCCTGGAACGAACTCCACCTCAAAGACGGGAGACGGATGCTCATCGATACGATGCAGCGTCGTATTGAACTGCTCACCCCCGAGGGCAGTAAAACCAGCGACCGCTATCTGACCATCGACAACAAACCCTGGTACAGCAAAGCGAAAGCTGCCAAAGAGAATTCGGACACCGATTCAGATTAACCACGGCGCACCAAAATACCTGAGCGGCAAGGCGCTAGCCGCCGGTAATTTTTAACCACGCTGAACAGATCACCGGTGGCTAGCGCCATTCCGCTCACAGAGAACTTCATTCATCATTTCATTTTTCACGGCACTGGGCCCCAGATCTTTTCCAGCAGCGCATACATCCGCGGGTCATGCGTCTTGAGTTCCGCACGAACGAACGGATAAAAATCGTTCACGCCGAAATAAGCCTCGGTCGATTCCGCGAAGTACTCCTTGTGATCGTTCATCCCGTAGTGCCTCACCGTCTGGCCCGTATGTGACAGTACCTTCTCATACAGGCCGCGTTCCTTCGCGGCGGTGTAGACCTCGATTACCTTGGGCTGATCGAAACTCAGCACCTGATCGTGATACGCGTGCGCCAGCTCATGCAGCACCACATAGGGATGCTGTGCCCACATGTTGCGTGCAAACAGCTGGGCGGCGACCGGAATATGCACGTGCTTCGCCAGCCGCGGATCATGTCCGTTCGCCACCAGCCAGGCGCGGTTGGGATGGTACTGCATCCGGTCCAGTTTCGGATGCTTCACCTCCAGCCAGATCCGCACCTGTTGCAACTGCGCCACCCGTTCCGCTGGCACAATAAACTTGACCCGCTGCAGGTGATTTCCCAGGGCCGCCAGTGCCTTTCGTCCCAGCTCCGCATGTGGATCGGACAACAGAGCCGGATCCACGTCCACTTTCCAGCCTTCAATCTCGCGTTCCACCGGATCAAAATACGGAGCAGGGGACTCCGCCCGTAACGACTCGCAGTTCCAGGTAACTGTCATTACGATGAACATCAACCAGACGAAAACGAAGGGCGCGCGAATTCGACAATGCCGCATGAGGGGCCTCATTATTCTAAGTGCAGGATTCTATTGACATTTCGATTCTAATCGCTGCGATCCGGGAACGGAATGCAGAATCCGATTTGCGTTTTCCCACTGGCATCCCGCGCAGCATCGTCTAAAATGAACGAAGACGCGTCCACTTCCTGAAACGTCTTATAGTTGAACCCCCGTCATGAACGTTGAAACCCAGACCGAATCCACCCCGCAACCTGCTCGCATCTGGCGTCAGTCGCTGCCCGGGGGGCTCCTGGATAAACCGCAAAACGGAAAACAGATGCTCGTTTACTATTTTTCACGGGTCTTCGCCTTCTATGTGCTGGCGATGCTGATGCTCATGATCGTGCAGCGCTGGCTCATCTATCAGCCCACGCGAGTCCCCGCACTTTCCGTCGATCAGGCCGCGGCCCCGTTCGGTATCATCCATGAAATTGCCACGACCACCAGCGACGGCCTGGACCTCAAAGGCTGGCACTATCTCGCCGGGCAGGTTGGCTGCGACAGCCAGGCAGAATGCGATGCGGAACTGGCGAAAGGCCGACCGGTCGTGATTCTCCTGCATGGCAACGGCGGGAACCGACTGCATCGTGTGGAGACCTGTCGCCTGCTGGCCAGCCTGAATCTACACGTCTTCGCTTTTGACTATCGGGGCTACGCTGAGAACCCGGGCAGTCCCTCTCAGACCGGATTGCTCAACGACGCCCGCGCCTTCTGGAAATACGCCGTACGTGAGCGCAAAATCGATCAGAGCCGGATCATTCTGATGGGAGAATCACTGGGCGGAGGCGTCGCGACATTACTCGCCAGCGAACTCTGTCAGCAGCACACGCCGCCCGCCGGCCTGATTTTGCGATCCACCTTCAGTTCCATGGTCGATGCCGCCTCGTATCACTATCCCTGGGTCCCGGTCTCCTGGTTGCTCTGGGATCAATATCCCAGTCAGTCGGAGATCTCGCATGTCGCCTGCCCCCTGTTGATGATCCACGGAACCGAAGACCAGATCGTCCCCTACAAGCTGGGCAAAAAACTGTTCGACGCAGCCCCACCCGAGTCGCAGACCGGCATCCCCAAACAGCTGGTGACCATCGAACGGGGAACGCATAACGGCCTGATCTACGAAGCCCGCCTCAAACTCTTTGACGCCTACGCGGAATTTGCCCGCGAAATCTTTCCGCCCGCAGCTGCCAGTTGATCAGCCTTGCCAGCATTCACAGTGCGAGTTGAGATTTCTACCGCTTTTTTCGTAAACAAGGATGAAACGAGGCCGCTCTACCGGTTAAACTGGAGAGATTGAGTATCTAAAGAAAATTAACTTTCATACCCGCTGCAATTTGCGACACCGCAACTTAAACCCCTGAGGCCTCTTATGAACCAGCTCCCGAATGTTTCCCGCCGCTGCCACGTACTTCGTCAACTGCTGACATCAGGCATGCTGCTGATGGTGATGCTGACCGTCGCCGGTTCTCCGGGAATCGCTTCTGCAGCCGAACTCCTCGCCGGTGCCGCCAAGGTGGATATCACGAACCGCGATGTGCCGCTGGTAAATGATCCGCTGTATGTGAAAGCCCTGGTCATCAAAGAGGGAGACACTACCGCCGCCATCGTTACCGTGGATGCGGTCGCCATCGGCGAGATCGGTTCGATCACCAATGAATACCTTGGCAACGTCCGTGACCAGATCGAACAAGATCTCCACATTAAGCCACAGAACATCATGATCAACGCCAGCCACTGTCACGGCATCGTCTGCAAAGACGTCGAACAGCGCACGGTCAAGGCGATTAAAGAGGCGGCCAAAAAACTGGTTCCCGTGAAGGTGGGCGTAGGCACCGGACACGAAGACCGCGTCATGGAAAACCGCCGGCTGTTTCTGAAAAACGGAAAAGAGGCCGACGTGCGGCACGCGTATTCACTTCCCCCCGACGAAGAGGTCGCGGGCATCGGCCCCATCGATCCGGAAATTGGGATTCTCAAACTCGACAAACTGGATGGCGAGACACTGGCCGTCGTGTATAACTTCGCCTGTCATCCGATCCAGGGCGTGCCCAATAAAGGCAACACCGCCGACATGAGCGGACTGGCTTCGCAGGTCATCGAAGACAACCTGAGTGACGGCACCATCGCCCTGTTCGTGCAGGGCTGTGGTGGCGATATCAACCCGGCGCAATACAAAGACGTCGACAATCCCCGCGACGCCGAAACGCTGGGTAACCTGCTGGCGTTGAGCACACTCAAGGCGATCCGCAACATCAAATGCACCGATGACAGCGGGCTGAAACTGATCAACGAAACGCTGACGCTTCCCCGCTCCAACAATGAAAAACGGATCGCGGAGCTGAAACAGGAACAGGAGCAGCTGCTCAATTCCCTGCAGGGCACCAGCCTGAACCTCAAAACGTTCCTGCCCCTGATTGTGAAGTACAAGCTCTACGAAGAGCATCCGTCGTACTATTCGCACCGTTACATGCTGGAACAGAAACTGGGACGGGACGGGCTGAAAAAACTGGACGCCGAGAACCGTGCCAACATGGAACGCTACATCAACAACATCTACAAGATGGAAAAAATGAGCCGCAACAAAGCGAATCTGGCTTTGCTCACCAAGCACCAGACCCGCAATCAGGCCGCAGGCAAGACAATCGACGTCGAAGTCGTTGCCTTCAAGCTGGGCGACTTCCGCATGATCACGTTCCCCGCCGAGCTGACGGTCAACATCGGACTCAACATCAAGAAGAAATCACCGTTTGAAAACACATTCGTCGCCGGCTACACCAACGGCTACAACTACTACGCCCCGACCGCGGAACAGCTGAAGAACGTCGGCAACGCCCAGGAAGACAGCGACTGCCTGTTCGCCCCCGAATGGCAGGCCATCTTCGAAAGCAAAGCCCACGAACTGATTCAACAGTTGAAGTGATTGTTGAATCTCAATTCACCAGAGGTAGGGGTAGCCCCGAATGTAATTCGGGGCGTGTGCCACTGTCGGCTTGCCCCAATACTGTTCGGCTCACGGTTTGCAGTTGATTGTGGATTGCAGCTTAACTCTTATGAACTGCATTTTTTAGAAGTTTTGTTTGAAGATCTCATTCAGTCATGGCTCATACACGGCTATGAAATCTTTCGAACAGCGCAGCATGAATCATCTCGTCACCAACAGTCAGCAGTCGGGCGAGGAGTCCTGTGCTATCTGGTTTCGTGGGATTGCAGACGGTTGATGTGGTTGATCAGATCATCCTCATCCGCCAGGCCACTGAAATAGAAACACAGCATTTCATATGTTCGGAGCGTCGGCTTTTTCCCTGTAATCAGACTGATTAACAGACAGGCGATCATCGCGCAATAAGTCTGTATCTGAATTCCCTGCGGGTTCTGACTCAGCAGGTGACGACAGCCAAGTACATGCTTTAAAAAACGAAAGAACAATTCAATTTGCCAGCGGTGCTGATAGATCAGCGCAATGATCTCAGCAGGCACGTCCAGCAGACTGGTTGCCACAACCAGATCCTGGCTTGCCCCCTCCCGTCTCCGTCCTCCCCGTTTAGGATGCGGAGTGACTTTGACAGTAATCCGACGCACCGGATGATCAGGGTGTTCTATTCTCCGTGACTTGGGAGACCCCAGCTGCCCTACCCGATCTTCCAGCACTCCCGCTGCCCTGGCCTCTGCGGTCAATTCACGGGATTCCTGTTCCACAAAAATGTGATCACCGCGAATTCGACACACGTAGCTGCTGCCGGCATTCACAATTGCATTAAACAGGGCATATTTTTCATAAGCACGGTCCAGGATGTAGCAACGATCTTTTTCCAGCACGTTAGTCAGCATGGATTTTTCATTACCTTCTTTGCGACCGGTGGCATCCGTCAGATCCATGCGTACCGGGATTCCCCGCAGTATTTCAAAATGAGTGTGCAGCTGCCAGCCTTTGTCCTGGCGGGTTGAAAAACAGGCCTGAGTGATCTGCGGCAGTGTTTTGAGGAACGTGCCATCCACGGCAGTCAGCGTCTGAGCCAGATCCTGGAGACGCCGATCCTGCGGCTTCTGGGCAGGCAGTTTTTCAATCAGTTCGCCTACAATTTCCCGCAGCAGTTCAGGGTCAAAGACCCGAACCGCTTCGGAAAGGGATCCCAGAGAAGACCGCGGGCAGCCCAGTTTTCGCTGGACTTTTTTGAGCTCACTGGCCTGCTGTAATCCGCGCAAAGAAGTCACGATCGGATTGAACAGGTACAGTAACTGCAGTGCGCAATACTGATCGTAAAACAGTTGCCGGTTACCGGCTTTGTCACGTTCAGTTCCCTCGGGACGCAGTCGCTTAAACAGCGGGAGAACCCGATCCAGATACTTAAGACCGGTGATGTCACAAGCTTCGATGCTATTAGTCTGTTGATTGGCCATGCTGATTCCTGTCGTTATGGCAGTATTCTATACTACCAGACGACAGTGCGCAAATATCGTGCCGAACAGTATTGGGCTTGCCCGACAGTGAAGCTGGAAACGACCACAAACAGCACGAAAGTGAATGAACCACGAAAGGCACGAACGTCACGAAAAAGCTGGCGGTAGGAGTAGCCCTGTGTGGCTACCCGCAGGAACGACCTGATCTGGTATTGTTTTACGCTCGGTTCAACTGATCCCCATCACCCAGCGATCTGCCATCGAACCCAACCAGGCGGGCGGACACACAGGTCACGCCCCTACGATTTGATGCCACCACAACGGAAGGGGTAGGCCCGAATGTAATTCGGGCCGAGCGCAAAGCGAGCAGGAAACGGGCAGTGGGCTTCGCAAAAAAAACACACAACTGCGCTGCTGACTCATCTGGAAAGCACTTTATCGGTATCAGATCCGCGTCCTCACTTTTTTCTTTCTGAAAGATTTTCGAAAACAGATAGACAAACGATTTGCGAACTGGTTTCCTTACCCCAGACCAATAACCTTCTTGATACAGGGAAGCGCGGGAACATGCCGTCAGGAAAACAGCCGTGGATACTATTTGCAATCGCAATCACCATACTGACAGGGGCAGCAGACGCAGCTGAACCGGAGCAATCCACCCCTCGGGCGATCTCAGAACGCGAATTTCTGACACAATACAAGGCCGCGGTTGCCAGACTGAAAAATCGCTTGCAGAACGTCCAATGCCGCGTGGAATGCCGCAAACAGTATCACTTCTACAAAGACGACTCTCTCTCAAAAGATTACCGCATTTCCTCACACCTGCTGGTAAAGGGAGACTCGACTGTCATCATCGAGAAATACGCCACTGAGACTCTCTTCGGAGGGACCGAGCGGGATCTCGTATCTTGCACGACTCCCGACTACGCTTTCTATCTCAGTAGAACAGATTCAGACAATCCGTTTCTGTTAAACCTGATCGTGCATGAGCCCAATCAGATTAAAGCCAGGCGGCCGACTGACGCACTGGACATGTTCCTGACGGGAGGCAATCTGATATTCCTCGATCCCTTTCGCTTGCCGGTCGAAGCGGGACGCTTCCGTATCGTCCGGATGAAACGGATTCCACCTCAAGCTGAGAATTCGTCTGATTTGGTCTCGTTGGACTTTATTTTGAACGATGATGCCGCTCTGTTTAAAGAAGGACACGCGCTGTTCTCACCAGATTTGAACTGGGCCGTATTGAAATACGAGTATCGCAGTGCTCCGAAAGACGGTACTTACACCGTTTATTCCGGCAGGAACTCATTCACTCCGCTGCAAAAAAATGGCATACCGATGCTGGTACAAGGCGAACACAATGTTGTACAGATGACCAGAAATCAAAAACAATTCGATTTTTCCTTTTCCGTACAACTCACCGACTTTTCATTCGGCACCGTGAATGATGCCGTCTTCCGCTTATCAAACTTCGGTTTATCAGACACCCCACTCGCGAAACCCTCCACTACCACGAACCAGCAGTTCGGAGTTTCCCCCTGTCAATTTAATAAAATTCCCGCCAACGAAACAGCGCGGCAGAAGATCACCATTCAGAACACGTCCAGCCTGCCGCTGCAGTTGCTCGGAGCAGGAATACCCTGTACGTCCAACGGATGTGCGTCAGTCGAAGGACTCCCCCTGCGCATCCCTGCAGGTCAGCAAGGTAGTTTTACCGTCATGTTCAAAGCCACTAACTCGGGAAAATTCAACACAGAAATCGAGCTCTATACCGACCAGCCGGGGCAGACGAAGATCAAAATCCCACTCCGCGGAACGGTGAGAGAGAACACGAAAGTACAACAAGGGAAGTGACCAACTTCAGATCCGCGTCCACTATTTCCTCTTTCTGAATGATTTTCGAAAATCAGATAAACAAACCATCCCTGAACTGGTCTCCTACCTTCAGACTGAAATTCTTCTTGATATCAGGAACGCGGGAACATGCCGTCAGGAATACAGCCGTGGACACTTTTTGTAATCGCAATCGCCATACTGACAGGGGCAGTAGACGCAGCTGAACCGCAACAACCTGCCCCCCGGTCGATCTCAGAACGCGAATTCCGTGCTGCCTACACCGTGGCGATGAAAAAGTTTAAAGCCGCTTACCAGAACATCCAGTGTAAGGCCCGGTGCCGCTACGCATTGGATGATCCCAATGATCTGACCCGTAAGACACGTTATGACTTTGCCGCACATCTGCTCATGAAAGGGGACTCTGCAGTTACCATTCAGAATTACGCGAAAGAGACGCCGCGGGGAGGGACCGATAACAGTCAGGTGGCCTGCGCTACTTCGCATTACGTGTTTGAGCTCCATAAAACCAGGCGAAACCACCTCTATCAACTGAATTATTTCACTCGCACACCAGACCGGGTGGCACGGACACGGCTGATTCTGGGTAATGATGTCGACGTCTATCTGTGTGCCGGCAGCTTTATGTACCACAATCCCTTTGAAGAAATCATGAATAAGCCGTCCTTCACCGTTGTGAAACTGGAACGCATGGCAGCAAATCCCCCCGGCACAGACGATCGCGTTGCCCTGGATTTCAAACTGACCAACGACCCCTGGTCAATTTCCGGCGGCCATATCGTCTTTGCCCCGCAGCTGAACTGGGCCGTGCTGGAATACCGTTACCGCTGCGATTACTCGGACACGAATTACTCCATCTACACCGGCAGGAACACCTTTTCTTCTCCCCGGAAAAATGCGATCCCTGTTCCAGTGAGCTGCGAACTTGAGGCGGTACACCATCACTCCGGCATGCAGCCCATCCGCGAACGGCACACTGCACAACTCACCGACTTTTCGCTGGGCACCGTGGACGATGCCGTCTTCCGCTTGTCTCATTATGGTTTATCAGACGTCCCACTCGCGAAATCCACAGCGACAACAGGCAAGCAGATTGTCGTCTCCCGCTGTGAATTGAAAGACATTCCCGCCAACGAGGCATCGCGGCAGAAAATCACCATTCAGAACCCTTCCAGCCTGCCGCTACAGTTACTCGGAGCAATGGTCCCCTGTACGTCCTGCGGGTGCGCGTCCGCCGAGGGGCTCCCTTTGCACATTCCGGCAGGTCAACAAGGCAGTTTTACCATCTTGTTTAAAGCCACTAAGCCAGGAAAATTCAACACGGAAATCGAGCTCTATACCGACCAACCAGGGCAAACAAAGATTAAAATGCCACTCCGCGGAACGGTGAAAGCAAACACGAAAGTAGAACAGCAGAAGTAACCACTTTCAAAATTGCAGGCGTATACAGACTGTTTCCTGCAGTCCTCAACACCCGCTACTTTAACAGCGCGCGTGCCATTTCCATTTGCTCTCTGGAAATGGGCACAGCTCCCGTGGTCCGAGGCACAAAAGAACCAGAGTCGTTCAGAAACTCTCTCAACACCGAGATCAGTTCCGGCCCTGCTTCCTGAAGGTCCGGGAGCGACGTCTCCGCTGTCAGACCATACAGAATCTCGCTCACAGCTTCGTCAGCGGTCAGCATTCCTTTTTCGTATCCTGCTCTGATATCGCGGAATTGTTTCATTAAAGTGACTCACAAATCAGGCGGGCGGACACATGGGTACCACCACGACGACTGGCTCCTCCTGCGAAACCCTACTTCTTCTTTATCGTCAGCCACAGGTAAGGCAGTTCGAGATCGGGTTTGGGACGGGCTGTGTTGCGTTTGGGGCTGATCCCTGTGATCACCGCGGTGGCGGTGTGCTGCTTAGACTTGTCTTTGACACTCGTCCCCTGAATTACCAGGGGGCCCTGGAACACAACGTCCTTCTTCGCTTCCAGCTTCAGCTTGACCGACTTGCCCCCCTTGTCTTTGACCTGGGACACGACCGGTTTGCAGGTCACACCTTCCGGCAGACCGGCGATGCTGACTTCGATATCGTCACTGAAGCGGGGGCTCTGGCGGTCGATGGTGACATCGATCTCCAGCGGCTTGTCGCCCGCGGTCAGCGTGTATTGTTCGTTGGGGGTCTTGAGAGAGAAGTCCGCTTCGGTCGGCAAGATCGACAGCAGATAGACATAACGATAGCCGCCATGCTGGAAGCGATCGGTCACCTGCAGCCGGTATTCGCCGTCTGCCGGAATCGTATAATCCAGGCGGGCGTCGAAATAATTCCGTATCGGATCGTCGATCTCCTTAAGGAGTTTCCCTTTGGCATCGAACAGTCTGACATACGGATCGAGAGGGTAGCCCAGTGTGTGAGAATCGACTTTGAAGGAGAGCTTCTCCCCCTTTTTCGCATTGAAGCGATAGACGTCGACTTCCCGGGGACCGGCGACTTTTCCCGTCACCGTTGTCGGCACAGTCAGCTGCTGTCCCGCTTCCGACTGGCTCTCTTTGGTTTCGAGAACCACGGGAGTCGTACTGAGGGGAATCGTCACGCAGTTGCCCAGTTCGGGAGCGCTGAGCAGGGCGTCTTTGTTCGAATCGGAGACGGCCGGCATCAGTGTTTTTAGTTTGTCTGTCAGGTTCCAGCCTGCCAGTGCGACCGGCTGTGCGGTCGAAGGGTGCCAGGCCAGGGGGAGGCTGTGATCGACGAAGGGCCCCGTCGTCAGCGTTAGCCGATAAATATACGAAGCCGCTCCCGCAAAGCGAATCGTACTGTTGGGATCCGCGGGGAAGGCAAACGTGCGAATGTAATAGGTGCCCTCTTCCGGTGCGGTAAATACAATCCGAGGATCGAACCAGAGGGTGTCGTCCATCTGCTTCAGCACCGTTCCCCGGTGATTGAGCAGTTGCAGCACACCATCCATGGGAGAACCGAGCTGTTCGTTGGCGACCTGGGAAGCAACGAGCGTCTGCCCCTGTTTCAGTTTGACCTGATAGGTATCGACATCGCCTGCTTTGGCCAGTACACCGTTGATGGTGACGGCAGGTTGTTCGATTTTCTGCGCGTGTTCCAGATCTTCATTCGGTTCGGCCCCTGTCAGTTCGGGCAGGGTGCCTACCAGAAATGGTCGGATGCCGGAAGCCCCCTCTGCATTATGGAAGCGAAGCCAGTACAGACCCGGTTTCGCTTTCGGATCGATCTCGACCGTGAACTGTTTTTCTTTCCCCTTGGCCGGCTTGGCAGGGATCTCAATTTTGAGACCCGGCTGCGAAGTCCAGACCGATACCGGCTGTGTACCCAGAGTTTTATCGACGCTGACTTCGACCTTCTGTCCGACCTGGCCACCGGCGGGGTTGAGATAGTTCACGCTGGGCGGAGCGGCCTCAAGGTTTGTCCCCAGACTGAGAACCAATGAGCAGGCGAGAACGGCGGGCAGAATCGGGGCGTGCAACGGCATTGGTAAACTCATTCTCAGTCGAGGTGCGGTCTCGGTTTAAGCGAACAGTTCCGGAATCGGCGTCGGATCGCTGACCAGGTGCGAAGGACGACCTTCCGGCGTATACAGAACCTTGTCGGGATCGATGCCCATTTTGGTATAAATGGTCGAGACAAAGTTTTCCGGAGAGAGGACACGTTCGACTGCGGAGTAACCGGCTTTGTCGGTCGCACCCAGTGCCAGTCCGCCCGGTGTGCCACCGCCGGCCATCAGGACCGACATCGCATTCGACCAGTGGTCACGCCCACCGCCCGGATTGATCTTCGGCGTACGACCGAATTCACCCAAAGCGAGGACCATGGTCGTATCCAGGAGCCCCCGTTCATCGAGGTCTTCAATCAGCGTGGCGATCGTGTTTTCAAAAGCGGGCATCCGGCTGTTGAAGGTCTTGAACAGACTGCCGTGATGGTCCCAGCCCCCTTCGTACAGCGTGACGAAAGGCACACCCGCTTCCGTCAGGCGACGGGCAAGCAGGGCACGTTGGCCGAACGAAGTCCGACCGTATTTATCACGCAGTTCGTCGGATTCGCGATCGATTTCGAACGCCTTCTGTGCTTCGGTGGAGGCCACGAGGTTGTAACCCTGCTCGTAATATTCATCGAGGTTCAGCACCGGGTCGCCGGCAACTTCATCCCGGATCCGCTTCAGTTGATCGACCTGCGCCCGCAGATCGCGGCGGGTTTTGTAGCGTGCATCGGTCAGACCACTGGGCAGTGCCAGGTCACGCACACGGAAGTTAGACGAGTTCGGATTGTCCGACATGACAAACGGAGCGTACTTGGCACCCAGGAAGTTCGGTCCGCCCGAGCGTGACATGCTGGGCATGGTGAAGTAGGCGGGCAGGTTGTTGGTGGTCGGCTTTTCGTGCGCGACGACCGAACCCATACTGGGGTGGAAGCTCACGAAGGCACCGCAGCCCACCGGAATTCGCGGCGGGGCACCGGTCATCATGTAATGGTTGCCGGCACCGTGGTTGCCCTGGTTATGACGGATCGAGCGGATCACCGAATATTTGTCGAAGATCGATGCCAGCCGTTTCATGTGCTGAGAGAACTGGACCCCCGGCACTTTGGTCGGGATCGGATTGAATTCACCCCGGATTTCGACCGGTGCTTCGGGTTTGGGATCGAACGTTTCGTAGTGGGTCGGTCCGCCGTCCATCCAGATCAGGATGACGCTTTTGGCGGTCGCTTTCCGTTGAGGTGCTGCGGTCCCTTTGGCCTGGGCCTGCAGTCGCAGCAGATCCACCAGCCCCAGGCCGGTCATCGCACCGAGACCAAGCTGCAGGCAATTTCGTCGGGTGATTCCATTGCAGTTCTTTGAAACGTTCATCATTTCTGATCCTGTTCGAGTAGTTGTCAAACAATGTTTCCTGGTGGAGCAGGGGACGTCAGTTTTTGAAGAGATACTCCGGCGTATTGAGCAGCGCCCACATCAGGTCTTCAATCACCTGCTGCCGGCTGGCTCCTTCCTCTTCAAACAGGGAGCGCCCCAGTCGTTTTTCTTCAATCGTTGGATATCGCGAATAAGCCGTCAGATACAGTTCTTCCACAATCTGATCGGGTGTCATTTTACTCTTAGCCCATGCGGCACTGTTGCCGTTTTTAGATTGAATGCGGGCATACAGATCACGGGAATTCATCATATGCAGCACCTGCACAACCGTGGTATCTGTTGTCCGTTCGCAGGGCGGATCCTGGTTGGGATCGGGACGGCCAAAGGAGTCGAGGAAGACCGAACTGACGCGATGCGTCCAGATCTGTTTGGCCGTTGAATCCTGGGGCATGGCTGAAAATGAATCGGGCACGCCAACCAGTTCGCTCACGCTGTCCAGCAGAACTTCCGCCCGCAGACGCTGACGATAATGCCGTGAGTAATTGCGGGTATCACCCACGTTGGTTTCGTTAGGCAGAGCACTCAGGCTGTAAACGTGTGAGAGCACGATCGTCTTGATGTATTTTTTCAGGTCGAATTTCTGTTCCCGGAATTTCTTACCCAGGGCTTTGATCAGCGGTTTGTTGGACGGAGGATTGCTTTCACGGAAATCGTCAATCGGCTCGACAATGCCCCGTCCCATCAGATCAGCCCAGACGCGGTTCGCATTCACTTCGGCGAAGAAATGATTCTGGGGCGAGATAATCCAGTCTGCCAGTATTTCGCGTGGATCCTGATTTTCTTTGATCTCAGGCACTTCGCCAAACAGCGGGCGTGGCGGAAGGACTTCGTTGGTCAACGGGTGCCGTACGCTACCGGAGTTGGAGGTGAAAACCATTTCCTCCGATCCCGAAATCGGGGCCGAGATCCCGCGGCCTTTACGGCCGATTCTGGCGAAGTAGGCCGCAAAGCTGTAGAAATCTTCCTGACCCCAGACTTCGTTGGGGTGGTGATGACACTGGGCACAGTTCAGGCGAATCCCCAGGAAGAGCTGACTGACAATCGTGGTGAGCTCTTCGGGTTTGCGGCGATCGCGGAACATGGTCACTGCACCGTTGTGCCACGTTCCTCCTTTGGCGGTCAGCAATTCGTGCGTGAACTGATCGAGGGGTTTATTCTGGTAAAACGATTCACGGATCCAGGCATCATAATTCAAGACGGTCTTGATACCCACATGATACGGATTGGGACGCAATAAATCGGCCCATTTGTTGGCCCAGTGATCGCCAAATTCCGGCTGCTCCAGCAGATAATCGACCAGCCGCTCCCGCTTGTTGGGGGAGGGGTCCTGCAGAAAAGCCCGCGCTTCTTCCGCGGTCGGCGTGCGGCCGATGATATCGAGGGTGACCCGACGCAGATAGGTCGCGTCGTCTACAGGGTCGGATGGTTTGAGACCATACTTCTGCAGTTTGTCCCAGACCAGCCCGTCAATAAAGTTGTTGCGGGGGAGTTTGGTATAGTATTCGTCGGGGACTTTGTTTTTCGAGGGGATCGTCACGCTCAGCGAAGCGAATTTGCCCATGTAGCGGGCCATGATCGAGGCTTCCCCCATCAGCGAACCGGCGGTGACCAGACCATGCTCGTCGACGGAAACGTAAACGCTTTCACTGGACATGAACTCGGCCAGATCAGTAATGTCGCGGGTGGAGCCATCGCTGTAATGCGCGGTGACCACCATCTGCTGTTGTGTTTTGGGGAGCATGATCCGCTCGGTAGGAGACGCGGAAATCTTGACCAGTTCCGGTGTCCCCTCGACGCCGCGGGTTGCCCCTTCGGAAATCCAGCGTTCCAGCCGTGCATAATAAGGAGTGTCGGCCGGAAGTTTTTTCCCACCCCCGTGAGGAACCTTACCGGCCCCTTTGAGCAGTACCAGACTCTGATCGGGCGCCAGTGGTGAAGCACGCCGACCGCGTGATTCCTTGACCAGTGCGTTGTAATCAAATTCGGGATCGAAGGCGAACATCGACAGCTGGAATCCCCCCTGGCCGCGCTGCTTCCCGTGACAGGAACCGCCGTTGCAACCAAAGCGGGAAAACATCGGATGGATGTCCCGTTCGAAATCGAGCAGCGCCTGTCGATCGACGTCTTTGACCAGAACTGGAATATTGATTTTTTGCGCACCGTCCGTCACGGTCACCGTGGCGGCACCGTTACCAACCGGTTTGATCACGCCGGCAGCATCAACCTGAACCACGGTGGGTTGCTGTGACTGAAACTGCACATCGCGCGTGAGGTCGACGGAAAGTTTGTCCTGCTGGCGGGTGACGATCAGCTGCTGGCGCGAACGGGGGCCGTTGAGTTCGACTTTCTCCGGATAGACGCTGAGCTTTGATTCTGCTGGCGGCGCTGCTTGCGCAGAAAGAGCGGTAAGCAGAACAAAGCAGCCGAGGCAATGATAGAGTAGAGATTTCATCTCGTCTTTCTATCCCAAATCAAAGGAAGGATACGCTGTGAGGTTTGGCGGTAGTAGTGCTGCGGGGGAAAGTCGGGCAGGTCGTCTATAAAGACTTCAATGATCTATTCAGCAACCCGGCAAGCACTGCGGTATCGATAGTTTGGGCGCCAACTAGTATCTATTGTCTCTTATATTTCCTATTCGTCAACTTTCATTTAACAACTTTATTTATGAAACACCGCTTAGGATACCTTCCCTGAGTCGCAAAAACTACCCCTTATCCCAAAAAATGAATCTTATGTACACTTATCTGTCGCCAGAAAATGGCTGTTGTAATGCTTAAAGCAGCTTTTCCAGCTCGGATTTGACGTAACCGATCCGATCCGTGATCGCATAATTGGCATTCCAGGGCTGCGGGAACAGAATCGCCTGACCTCCGTGCTCCCGGAATTTGTCGATGTTTTTGTGCTGATCATCGATCAGCACGACATCTGGTTTTGCAAGCAAATACTTCTGGGTCCCGATCATGAAGTCCATGAACAGCGGCTCTTCGAAATGCTGTCGCAGCCATTCGACTTTCGCGGAAGCACAGGCCGCGCTGCGACTGGGTGAGGTGCTGATGGTAAACGGTGCGGTCTCTCTGATCAGATCCAGTAGTTCGTTCAACCAGGGATACGGAGGGAACTCGGCCCAGAACCGGCCCCCCAGGCTGTCGACCGGCTTCCAGAATTCGTCCTTCGTCATGCCGAGCACGCCCGCGTAATTGGGTTCCCCTTCCGGCCAGTTCTCCGCGAGTTCCCGCTGACCATGCAATTCCAGGATCGCTCCCATGAAGTCAGAGATCACGCCATCCATGTCCAGTAAAATATGTCGTACAGGCATGCTGCTTTTTTCGCTCCACTCAGTAACTTTAAACATAAAACAGTAGGATTCCCTGTTGAGCATATAATAAACTGGAACTGACAACCATTGTGGGAGTCTCTTTTTTAACCAGGATAAAACACTGATGACCAACTGGATTCCGCTGGGCGACGTTTCCGAGATCAAGCCCGGCAGTCGAAAACTATATACCCTCCAGGGCACCGAGATCGCGGTGTTCCACGTTCCGAACCCCGATCAGTCGGGCTCATTTTACGCGATCGAAAATTCCTGTCCGCATCAGGGCGCTTCGCTGATCGAAGGCGAAGGCTGCGGCACCGAGGTCAACTGTCCGCTGCACGACTGGACGTTCGATGTTGCCAGCGGTGAATGTCTGGACTTCCCCGAGTTTCCGCTCACGCGCTTTGAACTGAAACAGGAAGCCGATCTGTTGCTGATCAATGGAGACGCGTTTGCCGAAGCCGAGTCGCGCAACCTGTTCCTGGTGCGCTATAGTGTGATGGGCTGGGTCGACCAGTTTTCTGCAGAGGTGGATGCCGGCTATTCGCACCGCGATCGGGTCATTCTGCAGACCAGCCGCGGCGAAGAGATGGGCGAAATCCTCTCTCCCCTCGAATCGCAGGACAAAAAGATCACGCCCGCCGGTACAATCCTGCGGGAACTGACTCCCCTGGATCAGGAACAGCTGCCCGGGCAGGGGAATGTCACCACCCAGGTCTTCGGCGACTGTCAGCAACTGATCCAGGAACGGGGGATGCCGACCGAAATCATTGACTGCGAACAACTGTTTGATCAGCAGACGGTCGTACTGTACTATCTGGGTAGTCGGCTGCCGGCCCTGGAAATCCTGGCACAGGAGTTGAATGCCCGTTATCCCTGGCGGATTGTCTTTCACCCTGTCGACGAAGCACCTGCCTCCTCGGGCTGTTCCAGTGGCGGCTGTGGCTGCGATCAGAAATAGCGAACCGACTGAATTCTTTCTCACCCCGACTTTCCAACCTCACACCAACGGACTTCATCATGAGCAACCCCATCAACCGCCGTTCGTTTCTGGGTACTTCACTCGCCGCCACGGGACTGAGCGCCGCTGCAGCTGCCTCACTCTCCGCTGCAGAAAAAACAGCGAGCCAGACCGGCAAGACACAAAAGCCGATCCAGAATGAAAAAATTCTGCACGCCCGCAAAGTGGCCCTCGATATTCTCAAGCCGTCACAGAAAGAGCTGGAGCATGGCCTCGAACTGCACGCGGATTCGCTCGTCTTCGATTCCTACGGCTTCGCTCCCCGGGCTGCCATCGATGGAGACAGACTCGCCGAAGCGATCAACGATCATGCCTCGACCGCGGAACTGCAGGACCTCCGCGAAGACATGTCCATGACCCGCTGCGTCACCGATCCCGCCGAGCAGCGCGAATTCAAAGAAGCCTTCGATGCCGCCGGCGTAACCTGCATCTTTCAGAACGCGGGCGAGGAAGGGCAGGACCCCATGCGATTGATCAAGCGGCTGGCCCGGTTCACCTACACGACGGACATGCTCGCCGATTTTGTTCCCAAAGCGGTCACCCCCGCGGATATCGAACAGGCGCAAAAAGAAGGGCGGCACTGCCTGTACCTCACCGGCAACGGCGTCCCCCTGACGCAGCAGTGGGAAACCACGACCGACGAAATGAAGTACATGCGGATCTTCTTCCAGCTGGGCATCCGCATGATGCACATGACCTACAACCGCCGCAACATGCTGGGCGACGGCTGTGCGGAGCCGGCCAATGCGGGCCTCAGCGATTTCGGTCGGGAGGTCGTCCGCGAAATGAACAAGCTGGGCATCATTCCCGACGTCGCCCATTCCGGCTGGCAGACCAGCCTGGAAACCGCACAGGTTTCAGAAAAACCGATGGTCGCCAGCCATACCACCTGTGCCAGCCTGCATCATCACATTCGCAGCAAACCGGACAATGTCATCAAGGCCATCGTCGAAACCAACGGTCTGGTCGGTATCTGCTGCATTCCCCGTTACCTGGGCGGCAGCGGCGATATCAGCCGGCTGATTGATCATATTGATTACGTGGTCAAGAAATTCGGCGTCGACCATGTCGCGATCGGCACCGATGTCGCTTATACTTCCCGTAACAGTGCTCTGGAGAGCAAGAAAGTCCCCCGGGCACCCCGTTCGCGAACTCCCTGGAGAAGCCTGTGGCCGCCGGACAGCTTCCGGACCACCCCCGAAATGAGCACCAGCGTCTCCTGGACCAACTGGCCTCTGTTTACCGTCGGTCTGGTCCAGCGGGGTTATTCCGATGAGGACATTCAAAAGATCATTGGCGGCAATATGCTGCGGGTCTGTCGAGAATCACTGGCCTGAAATTACAATCCGGTTCCCTTACGAATCAAAGAACACGACATGCGCATTTTAATCACCGGTGCCGCCGGCTACGTAGGACGCTATTTCAGCCAGCACTGGCAGACGGACGACGAACTGGTTCTGGGTGACATCCATCCGAATCCCGAAGACGCCCGCTTCATCCCGCTGGACATTACCGATCCCGCGCAGACCCGGGCCGCCATGCAGGGCATCGACGCCGTCGTGCATCTGGCGAAACAGGCCGACGAAGGACCGATGGAGGGGGATGAGCTGAACAACAAACGCTTCGACGTGAATGTGAAAGGGACCTTCAATCTGCTCGAAGCGGCCCGTGATGCGGGTGTCAAACGTTTCATCTTCACCAGTACGATTATGACGGTGCTGGGCTACGAGGCGCCCGAGTGGGTCGCCGCGGATGCGGAGCCTCGCCCGGTCGGTTCCTATGCCCTGACGAAACAGTTATGCGAAGTGATGTGTGCGCATTATGCAGACCAGCATGACATGTCGATTGTCTGCCTGCGGATTCCCAAGCCGATTGACCTCGAGCATCCCCTCTGGAAAACACATCCACTCCGGCCTCAATGGGTACCCTTCCCGGATCTCCTGCAGGCCTACCAGAAAGCGGTCACCGCTTCGATCGCAGGCTGTGAAGTGATTACGATCGTCGGCGAAAGCGCACAGCGCCGCTGGGATCTCAGCAAAGCGGAAAAACTGCTCGGCTATCGACCGACACTGCTCCCGGAAGAACTCGGATACCAGATGGGAAGCGAAGACCAGCCCATCCCGGAAGAGTCGCATTACGCCTGAGCGGGTTTACTGCTCAACGCGACAATAAGGCAGCCCTTTTTCGAGCTTGGCGATACCTTCTTCGGTAATTTCGGTGCCGTCGATGTAGAGCGTGCTCAGTTGCTTCATCTTCTTCAGTGAAGGAATGCATTTATCGGTCACGTTGGTATTCCGCAGATTCATGTCCACCATGTTTTCCAGAACTTTGATTTCTGAAATACCGGCATTCCCGATTTCGGTATCGTTGAGCTCCAGCCATTCCATATCTTTCATCTTGGCCAGATACTTCATACCATCGTCGGTGATCTGCGTGTTCCGCAACCAGAGTCGCTGCAACCGGGTCAGCCCCTTGATCTGCTTCAGCCCATCATCGGTGATCGATGTATCCCGCAGCAGCAGGACGCGGAGTTTTTTCAAGCCCTTAATGTGGGCCAGGGCTTCATCGGTAATCTGGGTTTCTGAAAGCCCCAGGGTTTCCAGACTCTTCAGGTCAGAGAGGTGTGTCAGCCCTTCGCCCGTAATTTCCAGCCCGGTCAGGAAGAGTTCTTTCAGGCTGTCCAGGCCTTTGAGATGCTTTAATCCGGCGTCGGTCACTTTGGTGCGCGACAGATTGAGCACTTCCAGATTGCTCAGCTTTTTGAATTCTGCCAGGCCGGTATCGGTAACCGGAATGCCGTGCAGTGAAACTTCCCGCAGGCTCTTGAGTGACTTAAGATGGGTCATCCCCTCGTCAGTCACCTTGGAACCGGAAAGATCGAGCTTTCTCAGCTTGTTCAGACGCCCGAGATAGACCAGGCCTGCGTCAACCAGCTTGGAACCGGAGAAGGAGACCTGGGAGATATTCCCGTTGTAATCCATCTTCAGATTGGCACTGATTTCCTTCAGGGCCTTGATATCGGTTTCCAGCGTTGATTCCTGCGGAACTTCTTCCTCTGAACCTGTGGCAGCTTTGCTCATTTTGTTCCCTGTTTGGAATTGAAAAGTCTGACTCTGATCAACGTGAAGCGGTACTGGATCGACTCAGTTTCGTGTTAAACCCGAACATATTCTATACACCCGGACACACCTCATCCGTACACATCGCTTCTTTAACGTGGAGTTGGCGGCCAGTCTAATATACACATAATTCAGCAAATTCGCATGTGAACGAACGATTTTTTCCTGAGGAATCCCCCTGTCACAGGGCAAAATCTCATCAATCGCCCGATGGTTTCCAGTTCAGATTCCGGAAAATGAAAGCAAATGTACCCTGTCCGTTGATGGTATGCGGGCCGTTGAAGTATTCAATCTCGGTCCGGTCCCCAATCCCCATCTGGGTATAAAACCGCCTGACTTTCGCGTACTCGGCAGCAACCCACTCATCGGGGGCGACCCCGTCGTTATGCCCCCGTTCCACCATAAACGGACGCGGCGCCATCAGGTAGGAGAGCTCCGCGTAATTGGCCACATGCCCCATGTTCCATTCAAAGATTTCATACTCTCCATGAAACACGTAGCTATAGCGGTGCGCGCTGTCAGCATTTTTGCGGACCCATTCATTGAAGTCCCCCGAACAGATCGAGAAGACATACTGCTTCACAAAGGGAGGCACCCGCACCGCAGTCTTACCGCCATAAGAGAGGCCGTAAAAACCGATCCGCTGACGATCCACAAACGGCAGCGAACTGAGCCACTCCAGGGTCCGCTCATGTTGAGGGATGATATAGCTGTAAAGCGACCGCTGCATCGGATTCGATTTCCTCTGCAGTGTTCGAAACCGATCGCGGCCCTTATACGGATTCTGCGGGGCATAGACAATCAACCCCCGCTTTACCAGCTGCTCGCTGAAATTTTTGTAAGCATTATAGGAGTGGCCATCCGCACGAATGGTGTCCATCGGCGTTCCCTCCAATCCGTGCTGACAGACAATTACGGGCCGCCGTTCTCCTGGTTTGAGATCATTGGGAATCAGCAGAATTCCGCCAGCTACGAATTCGGGCGTCACATCCAGCATCACCTCAAATCCCTGATACTGGTCGTGCTGCAGTACTTTGCGGGTCTTCACATTCAGGGGCACCGGCTGCTCTGGTGCCGGCAGACGACCGATCAGTTCGTCATACACTTTGTCCCGCAGTCGGTCTGCGTCTTTTTCCCAGAGCGCGACCGACGTGTATTTACCCGGCTGCCACTCTGCATCCCGATAGCGGGCCGAGCGGTTGAGCAGTTCCTGCGTGAAGGCATTCATTTCATTGAACTGCTGCTCCTGCCGGGCGTTCGGGTCGACTTGAATTCCGTTTGCCGTCCGCCGCAGTTCTACCGGAGGTATCAACTTCTTATTCTGGCGGATGCGTAAACCGAACAGAAAGTCGGCCAGTGCTTTCCCCGATCCTGCCGGTCCGGTTCCCTCACCCGAGAAGACCAGCGACAGGTTCTGTTGCAGCCCCAGTTGTTCGAACACAGGCAATGCCCGCTCAAACTCGGCTTTCACCGATGCGGGTTTCGCGATTTCAATCACTCCGGGCGCAGCCGAGGCCCGCTGACCTTTTTTGGGGGCAGGGGGTCCGTCGACAACAGGTACGGCACAGGCTTCGATCACACAGGACCGCGGGGCGATCATCGCGGCAATTTCCGCATCACCGAATTCGGTCAACTGACTCCAGACATTGCGATAAATGGGTTCCCGCCAGACACCTTCCCGCTGCTGAAAATAGCCGGCGACCCACGTCGATTGGATCCGATAGTCGGCGGCCCCGCTGAACAGTGCCAGCAGACCGCCTTCACCCACTCCGACCACACCCACCGGTAAAATGCGGCCATCCTGTTTGTCGAGTCGTTCAAACTGATCGACGGCTGCCATCACTTTCTGTACTTCATAACCAATCACATGCCGTCCCATTTCGAACGCCATCCGGTAGATAAATTCGCGGTGCGGCTGATTGGTATAAAAGACTTCGGGATGGCCGGAAAAATTCGCGTCGCGACTCATCAAAGTCGGAATCACCACCTGAATTCCGCGGGCCGCCAGCGCAAGCGGAATCTGCGCCGATTTGGGCACTCCCGCTTTCAAGCCGACAAACATTTCCGGGGTCCAGTCGGCATCGGGCAGCGCCACCACGCGGGCTTTGATCTCGCCGGTCGGCTGCAGCAACAGTCCGGATGCCGTGATACCGTCCAGGACCTGCCAATGGACGGCATGGACTTTGAAGGCGGGACACTCGGCGATGACAGAGGACTTTTCGGTCGTGCTCAAGAGTTCAAAGCCGGGGCCGATCACACGAGAATCGACGGCACCGATAATTGTTTTAAACCGCGCCCGGTTCTCTTTGATACTTTCAATAAAAGCGGCATGGCTGTTGAAATCGTAGTTCCATTTCTCAGGACGGAGTTGAGGCGACTGCGCCAGCGCCTGTAAGGCGTAACGATCGATGCCTGCCACCATGTGTTCGTCGAGGGGCTCGCTCAGTTTCAGCGGCGCCGTTCCCGGCAGCGGATCGGGCAGTTTCAGCGCCTGCGCTGCTACAAAGGAAGGGAAACTAACGAATAAAACAAGAGCCAGCAGGGGGGACGGAAATCGCATCATCGGTACCTGATCGATCTGGGGAATAGCAGCACCTGCCCGGTTTACGGACAGGCACAGCCCTGAAAGAAACCTACTTCGCTTTGTTGCCGAACAGCAGGATTTCGTCAAAGTTGCCGGTGTCGTCGAACGAACCGATGCCGACCTGTCCGGTCAGGAAGGTCTTGTCGGTCGCCGTCATCACCGGTTCTTTCATGTTATCGAAATAGACTTTGATCGAACCCGTCTTGGTATCGCGAACGACGCGGGCATGGTGCCATTCGTCATCCCAGTCGGTCCCCGGAGTGGTTTTGGTCGAAATCTTGGTACGGGGTTTGTCGTTGACGATGAAGATCTGGTTGGCGTGGTCGTCGGTCTTCTTGCCGAGATGGACATAATAGAAATGGGCATCGTCCTGGTAGTCAAAGAACAGGCAGAGATCCCGGTGACCGTAATCGGGGATCGTCGACTGCAGTTTCACGTCGAACACGAAATCGCTGACCTTGATCCCTTTCAGGAGTGCCCGGTTGTAGGGTGAGCGGACCGGCGGTTCGAATTTACTCCGTTTCTTGAACAGGCTGAAGACGTAGTTGTCGCCCTGCTTGATCATCTTCCAGGCCTTGTCGTCCGTGGGCAGCCAGTGACGGGAGTTGCCCGACTGGAAGTTTTCGTGAAACAACAACGGCAGCCCGTGCATGCTCTGCGGGATCCGCTGATCTTTCTCAAACGTCTGCACCAACACAGGCTCTTTGGCTTGAACCGAGGTGAGGTTCACACTGTAAACAGGCAGCAGGCCGATCGCCAGGCTGGTGATAAGGAGGGAACGCAACATGAAAATTCTCCTGTCTCATGGAAAGTCTCCGAAATTGGGGATGCAGAAACTGCGGCCTGAACGATTCCGGATGAAGTCTGAATTCTGATCTGGTTTCAGAATCTATGAGACAGGATTGGCACTGTTTTTTCAAGCATCCGGCTTGCCCGGACCGGGGCGCGGTCGGTTGTTATCTGGATTCCGATCCAGTGGACGACCGCGGAAATCTCGATTTCCGCGACCGGCAGGACCGTTGGGACGCCGATCATTCTGGTTCTGGAAACGTCCCCGGGGTCCTCGGAACGCCCCTTCTAGATCGCCACCTCTGATGAGGCTGACAGCCAGCTGCCTGACTTCCCTGGCGCGATCAGCAAACTCGGCGTGATTCTGTTCCGCCAGGTGCGCTTTCAGATACATGAATTTCAGTCGTTCCTGCAGTTCTTCCGGCGGGTGTTTGAGCAGGTCGTCTTTGTCCTTACTGCCCAGTGTTTCAAAGAACTTCTGCAGTTGAGCTTCGGGGACCTGCATCTGGTCCAGCTCATCGCGTACAGAAATGATCAACTCGTGTATGATCCCCCTGGCCAGGAAACCGGTGATCATCACGCGTTGCAAATCAGGATTGATTAAACTCAGTCTACTTCGCCTGACTGCTTCTCCCCGTCGATCGCCTATGTCTCGAAAGAAATGATATTGATCCTTGTCAATCAATTCACACACGCTCTGGACTACCTCGGGCTTAGGCCAGTCGGAACCTTTTTGTTTGTCCCGCTGTTTGACTTCTGCTGCCGCCCGGAGTACCGCCAGTGACCGCTGAAATTCTGTGAGTTCCGCTTTGGGCTTCGAGTAGTTCACCGGCTCGGGTAGACTCTTTTCAATCATGCCGATCACCTGCTGAAACAGTTCTGGTGAGGGAGCCTGCATCCGCATCATGGCGCGCCACGCCGGGTCGCGGTTATCCTTTCCCCGATCCCCCCATTCGAACCCCAGGATTTTCATGACTTCGAAATAGTTGCGATACCGTTTCCAGCGTCCACTGTTTTTATGCTCCGCACGGAACTTGCGGATGAGGGCCATCCGCTCTTCCGGGGTCTTTGCTTTCCGCAGGTCTTCCTGTTCCCAGGGGGAGAGCGTCCGAACCCAGTCCTCGTAACAGCGCATCACGTGGTTCAACTCCGGCTTTTTCCGGATCGCTTCATGAATTTTACGGTAACGGGCTTTTTCTTCGGGAGTCAGTTTCTGGAACTTTTCGTAGTTCCGTTTGAGCTGCGCGCGTTCTGCAGGAGACATCGACTCGATTTTTTTGCGGCTGTTCTGTTCGGTTTCGTCCGGCCCCGTAGCACCCAATAGCAGCATGCCCGCGCAGAACATCGCCACGACGCACCCGGCGGCGCGCCACGGCAGCGGTGCCCTGCTTTGCTTCTGTTTATTTTTGCGCGGTTTCATCGAACGTTCCTGACTTCTGAAGTTCTTCCAGAAATTCCAGACTCTGCACTTCCGTGTAAGTATCCAGATTCTCGATAAACGACAACTCCCTGAGCAGCGGATCGGATTCGTCCGGCACCCACTGGTTCGTAATCAGATATCCCACAAAGATCGAACAGGCCAGGCCCACGATCCAGCCGGCAGTGATGGCGGCCCTGCGGAGCTGCGCACGTGATTTTTTCGTCATACCGAATCCGGACGGCTGCTGATCCTCTTCCGCCTGCGCTTCCAGCTGAACGGTCCGGATGCTCGAAAGTGTTTTGTCGGTGAACTCTTCAGACGCTTTGGAGATCGGCAGTTTGTCCAGCAGTTCCCAGGTGCGCTCCAGACCATCGACGTGCGCACGGGTGGCCTCGTCGCTCGAGAGCGCCTGCTCAACTTCGATCGCTTCCTGTTCGCTGACCTCGCCATCGAGGTAAGCCACCAGTCGTTCGAGTTCCTGTTCTTTTGCGTCTTTGCTCATTGTGAGTCTCAACCGTGAATGTGTTTTTCCAGCTGTACCCGCAGATTTTCGCGGGCCCGCGACAGTAATGATTTCACCGCGGCCTCGGACAGTTTCATCGTCGCCCCGATATCCGCGTAGCTCATCCCTTCGAATTTATGTAACAGCACTGCCATCTGTTGTCGTTCATTGAGTGTTTCCAGCGCCTGGCGGACCACCGCCTGGGTCTCTTTCAATCCCACCTGTCGCGAGGGCATCATACCGGATTTTTCCATCAGCAGCTGCTCCTCCGGGCGCATCCCCAGCGGTCCGGAGTCGTTTGGATTGAGAGCCACCTCTCTACGGCGCCCCTTGTTGCGGCGGGAGTTGCTGGCCAGGTTATTGGCGATGCGAAACAGCCAGGTCGAAAATTTGGCTTTCGGCTCATACTTATCGCGCGAGCGATAAATCCGCAGAAAGACTTCCTGTGCCAGATCTTCCGCTGCCTCCTGATTTCCCAGCAGATGGCAAAAAATGCCCACGATGCGATCCTGATACGCGGCCACCAGCTCGGTGAACGCACCTTCATCTCCCGCCTTGGCGCGCAGCATCAACTGTACGTCAGGGTCGCGTAAGTAAGGTGAATTCAAGATCTCGGTAGTAACCACGACTGACTTCAGACTCCCATCTATGGGGCCAGTTGCCCCACGTGTATTAAACACGCAGCAGAACGCAAAGTTTCTCTCAGAGTTTGGGAGAAACCCGCTTTTTAACTGTTTTCATGCACGATTCTAACGGTTATCGTCGCTAAACCCGGCAGTGAACACAAGCCGTTCCCGTGTGAAATTTCCATTTCGGAACCGCATTCCCTGTCGTAATTTATTTTAGCAGGTAGTCTCACAAGGAGACCTGGTTATGATACTATATAGTCGCCCGACTGAGATTCTGACCCGGTTTCCTGCCTCCTGCCAGTCCCCCCAGCCCGCCGAGGACGGTCTATGACGTTGAATTCACTCCCTTTGAGTTATTGCACGAACGTGCATCCCGGCCTGACGGTTGCGGAGATTCTGCAGAAACTCGATGAATTTACCCTGCCGATTCAACAGCAGCTGGGAACCCCGCTCGCCGCCGGTCTCTGGCTGGCACAACCGGTGATTGAGGAAATCCTCGCTGAACCAGAGGGTATCGACGGCTTCGCAGCCGAACTGCAACAGCGCAACCTGACCTGCTACACGCTGAATGCGTTCCCCTACGGCAATTTTCACAGCGAGCGCGTCAAGGAGAACGTCTACCTCCCCGACTGGACCAAACCCGAACGGCTGGAATACACGAAAGGCTGTGCCCGCGTGCTGGCGGCGTTGCTGCCCGAGGGAACCGAAGGCAGCATCTCCACGGTGCCGCTGGGCTTCAAGGGATTTGAACACGCCCCCGATTTTGGTGAGAAGTGCATCGATCAACTGATCGAACTGGCCGTCTTTCTCAAGCAGCTCCAGGACGAAACTGGCCGCACAATTCGCCTGGCCGTGGAACCGGAACCGTTCTGCGTGATTGAATTCACACATGAACTGATCGTCTACTTCGAACGGCTCTATGAACGGGCCGCCAAAAGACAGCTGCTGGGCGTGGTCCGCGAATTTATCGGGGCCTGCTACGATGTCTGTCACCAGGCAGTGGAGTTCGAAGACATTCCCGGCTCGATCCGGCAGATCACCCACGCGGAAATCCGCATCAACAAGATTCATATTTCCAACGCCATCGAGCTCGTCGACCCGTGGGAAAACGAAGCCGGTCGCACACTGCTCGCGGAATACGCCGAGCCCCGCTACCTGCACCAGACGATCGGCAGCCTGAAGAACGGTGATCTGTATCGGCAGCCCGACCTGACCCGGGAATTCCTGCTCGACCCGCATCCCCGTCTGCAAGAGACCGAACGCTTGCGCGTGCATTTCCATGTCCCCGTCGATGCCCAGTCGCTGGGCCCGCTGGGAACCACGCACCGTGAATTAAGACAGGCGCTGGCGACCGTTAAAGAACTCGATTACGCGCCGCACCTGGAAGTGGAAACCTATACCTGGGAAGTCCTGCCCGGAGATCAGAAACCGTCGCTGGTCGACGGATTGACGCGCGAACTGCAGGCCGCCCGCAAACTGATTGATACGCTATAACCAACTGAAGTGATCAACCATGCGTGAGCTATTACTCGAACTGGAACAGGCGGTCCAAAATAAGAAACCCGTCTGCTATACCTGCCTGGTGGAAACCCGGGGCTCAACGCCCCAGAAGCCCGGGGCCGCCATGCTGATATTCAGCGATGGTTCACAGGCAGGGACCCTCGGCGGCGGCTGTGTAGAAGCGGAAGTCAAACGCCGCGCCCTCCGCGTACTTGACACGGATGCCCCTGAAATCATGACCTTCCAGCTCGACAACGATTACGGCTGGGATGACGGCCTGATCTGTGGCGGGCGCATGAAAGTCCTCGTCGACCCGGTGCGGAACGAGGACGACCTGCAGTACTTCCGGACGATGCTGGAACTGCTCGAGGGAGATCAGGGTTGCACGGAAGCGGTCGTCCTCAATCCCGAATCGGCTGAGGGCATCGCGGAAACCGATCGCTACCTGATCGACGCGAATAACGAAATCGTCGCTTCACGGGGCAACCCTCAGCCGCCGGCGCAACTGCTGGCTGGCCTCAAACCGATTCAGAACCGCCCCCGCCCGTATGTGAATGCGGGCATCGCCTATCTCACCTTTCACCAGACCTGCCAGCTGATCGTCATCGGCTGTGGTCATGTGGGACAGAAAGTCGCCGAACTGGCCAGCGATGTCGATTTTGAAATCATTGCCGTCGATGACCGCCAGGAATACTGTAATGCCGAACGGTTCCCCACCGCCAAACAGCTGATCGTCGGCACCTTCGATACCACGCTGGCCGACCTCCCGATCAACCGGGATACCTTTATCATCATCGTCACGCGGGGGCACAATCACGATGAAGAGGCGCTGGGCTACGTGGCACAGTCGCCCGCCCGCTATATCGGCATGATCGGCAGCAGGCGGAAGGTCAAGCTGATCTTCGAGGACCTGCTGCGCATGGGCACTCCCCGCGAGGCCCTCGCCCGGGTTCACGCGCCCCTCGGCTTCGACATCGGCTCGCAGACCGTTCCGGAAATTGCGCTCAGTATCGTCGCGGAACTGGTCGCCTGGCGGAACCTGGACGAGGTGCCCGCCGCCTATCAGCGGACCAGCCTGGTAGAAGAACTGAAAACACCGGATCCGGCATAAACGTCAGACCGGGAACATTCTATCCAGGCGCTTACTCGTCCCAGTCTTCGGGATCTTCGAACTCCTGCTCTTCGGCGGAAGAGACTTCCGTCGTTTTCGCATCGCCGCGACGGAAGACAGCGACGACGTCTTCGATGGGAACCACGTAAAGCACGTTATCGGGCTCGAAATCGACGGGGATCGCTTCGCTGGGATTAAACAGGACCTTGTCGTACTTCTTGATCGGGAAATCGTCGTCCCGCGCGATCTGTACGCTGATCTCCACCACCCGGCCGGTGATGTTTGGAATTTCCGCTTTATCGGGCAGGACAATCCCCCCCTTAGTCGTATGCCGACTTTCATCTTTGCGGATGAGAATTCTCATTCCCAGTGGTTCAACCCAGTCAGACACGCATTTCTCCCGGTATCTATCACAATGAAAACAGTAAATGAGTCGCTGAAGTTTTACGAAAATAAGCAGTTTCGCGCCAGATCGCAACACAACCAGCTGACTTAATCATAGGCCATCCCTGCGGTGAAAAGAACCCCGAAAATCAGGTGTCGGCCCCGGAGCCCGCTCGATCTGGCTCCCTCCGGGAAAGAATTCACCTCTGCATACCTCCCGCTCGTGCCCGTTTCAGGCTGGTAACACAGATTCCACTCCACACTTCCCGTTCTCACTGCCGTGAAGGACCGTACCCTGTTGAAGAGCCGGTTGAAAATGTAAAATGTTCAGCTATAAAGAGGGTAGCGAACGCTCAAACTCACACCTTGGGAACGTTTTACAAATTCCCGTATTCATATTCAGGAGAACGACATGGATAAGCAGACGATGATTGAGAAACTGAATCAGGACCTGGCGAGCGAGCTGGCCGCCATTATTCAATACACGACCTATGCCGCCAAGGCGACAGGCCCTTATCGACCGCAACTGACCCAGTTCTACCTGGCGGAAGTCCCCGATGAACTGGGTCACGCGCAGTACCTGGCCAACAAAATCGTCGCCCTGGGTGGCGAACCGACGACCGTCGCCGGCAAAGTCGCCGCAGCCCACACCAATCGCGAAATGCTGGAAGCCGTCCTCGCTGCCGAAAAAGAAGCGACCGCCGGTTACACGCAACGGGCAGTCGAAGCCGACGAACTGGGCGACAAAGGGATGGCCGTGCAGCTGGAAGACATGGTCCGCGATGAAAGCGGCCACGCCGAAGAAGTCGAACGCATCCTCAAAGACTGGCCGGAATAATCACCGTCCATCCGTACTGACAGAAACCAACTCAGACCCGTCCGTATTCAAAGCAGGCGGGTCTGTTTTTTTCCCTGCGTTAGTTGGTCAACGTGCCGAAGAAGAAGGGCATCAGCTGATGGCCTTTGGGCAGCAGCAGATTGCTGGCGCCCGCGCTGACTTCGTCATACTTGTTCGACTGATCGGGACGCACCTTGGTTCCACAGATGCCGAACGGCACGTAGCCGTGGCTGTGTGTTTTCGTTCTGAGGAACGTGGGATGATCCGGGCAGACCAGGATCCGGTATTCACCCTGTCCCCTCAGGTATTCATGTACCGGCCCCACGATGTGCTGATCGATGTTTTCGAGTGCCTTGATCTTCTCGATGACTTCCCCTTCGTGCGAGGCTTCGTCGGTCGCTTCCACATGCACGACGACAAAGTCGGTCTCTTCCAGGGTCTTGATCGCGGCACGCCCTTTGGCGGCGTAATCGGTATCGGTATAGCCGGTGGCTCCTTCAACTTCGATCACATTCCAGCCCAGCAGACGTCCCAGACCGCGTAACAGGTCGACCGCGGTAATCACGGCGCCGGTCTTGCCGAACTGTTCCAGGAACGGAGTCAAAGCCGGGCGGCTCCCCTGGCCCCAGAGCCAGATCTGTGTCGCCGGCGGATTGCCGTCAGATCGCTTCTGGTTCAGCTTCGATTTGCTGAACAGCTTCTTACTGCGTTCCATCAGGTCGTTCAGCAACTCGCTCCCTTTGCCTGACGGCAGATCCTGCGCGATCGGCTGATCGGTCAGGTCGTGGGGAGGCGTGGTTGTCGTTCCTGCATCAAACGGCTGGTCGTCGGCGTCCTTGGCCCGATAGACGAGCAGGTTGCGGTAGCTGACTCCCTGGTGAAACTCCCACTGCGGATCGTTGGCGGTTGCTTCCTGTAGTAAGCCGATCAGTTCCGCGCCCACATCGTTGGGCAGCTGGGACGCAGTGAAGCTGGCCATGTTCCCTTTGTCGATCGTGACGAAGTTGCAGCGGATGGCCCAGTCGTGCGGACCCAGCTCGATTCCCTGGGCGGCGGCTTCCAGCGGTGCCCGTCCCGTGTGAAAGACCAGCGGATCGTAGCCGAACAGACTCATCGTCCCCACATCGCTGCCCGACGGCATCGACGCCGGCACCGTGTCGGTTCGGCCCAGAATGCCTGCCGAGACAACTTCATCCATGTGCGGAACGTTCGCAGCCTGCAACGGGGTTTGGCCCCCTAATGCTTCCTGCGGTTCATCCGCACAACCATCGGGAATTACGAGCACATATTTCATCTTTTGGGACACTTACTCTCAGGCGGGATAGAAAAAGGAGTCAAAATAGACCTGTCTGGTCCTCACTATCCTGAATTTTCCGCCTGCCCGCAAGGTACCGACCGCCGGAATTTTTGAAGCGGCTCTTTTCAGACATTCCTGTGACAGAAACGCCCGTTTCTTAAACTTCTTACTCCTTCGGAGCCGGGTCCGCGACGACGAAATCTTTATACGGTTCCATGTCCGCCGTGATGACCTCCCACGATTTGCCCATTTCGCGGAACTGGTTGAAGTCCTTCGGCTTATAGGAAAACTCGAGTTCCGGCGTTTTGATCTTCGCGTACCCCTTTTCAAAGCAGGAATGCATGGCGGCGTCCAGGACGCCGGTCATCAGCAGCGTCCGCTCACAGGGATAGGGTTCTTCCTTGTTGACGAACAGATACTGAATCGCATGCGCAAAGGCGCGGAACAGGTTGCGGTTGCCCCAGGGACCGGGGAAGAAGGTCGTCGCCCTGGGTGCCGGCTCCCCTTTGATCGAACAGGCAAAGTTCCAGCGGACCCCGTTCGAACCAACCCGGAGCATCGTGGCCCGGAAGCCGTCTTTGTACTCGAGCAGAATCCCGTGCGGTTCGCGCGTCCCTTCACTGCCGATCGGATCGAACAATCCCCGCTTCTTATTCCCCAGCTCGGCCTGCATCGCGGCTTCCGCCAGCTTCATCGACCAGCGGCCCTCCTTACCCGCTTTGATCAGGTCGTCCCCCTTGAGGAACTGCACGCTCGAGATACCGGTCTCGCCCCCTTTGCGGAACTCGACCATCGACTGCAGCACTTCCAGGCCGTGGATGTCGTACTTCTCGATCGGCCCGCCATGAATGGAGACGGCGTCTTCGATCTCGGTGCCGTAAGGCAGCTCCAGCGGAATCGTGCGCTGCGCGAGGGGGACCGAACTGCCGACCATCATCGGGAAGCCGTGCTTCCGCGAGGTGTCATACATTTCGCGGGCCCAGTCCCAGCGGTAGGAAAAATGTTTGTCGCTGAACAGCGGCACAAAGCGGTTTGACTCTTCCATGACCTTGACGATCGCATCGAAGAACCGCTTGCGGGGATACATGGTCTGCCCGTACTTCGTATCAGGATAGTCGCCGTGCTCGCCAATCGACAGGACGGCGTCAACCGCCAGTTCATCACCGCCGTTGCAGAGTGCTTCGCGAATCGTTTTATAAATGGGAATGTCGAACTGCTTCGCGATGCCGCGGGAGAGATCGCGGTCAGTAAACTGATCGCCGTAGAAGGAAATCACATCGCACTGTGGCTCCAGCAGCTTGCCGTTAAACAGATAAGGCCCGAGGAACGGATGCAGAATGTGGTAGGCGTGCGAGCAGTAAAAGCACTGCGTATAGATGGCAGCGACCTGCGGTCGTTTGGTCCCGGCGGCAGCCAGACCTGGGTTCAACCAGTTCAGGCCCGCGGTCCCCGCCATGGCTGCGGCGCCCAGTTTCAACAGATCACGGCGGGAAAGCGATTCAGACAAAGCGTGCGGCAGGTTCGCAGCGGACATAGGGAAGACTCCTGTGGTGGGAACAAGCGAGGCGAGAATCGGTCCCTCTATCGTATCAGATCATTTAGATCTCTCCAGACGTTTTTGGGGTGGGTGGGGATTTTTGTGGGGGAAATTTTTGGAGGCGAACTCAACAGGTCAGATTTGGATTTAACCGATTCCTACAAATTGACCTTCCAAATTTTTAAGAGTCGTTCTTCCTCCATGGAACATTTTTAATTGCAGAATGTATGAATTCTACATCAAGACTGCGGCAGATTATCTTTCCTTGATAACCAGCGGTTGCAAGAATGGCTTGAGCCAGCAAACCATTTACCTGATACCATAAATCAACTCGTTCATCTGAGCCTGTAGACCTAGAAAGCAGTTTTTCTACTTTTTTAGGCATTCCATGAACTAGAGCATTTCGAACATCCACAAGCACACAAATTAAATCGTCCAGATTAAATTCTTTAGCATATGCGATTAGCTCATTACTCTTTGCTGGCAGGCCCGTTGGAATTGAATATAGTGATAACAATAGTCGAATCTTGTCTGATGCAGGTAATGACTTAAATCCATTCACACTACATAGTCCGCGTTGTTCTACTACTTCAAACCACGCTAGTGTCTCTAACGCCGCCTGCTGTAATACTATCGATCCCTCAATCAGCCCCGCACTCTGTTCAGCTTCAATGTACCAACCAATTCCAGTAGTTAAAACTTCGTATCTCTTTGGTTCATTGTACGCCTTGTACAAACAGCCAAACAGCTCCTCAAAAGTTCCCTTTACCATAGAATAATACCAGGATAATCCTGGTGGATTCATACTGGTCATCGTCACTTGAGGGAAAACTCGACATAAACTTTCTGTTTCTGAATAGCCCCACGGACCAACTAAGCCCACCCACCGGCCACACATAAATGAAAGAGTCTTGTGCAAGATTGAACTAATCAAATCAATTCTTGGATTAGGACTACTCTTGTTAAATCTAACTTCAATGACATGAGTAAAGACAAACGGGGTTCGAACATTTTTCTTCTTCTCTCTGATCTGATCGATCACAATAGTAAAATCATCAAGATTGGTTTCAGTCCTTCCTTTGTAAATAGAGTCACTGCCTTTAATTACCTTTCCATTTAAGTCTGGACCATTAATTACCATATACTTTATTGAATTAAAGGAAGGATCGGGGTCTATATGAGCAACTACATGTCCTGAGAAAGATGATCCCGTCTTATTTTTATTAATTCCTGTTACATTCACGGTCATGGCACCGACAGGAGCACCACAGGACATTTCATATATTCCTGCTTCCTCGGTATTATTAAATACCTTATGTATCTCAACTTGGCTTGGTTTCTCTTTGATTTCAAATTCAAAAATCACATCTGGTTTTGGAGCTATTTCAAATATTATTTTTCCACTTCCAGATCTAGATTCTCCATCTCTCGAAAGAGCCGATAATCCAGACCAGAACTCTATCATTCCAGTCTCTTGATCATATTCACAAGGTGGAGTGAGCCTCTCTGCCAATTCAGTGGCTCTTTGATCTGACGATGGTTTATCCACAATTAAAGCTCTCTTTGTCAGAACACGATAATTTGGGAAGAAAATGGGGTAGACCCCAAATCCCCCCCTCTCAATACGAGTCATCAACAATCACACAGTCGGGCAAGGCCATTTTTAACTCCACCACCCCTGTCTCAGTGACCCAGGTGTTCCTGGCAACTTTTTCTATCCGACCTCACGACTCTGGATCAAACCCGAATACGCGCAGCTCCTGATCGCAGCGACACGCTTTCGCGAAACGGGCGGCCCAGGCGATGGCTTCCTGTCTGGAAGGCAGCTCCAGGACAGTGAATCCACCATTGAGGGGAGGCGCCCACGGGTAGCCTCCCTCAGTGAATGAACCATTGGCCGAAACGAGAACGGGCGGTACTGTTTCATCAATACCACCGCCGAAAACGTAAACGCCCGCTTCCTTCGCCTCGCGCATCACGGCATGAGCGTCTCGATCCACCTCCTCCCACTCACTGTCGGGCACATTCATTGCAGCACTGGGAAATGAAATCAGATACTTTGCCATACGCTTCTTTCTCTAAGAATGTTGCGGTTCGAGGGAATAAAAGGTGTCAGGATCGAATGGCACTCTCATTCGCTCCTGACACCTTTCATTCACCTGCTACTGTTCTGATCCTTTATCAAGAAGCGACATCGTGAACACGAAGTGAAAGTCATCGTTTGAGTCGTCTGTGGCGTTCCTCGATCTCTTTACTCTCCCTCTCTTCATCGTATATTGCATACCCATCTTCATCGCAATCATCGTAATCCCACTTCATATCAAACTTACCCTCAGCATTTAGTTCGAAACTTGCTCTACCCCATAGCGGTTGTTCTGCGTTCTCAAACAGTTCCCGAATCCCTTCAAAAGCGTTTTGTCCCTGTTCGTTTGTGGTAAAGCTTCTGGCGACTCCGTCCGCTTTGCGTGTATATTCTCCGAGATATAGAATCCCGCATTTCCCAGATGACTTCCTACACTTTGGCACGTAATTTGCGCCACACCCCTACAAAACAAGGTTATTCTGCCAATTCATGCCATGCTGACAGGGGAACTTGATGGGTGACAGCCAAAACCAGGATTTACGGGTCAGTTTTGACAGCCGATTGAAGCTGAAGTTCTGCGGCAGTCAGGTCACCACCGATGCGGGACTACTGGCCTATCGGGAACTGGATGCAGCGCTCGGTCTGACGGAAATGGGCGGAGATGTGCTGAGCGATTCACGCCCGGGCCGCAACAAGCAGCACCAACTCGTGCCGCTGTTGCGTCAGTCGATCTACAGCCGACTGGCAGGCTACGAAGATGTCAATGACGCTGAGCGCTTGTGTGTGGACCCGGTGCTACGCCACGTGGTTGGCGGAAGGGCGAGTCAGCCGGATAAACAAGCGGCGTCAAGCAGCGAGGTGGGCCGTTTCGAGACGCAGATACTCAGCACGCAGCGCAATCTCACGGCACTGATGAAGCTCTCCGGACGCTGGATCAACAACCTCCACCGGCGGCGACCGCTCAAAGAACTCATCCTGGATCTGGACAGCTCGGTCAGTGAGACCTACGGCCGGCAACAGGGCGCGGCCTACAACGGCCACTTTGCATGCCTCTGTTACCATCCGCTGTTTCTGTTCAACCAGCATGGTGATCTGGAGTACGCGATGCTGCGGCGTGGCAACAAGGCCAGCGCGAAATACTGGCGGAAGGTGCTACTGCCGGTGATCGAACGGTATCGGCATTTGGACATTCCGAAGTTCTTCCGCGGCGATGCGGCGTTCGCCATTCCAGCGCTGTATCGTGTGCTGGAGAAAGCAGACTATCGTTACGCCATTCGCCTCAAAGCCAACGCCGTATTGGAGCGGGAAATCTCGCATTTGCTCACCCGTCCGGTCGGACGGCCTTCCCACAAGCCCAAGGTCTGTTATCACAGCTTCCAATATCAAGCAAAATCATGGCAGCGATCGCGTCGCGTGGTGGCCAAAGTTGAGTGGCACGCAGGCGAACTGTTCCCGCGTGTTGGATTCATCGTGACCAACTTGAACCAGCACTCGAAGAACGTCGTGAAGTTCTACAACGGTCGGGGCACCGCCGAGCAGTGGATCAAGGAAGGCAAGAACGCCGTCAGATGGACGAAGCTCTCCTGCCGGACGTTCAAAGACAACCAAGCTCGGTTGCAACTGTTCGCCTTAGCTTATAACCTCGGCAATTTCCTGCGGCGGCTGGCCTTGCCCAAGCCTATACAGAACTGGTCGCTGACGACGCTGCGGGAGAAGCTGGTCAAGGTTGGGGCCAAGGTAACCCGGCATGCCAAGTACGTATTCTTTCAACTGGCCGAAGTGGCTGTGCCACGGAGATTGTTCGCCGCAATTCTTGATCGGATTGCACGACTGGCAATTCCGCCGCCGGTCACGCATGACGTGAAGCGGAAGTATATCAAATAGCGAAAAACGGGGTTCCTCACAGAGAAAGTCTGCGCAGAAACCGTGTTGACTACTGAAAAATGATTCGCTCGGGCAGCAATTTCCGGATCTCAACAACAGAGGCACAACAAAAGTGGCGAAAAATCACTTTGTTTTAGACACGGGGGACCGCAGTGGTTACAATCAAAGAAAGTCCATGCCTGGAGTGGTTTCAGGCTGATCCATATGGGAAATCTCGGTTATTGTGAATGATCGGTGACTACACGTCACAGATTTAATAGAACTGAATTATGATTCCCCAGAAATTCGTTTAAGTCTGGACTAATTTCTCGAACTAATTGAGCCTGGGCACGTATTCTTCCCTCACTGTCTTTACAGCGTTTATTTCGTTGGTTCAAAACTACATAAGAAATTTTGTAGAGATCACCATGTCTTTCTCGGACGACTGCGACTTTCACAGGTTCGTCTACAGTAAGCATATTCCGCTTCATCCATTGCTCGATGTCTGAAAGGGACAGTGAGTCAATTACTGTGGGGCTGATGGGGACGTCTTCAGTTTTGACCGAGATGCCGCCCGTCAGGACATTCAAGGTCGATCCGACTGATCGTACAGTACCGGTAAGGAAACCGGCTGTACGTTTCAAAAAGCTCATAATGGATCCTCACTTTCAATTCATTTCTATGGACCACAAAACAACCCTTACCATATAGCTGGTTCCAAACAATTATGAGAGCGACTATCAATTATTCAACGGGCTTGCTTACCACTACTCAATCTGCCGGAAGCATACTTGCTGAAGAAGTGCTGACATACTTATCCCATATGCCTATGTCATCTATTGCAGTGTGATCGTCGCTGAGCTTCTTACCTAATATTCATACCTGCAACAGATTTCAGCATAGCTTACATTGCTCGTGTTTTCTGTATGTGGAGTGGATAATTCGTAGAATTTATCGTACCGCCCAGATATCAGCTTTGCGATTCGTCAAGTATTATGTTTGGACTCACGACCAGCCAATCATTTTTTTAAATGCCTGCCATGTTGATATGGTCATATTCATGACCATTCTCGCCAAGACGTGCATTCCGATCGCCCGGAGGAACATGGCAAGGCCGCTAGAATACTGTCTCGATAGAACACTGCATCCATCCTGGCTGTTACCCATTCTTCCGGGATTGCATCCTGAATTGAATCTGCAACTTCTTGATAAAAGTGTTCGATACCTTCAATCATGAAATTTCTCTCTTTTTTTATTTTAGATTAGCGAAATAATCACTAAAAAAACGATTTTATACCAGTCTTCGCATCTGTGATTGGGCATAAAAGGGACCAGATCACCTCCACCAATCAACCCGTTCACCGACCCGCATCAATACAATACAGATTATCAACAGTGCGGATAAAGATGCTGCCGTCGGCGATGGCGGGGGTGCCCCAGGCTTGCTGGTCGAGTTTATTGACGGCCACTACCTTCAATTCGTCACCGGCGGCGATGACATGGGTGTTGCCATTGGAATCCAGCGCGAAGAGGTGTTTGCCGTCGGTCCAGGGGGAAGCCCAGAACGCGCGGGCGCCCGGGACGCGGCTCTCGTACTCCAGACGCCCCGTTTCAATGTCGACACAACGAATGATGCCCCGGCGGCGTTCGAAGAAATACAGGTTGCCGTCTAACCAGGTGGGCGATGCCATTTGAATGCCGGAACCATCCATGCGCCACTCCACGAACTCTCCCTGTTTACCGTCGCCCGGCGGAGTAATATCGCCCGTGCCGCCGGGCTTGACGGCGTAAAGCCGCCCGCCTCCGTCATCATCGCCGCCCCGGTTGCGCAGTTCGTTCCCGATGAACAGCCGATCGCCGACGGCAACGGGGGTCGCCGACGAACGCCCTTTATTCATATCCAGCGTCCAGAGCAACTTTCCAGTCGCCGGATCATAGGCACGATAGACGGTGCCCCCCACGATCAGTTCCTTCCGCAACGAATTTTTCCAGATCATCGGGCTGCTGTATTGCGACTTTTCCTCGCGGTTGACCTTCCAGATTTCCTCTCCGGTTTTCGTATCCAGGGCGACGAGAAACGATTGCTCCTGGTTATCAACCTGAATGAACAGCCGATCTTCGAACAGCACCGGTGAACTCGACGTACCCCAGCCGGCACGCATCTCATACACGCCCAGATCTTTCTGCCACAACAGGTCGCCTTTCAGGTCGAGACAATAAACACCGTTCATGCCGAAGTACGCGTAAATGCGTTTCCCGTCTGTGACCGGCGTTTCCGTGGCATAGGTATTGGTGCTGTGCCGCGGCATGGGCGGCTTGCCTTCTTTCACCGTCTTCTTCCAGATCTGCTCACCAGTGGCGGCGTCCAGGCAAACGACCTGGTATTGAAACAGCACGTTGACCAGATCGTTACGATCGCGGCCGTAGCCACCTCCGTTGGATTCCGGCCGGGCGATGTTTTTCTTTGCTGGATTGGCAGGCACCGCAGCCGTCATGTAAACGCGACCCTCCCAGACAATGGGCTGAGACCAGCCTTCGCCCTCGACCGGCTTCTTCCAGCGAATATTGGTTTGTTCTCCCGCCGCATCCGACCAGTTGACGGGCAGCGGCGTGGCAGATACGGCATTGGAATTCGCACCCCGGAACTGAGGATAGTTTTCGGCCAGGCACGTTTGTCCCAGAGCGAACACAACGAACAGCACGGTCAATTGATAAGTGAAATGCATAAACTCTTCCTGACATCCATAACATAATGCGATGAATCATTGAGAACCATACGAGAAATGATCTGACTAACAGATTGACTAACAGATAGTGTAAGGGCTGCGAACAAGAATGAAACAGCAATTCTGCCTGAGAAAAACAGGAGGGGCAGGTCTGGTTCCGACAGGAATAAACTGGCTGTATCAGGAGGTCTACTCTAGAGCATTTCCGCAACATGATTTCAGCCTGAAATCATTAATTGCTGTTGGGTAGAAGTAGAAAAGGGGCAGACCCCGATTCCATCCTCTCACTTCTCAGATCTATCAGTAATGACGAAATACAAAGAGGCGGCAATGATAATCACCAGCAATGGCAAATAAAGGTAAGAAGTAGTCTGCAGGCCCACCAGTGGCCCTCCCCACAATATTGAACTCGCTAAAAAGAGTGCTCCGCCAACAACGATACCTCTAAATCGCAAGCGTGTCATAAATCGAGACCCTCCATAGAGGACAGCTTCTGTCAGTGCTGAACAGGAATCAGATCAGGAATCTTTGTCGTCAACAGCACAGTAAGTACACAAAAACATGATCAGACAAAACCCTATAAAAAAACCTGAAACAGGTCCAATAATGATTGCACTCATTACGAGCCATGCCATTTCGTAGGCATAACCAATGTAAATACACAATGAACAGCAGATGAATATTGAAATTTGAATAGCCGTGTCGTTGTACGCACCTGTATCTATCCAGAATTTTGGAAGTTTCATTTTACATGCCTTTCTTGTTCTTCATCTGACTGGACTCGTTCATACGTGTAACAGCCCGTTTTTTTCAAATGTAATTCATCAGATGCTCCTGATCACGCTGAGAATGGAGATAAATGGGAAGACCCGCTTTAAAATGTGGCCTGTTCTCACCTGTTTTCTTTTCATACATTATTGGTCTGGTTCCTGGCAAATAAAATCGAGTTCGATACCAACGCAATCATCGCCCGCCATGAGTCGAAACATCGGTCCTGAACCATCGCCGAATCCCGAGTTGACGTACGGTATTCTTATCTGACCATTCATCTCGAACTGAATCATACCAAAGCGTTGAAAATCATATCCGTCGATGACGCTTTGAAAGCCATCATCATCACCGGCGACGGCAGCATCGACCGCACCCATGTCGCAAATGGCGATCATAGCACTATCGGTTCCGGTTTCACCGACTTTTTCACCCACTGATACATCAGAAGCGGAGCTCAGGCGGGCACGAGCACG
This sequence comes from Gimesia panareensis, assembly GCF_007748155.1. Lineage (GTDB taxonomy): Bacteria > Planctomycetota > Planctomycetia > Planctomycetales > Planctomycetaceae > Gimesia > Gimesia panareensis. Next base: position 7,736,735 of record NZ_CP037421.1, read on the forward strand.
CCCGATAATTCGAATTCCATCAAAGTCGCAGCCTTGTGCTTCCACGATATAGTTTCCGTTGGGTACATCGATCATACAGCCATCATCGCCATCGCATACATAGGGATCACCGGCCCATAAACAACCGTGCGATACGGTAAGGTCGGCAACCGGCATCCAATCACTGGGAACTCCTTCAGTGCCATCTTTCGGGAAGCCCGACAGTCCTGTTCTGAGATATTCTTCGAGTGCCATATTCATGTCAGTGGCCTGCTCTCAGGTGATATTAAAAGGGACAGCGAACGCGCATCGTAGCACAGGGAGACATGCAGAATCAGCCATTCTGCAAGAAGGTTGAAATATCCCATTGATCAGCCGACAAAGTCACTTCCAGCATCTGGCTGGCATAACGGTCCATCAGCCTGGGAAGTCGTTCAATTGCTTCTGGACTTCGGTCATGCTTAAGGACCAGGCATTTCTGTGGCCAGCAATCGACGATCTCAAAGTCAGAAATATCAATACCCTTACCGGCAAGTAATTGTCGGGGTTCGTCATCAAAGGGGTAATGAAAGTTAACCATACCTTCGACCACTTGCATCCACACGTTCTGATCGGTCTTCGAATCAAGCGTGACAATCAGATCCCAGTTCCCTTCGGCCGCATCAATCTGCTTAATTAGTTCCTCGTATTCGACACTCTCCGAACTGGCTGGCCACCAGCTGGAAGAAAAAAATGAAGCGACCAGTAAACTGTTGAATTGTCGGCGATCCATGCTGTGACCTCATGAGAATTAGCTGGATAGTAATGGAGATTTGGATTCTGTCCAAATCGATCAGGATTTCAGACTATTATCTATTTGTACCAAATGGGCCTGAATTCATATCAGAGGGTCGAATCTCCCTGCTACTTAAAAAGTCCAGGAAATTCAGTGCTCCTTATTTCTGTCCATTTTAATTCGCCCGGCTTCACGGTTCCAACGTATTTCGTTGTTAGTTCACGTGTGGGTAAAACGTTTCGTTTCGGGATTGGTTCTTGCCTGCTCCCAGCCATGTTCGGTGATAATGAACGGGAACTTGAAATCCATCAGCGATTTTCTGAGCGACAGGAGAAACTAATTGATTGTACGCCCACTCGTGATTTTTGGCATTGAAGTGTCCCTGATACAAGCACAACGAAATGCCAAAGTTGCAACCGTCTGGGACGGTATCATCCCATTGTTGCAGTGTATCCATCTGGTATGGGCACGAAATGTTGTATTCGACACCTTGTTTTACGACAACTCCCCATTCAGTTTCGTTTTCAGAATCAAAGCGAAATTCGGGGAGACTCAGGAGCTGTCGACAATGATCACAAAAGGCGCGCAAGGTCAGCGGCGCCGCCAAGGCGAGATGTTCCATCATCGCGATTTGATTTTCATAGCTCATATCAGTGGGATAACGTTTAGAGTGATAAAAGGTTTCGGAACCTTTTATTCCTGTGTGAGCAAAAACGATTTCAGATTCAGTCCAGCCGACAATTCTGGCATCTCTGTAAGCCATGTCGTATTTTGTGCCATGCTTTCGCAGAAAATGATCATCAGGTCTGCGTTCAATACCAATCGCGGGAGCACTCGCGCAGCCATTGATTCAGCGTTGAGACGATTTGTTTCCGGTCACGTGATTCAAATACCCGTTCAGGCGAATCTGGCCACATGACTGGTGGGTTTAGTTCATAGGATATTTGGATGTTGTCGCGTTTTTTTTTCAGCGTGCGTTTTGGTGGGTGTGAAAAGGTGATCGGTTGCGCGTGATATTGCAGGATGATGAACTGACCATCGCGTTGCCCCATCGGTGACCATTCGACATCGAAGCAATAGCGACCGTCATTTCGTGTGGCGTTCCAGAGCGATGAGTGATCGAAGTAATAAAAGAGCACATCGTCCCAGGGATCGATAATCGTTGCTGGATCAAGGTGAAGGATTTGACGACCCGCAAGATCATCATCAGGATCGATTTCGTAGAAGTGATTAATGATTACGCGCCAGCCACCGGGGACCTGCAAAGTCTGGAGAGGCAAATTGGCAATTTCTGGCAGATGTGTCACGGTCGACCTTTCAAAACGAGTCTCGCAGATACTAAGGTTCCACGAACTTTTCATTCCTCTAATATGGCTGGGACGAAGGGAATTAGATGCTCTGAAGACACAGGTGATAAAAGATTTGTTCGGGATTGTGGTTTAGCAGGGGGCTTTCAGCATGAACTTTAATCAAAAGAGGATTCGGACCTATCGCGCCTCCAGCCAGGTTTGGAGTTGATTGCGGCGGCGGCGGGGGATGAAGAGCGATTCGTCTTTTAGGAGTGTTTGAACTGCTGCGGCGATCTGGTTGCCAGGGAAGCAAGGATTCGAGTTGGACGACACCATGTATGCGACGATGGCACAGAAGAGCTGGTTGTGTCTCGGTTTGTTGCCGTTGAACACGCTGAGCAGCCATTCGTCTTGCGGTTCACATTTTGCCGCCTCCCATGAAACGATACTGAGTGAAAGCCGTTCTAAATCGTATGCGGCCAGGAAGTCATCGGGTAATTCTGTTGCTGCAACGTGTGCCATTCCATATGCAGCCCCCTCGCGGACAGAACGTTCATAGTTCTGATCACTCAGCAGGATCTGATGTAAATCGTCGTATGCTTCCACGCCGCGCATCTGAGCCATTGCGACGCCCGCATAGCTTTCCGATAACTGGCCTGCCTGCGAGAGCAGGATGTCTTTCGCTGTCTGATAGCCTGCCGGGTGGCCAATGCAGCCGAGTAAAAATGCCGTGCACCACGGTGCACAACGTTTATCATGAAAGGCTGCGATCAGATTCTTTGCAGCCTGTTCGTCCGGGGCCATTTTTTCCAGGCGCAGACCGACCTGCTTGAAGATGCCGGTGTTGCGGATTGCTGCGTCGACCAGTGCGATGGCATCCAGATCAGACAGTGAGAGTTTGGGACGTAATGGCATGTTCTCTACTCACAGGCGGTTGGATGTATGAATTCTCTGAGAACGAAAAGACATGATACCAGTTTTCTGATGGAGAAGATAAAAGGGGACAGCGACTCTTATTGAGGCCTACCCCTTTTTTAATCCCCCATTTCACTCTTCAACATTGTCTGTCTCTTTTGACTGCTGTTCCTTGTCGCCGCCGGGGAGCCAGCCGGCAATGCGGTTGCGGACCGCTTTCATACCCCGTTTGGCGAGTTCGCCGCCGACTTCTTTCGCAGGAACGCGAATCGTATGCTTCGTAACAATATCATCGGAGGAACCGGGCTTCCGATCTGGCCCCCACGAACGTACGACGACCTCTGAGCTTAACAACTCCTTGTCGACTCTCAGTTCAATGGGCTGCTGCCAAGCGTCACGGTCGCGCAACCTGTGGGAGACAGGATCCTCGATTTCCCTGTCTCTGATCTGTCCGGCGAAGTTGTTGGCCAGCTGTTTCACCTGGGCACGGGTCTCTGCGATGCGTTGTTGCTGAATTCGATCCTTGACAGTCCAGGCTATACTAATGCCAATGACGATGAATAATGCCAAAAACCCCAGGATGAAGTACTGATGCCCGCTGATCGGCGGCGGCTCGTTCGCTCTTGCGGCTTGTACTGCGCGTTTTTTCTCGTCTTGCTGTCTCTTCCGTTCCGCGTGTTCTTCCTTGCGCTTCTGGAACTGCTCTGAAGCAGCAGACGGCCCTTTTATCAGGGCCAGGAATACAAATTCTAAGCAAACGGCAAGCAATTCCAGGAGGGCCAGAACCAGAGGGGTCAGGGCTTCGCACAGACCAAGAAGAAAAATCATTATCAGCTCTAAGAGTGCTGCCATAACCGTGTTTTGTTGTCTTGTGTGAAGGGCCGGGGTGTGGGCATGCTCAACAATCGAGCGCATTATTTACAGCTGCTTCCACCTGTTGCATGAGGCTGTCAGACAGACTGCCAATCACTCTCTGGATATCCGATTGGGGGACTGTATGCAGCCGATTGCCCCGTACCAGGGAATCGCTGAGCAATCCGGTTGCTCTGCCTTCGGAAGTGGTAATCTCGATCAGAACGTTGTTGTCCCTGAATCGCTGGCGTGTGTTGGAAGTGATTTCGGCAATGATGGTCTCGTTAAGTTGTGCATTCAAAACATCGTTTTGCATAACGAGTGCTGGACGTATTTTGCTCCCTGCGGCCCCAACATAGGGAATCTCGACCAGGATGACATCACTTCTTTGCATTGTCGTAGTCGTTGTAAATATCCATGGCAGGATCGTTCCAGTCGCTTGATTCGAAAGCACGCGCCAGCATTTTTCGGAGGTCAGCATCAGTGACTTCATCGGTGCCGCCCATCCGGATCACGCCGCAAATCTTTGCATAAATATCCTTGCGGATCAGGACACACTCCGTACCCTCAACATCAACGGGAACATCTTCCCCGCGAGAAATCGCTTCTGCCTGCTCTCTGGTAATTTTCATCGAAACCTCCAGACAAATTGTGACAGACAGCGAATCTCCAGGCAACACGTTTATCAGAAAAAACAGAACTTTTGTATACAAGGCCTGAGCTTAAAAGGTTAGCATGTGCACAAATCAGATTTCAGCCATTTGTCATTCTGAACGACGAAATTCAGGTGATTGTTATTGTTTCCCGCTCAGAAAGGCTTTTCCATGTCCATTGGATCGCTGCAATTCGAGACTTCATTTTCGATTAGACACGAGGACCTCGGTCTGCTGGAACCTTCGGGACTCGCACTCGATCCGGAGGGGGCGCTGTGGACCGTCTGTGATCAGTCCAAAAGGCTCTTTCAGATCGACACGAACGGCGAGATTTTAGCGACACGGAAGGTCGACAACCGGGGTTTAGAGGGGATCACCTTCGATGCGGAGGGGAATATTCTGGTGGTCGACGAAGATGCCGGCAAGATCCTGAAGTATGATCCGGCGACGGGGAAGGAAATCGCGGACCGGCGTTTGAAAGACATGGACGGCTTCTGTGCCGTGGCCCGGTATTTTGAAGAGGCCGGGAACAATGGCCTGGAAGGGATCACCTGCGACCCGTTGCGTTCTGAAATATTGCTGCTCAAGGAAGCAGATCCGGGGCTGCTGATCGCGGTCAGTGACGATCTGGAGCGGATCGTTGCCGTCGATTACCTGGACGGGGGCAGGGGATTCGTTGACGAGGAACTGAAACCGCAGGCCATCGATTTTTCGGGCCTCTGCTACGACCGCGTGCGTGATCTCTTCTGGATCGTCAGCGACCAGGCCAGCCGGGTGTTTACCTACGATCGACGCAGGGGAAAAGTGATCCAGCAGTTCTCATTCGGCGCTGCAGGCAAACCGATTCGCAAGGCAGAGGGGGTGACCCTGGATCGGGAGTCAAAGTATCTGTATGTCGTCAGTGATGCAGATGCAGAACTGGTGCGGTTTCGGATCGTCGATTGAAGTAGAGCAGGTCAGATCGCTTCGTTATTGAGTCGCTGACCCCTTTTTCTGTTCAGGTAGTGATTCAGGTTCATCTCGGTGGTGGCGCGCCGATCGCTAAAATGGAGTTGGTTCTGTTTTGAATCGAATGTGGGAGTCGAAACATCCTGCTCTCGGCCCGGATTACATCCGGGCTGACCTGCGGTTGTGTTGTGAGATGCATTGGTGACAGCACAGTTGGGCAAGCCAACTGTGAAACTATGTAGGAAGCCTCCGTCGGATCGATTATCGTGGAACAAGTTCGTTCACAATCTGTTTCACGAAATCTCACCTCCGGAGGCAATGATGTTGTATGTTGGTTTGGATGTGCATGTCAAGCATATTACGATTTGTGTACTTAATAAGCATGGTAAGCTGCTGCAGCGGTGTCAGCTGCCATGCCTGGATGATGTGATTAAATTTCTGATGAACCTGCAAGGACGATGCGAAGTCTGTTTTGAAGCCAGTACCGGTTATGGCATCTACTTTGAAGCTCTGAGTAAGATTGCTTCTCGTGTTGCCGTGGCCCATCCAGGACTGTTGAAACTGATTTTTCGTTCCAAACAAAAGAATGATCGTGCGGACGCAGAGAAACTGGCCAAACTGTTGTTTCTCGATGAAGTTCCGACCGTTCATGTCCCGACTGCAGACGTGCGGGCCTGGAGAGAGTTGATTACATTCCGAGGCAAACTGATTCAGAAACGGACCCGGGCTAAAAATGGAATTCGCTCGCTTCTGAGAAGTGTTGGTTGCAGGGTTCCCAAAGAGTTTGGTCTCTGGACCATACGGGGGATGGAATGGCTAAAACAGAAAGATCTGAAACAGCCGATGCAAAATCTGAAACGGGACATGCTGGTAGAAGAGATCGAAACACTGACGAGGCAAACCAGGCTGGTTGAAACGGAACTGGCCCGCTATTCGAAAGAGAACATTGCCGTGCAGCAATTGCAGAGTATCCCCGGCATCGGCTTACGCACTGCTGAGGCATTCGTGGCCTTTGTGGATGACCCGCATCGATTTGCCAACAGTAAGAAAGTGGGGGCCTACTTCGGTCTGATCCCGATCCAGGATCAGTCAGGGAGTACTAATCGACTGGGGCATATCACGCGCGAAGGATGTGCAGAGGTCCGGCACCTGGTTACCGAAGCAGTTTGGCAGGGGATTCGATATTCACCGACGATTAAAGCCTATTATGAGCGGATTCATCGACAGGAAAAAGACAGGAAAAAGATTGCGATTGTAGCCACATCGCATTACCTGGTGCGTGTGATGTGGTCCATGTTGAAAAATGGAACCTTGTGGAAAGAACGGAGCCTGGCAGTCTGAGCGACTGCAGTTTCGATAAGTAAATTCAAAGAGTTGTGTCGGACTTAAGTTTCACGTTGAGATCGAAAGTGGGATTCAGGTGACATCCCGACGGGTGCCATGGCACACTGTGATGCCGTAACTGTGAATGGGAGTCACCGTAATTTGTCTTGTGGCGCCTCGCCAAGGCGAGTGATGCCGGATGGATGGTTGGATAATTCCGCGTTCTTCTCACTACGGTCTTGACAGAAGCTTCCTCATGGATGGCACCCCGGAGAAGAGACTTCCTGCTCGTTGTGCTCGACCCGGATTGCATTCGGGGGGATCCTTGGATGTTGCATGATCTGCTTTTCTCTGGTTAAGCGGGACTGCTGGTCAGGGCGGGTTATTTGTGGTCATCAGCGGTTTTTATGCGGGTATAAGTGGTAAAAGTGGACCGAAAATGGAGTGCATCAATGAGCAGTTGTATTTCAAATCGTGCTGAAACCAGAGGGTTTTATAGTGTGTTTGGGGCATCAGTTCTGCATGTTCCCGTGAAAAAGAATCGTGGCTCGCGCGCGCGACGCATAATCAGGCATTCTGGTCAGACGCGTGTCTGGGTCCAGTCCAGTTTATTCAGTAGTCGGGGAGGATACGTGAAGTGGGAAATGTTTACCTCAGCAGCACTGTCGGGCAAGCCGACAGGTGGCACCCGGATGGTTTCGATGAGAGAGGAAATTAAAGCACCTCACGGCAGGATCGCAAACACGCGGGCGGGGAAGCCCGAGCCCCCTTTGGGTTTGGGGAAGGTCACCACCGCCAGGGCACCAGCTTCCGGTACCTGATCCAGGTTCGTTAACAGTTCGATCTGGTAATGGTTCTGGCTCAGGATGTAGTTCTCCAGGGAATATTCGTCTTCGGTGGTGGCGACGCCGGGATCGGTGTCGGTGGTTTCATGGCCTGAGGCGGTGATGCCGCGGTCTTCGTAGAGGTACTTCAAGACTTCGAGACTCCACCCCGGATAGTGGGCGACGCCGGCTTTGTCTTTGTTGTGCATGGCACTTTGATCGGGCCAGCGTTTCGACCAGTCGGTTCGCATCACGGCAAACGCGCCTTTGGGAACTGGGCCATGTTTTGCCTCCCACTGGCGGACATCGTCCAGCGTAATCGTGTAATCGGGATTCTGCTTCACCGCCTGATGAACGTCAAACAGTACCAGCGGCAGAATCATTTCTTTGACCTCGATCTGATCCAGCGTGCGGCCTCCTTTGACAAAGTGCGCGGGGGGATCGGCGTGCGTCCCCCACTGACCGACGTGACAATACAGCTGCGCGAAAAAGCCCTCCCCGAGCGTGCCGGGCCGTTTGTCGTACCAGTAGATAGTCTTGACCGTTTCATCGGGAAAGCCGGGCCAGTGCGGAATCCCCGGCTCGAAAGCATGCGTCAGATCGACAAACTTCTTGCTTTGCAGAACTGCATACACCTGCGCCAGGTCGCTCTCTCCTGTCTTATTCTCTGTCGCATCCGCCGCCGCGACTTCTGAGACCGGCGACACGGATTCCTGGCCGCAACCGCTGAGCACCGGGAGTACCAGCAGGTGGAGAGATGCTACAGCAGCGATACGTCGACGGCAGGTGGTGTGAATCTGAATCATCTCGGGTCCTGGATGTTATAGAGGAATTGCAGCCAGCTGAAAATAAATTTGCTCTCCGTTGATTTTCCTGCAATGATGCGCTCTCTACAAGCATTTTTTACTCTCCGATTCCGCAGAGGGCTCTCTGATGACGAACTCACCCCTTCGCAAGAAATTCGGTTACACAGTGCTGATTCTCCTGGTACTGGTTCTGGTTGGGGCAGTTTATCCGTTCCTGCGCTATTGTCAGACTCTCCGTGAATATCGTGTAGACGATCCCTTGCTCAAAAACACGATGAAAATGTTGGGGCTGGCGTTCCATAATTATCAAGAGCGACATGGGTCACTGCCAGGCAACATCAGGGACGCATCGACGGGTCAGAACCTGCTCAGTTGGCGTGTGCGTCTGGCTGAAGAATGGAACCAGACGCTGCCTGATTTTCAGAATTCCGAAGCGTGGGATGCCCCCGGCAACGGCGCGCTGACGGGCTATCTTCCCAGCATGTATCGACATGCGGGCAATAGCACGCCGGTCACTCTGAGTGACCAGCGTGAGACAGGCCTGACGACTGCCCTGGGGGTGAAAAATCCAAGCGGCAACTGGAACGGCACCGACCCGGACAGCGAGCCGGTCCTTTATATTAACGGCAAACCGGTCCTTTGCGTCGGCGTCGCTGCAGCGGAACGAGTCCCCTGGACCAAACCGGTTGATTATTCGATCTCCGAGGTAATCGACCAACTGCAGCAGGACCAGGGTAGTACCTCACCCATAATCCTGTACGCCCTCTTCGCAGACGGCTACGTCATCGAGCCCCCGTTCACCTGGAAGCTGAGCGAGCCTGAGTGATCGATGGCACCGGGTGTACCCGATTCACTTCACCCCTTCAAGGGTCGGATCCTGTCCCACAAGCGCATCAGCAACACGAACGGGCCGGTCAGGAGCAGGGAGCACAACATCAACAGCAGCAGGATCGGCATGAGCAGGAGACTCAGGGCAATACTGAAATATTCTGTCAGCATTCCCGGCGGCCGATACACGGTCGTGTCATCCAGTTCACTCTCGAACTGAATCGCCTCCTCATACACGTGGACGACGAACTCGATGTACTCCTGCAGGCTGTCGTCATAGGGTAGAGGCTTGCCCTCGGCGTCTTCAGGATATTCGCCCCAATGCGGACCGCTCATGTAGACCACACCGTCTGCGGACTGGGTATCGATCGCGTAATAGTCGCCGTTCCCATTTTCGCCGATGACAAAACAATGGGGCGGAAAGATGCTGCGCAGGTATTCGGGATCCTCCCCATTCACCCGGGCCAGCGAATCCCGGGAATGATAGAGCAGTTCCAACTCCTCGATACCCAGCGTGGTCGCCAGATCGGTCAACCGCTGCGGATAGTTGAGCAGCAGCTCTCGATAGACCGCCGGCAGTTGACAGCCGGTCTTGGTTTCCAGTTCCTGAATTTCGGTTTCGGTCATGTTGCGACCTCATTGATGGCTCAGCTTCAGAATCTCTGCTTTAAACCTGCTTCTATTCTAGACTGATCTTCGTGCCGAGGGGAACCTCCGCTTCTGAATTCACATCGGCCAGCACTAGAATAATCCCGAGGTCGTCCAGTTCTGAAAGGTCTGCCACCGCATCCGGCACCCGCATGAAATAATGCACGATCTCAGCCGTTCTGGTCTCGCCATCCGGCAGAGTGAGCAGTACTTCGGTCCCCTGCATGATCTGACCGACTCCCGGCCGGGAGATTTGATTTCGCGGGATCCCGGGCAGCAGTCCGAGATGTGTTCCGCTGCGGTGATAGCCTGTGACGGTGTAAAGTTCGATCGACATGTCGGTACCAGATTCAAGATTGCTGAAGAACGCAGAAAACGACACACAGATAGAATACCACTGGAAGGTCTGTTCTGACCAGATCATGAAAGATCAGGTTGCGCGGCACGGTGGGATCATGTACAATGGAGCCTGAATCGTCACTCATTCTAACTGGATGTGATATGCATACGGAAACAAGTCCGTTGAAAGCCAGGTTTCTGCGACTACTCACCGCAGCGGTCATCCTGTGTACGATGTATCTGATCTCGTACGCTTTGCTGGGACGGACCCCGGAATCGTATTACACACCGGCTAGAAACCTGAATCGGATTCTCTTTTCCGTTCTCCTGGCATGGCCGCTGGTCCTGCTTTGGCAATGGTCCTGCTACCACCGGGTCGAACCGGCGGTCAAACTCTGGAGCGCTTATGCAGGTGGCTGGCTGATGTTGATATTCCTCTCGCAGTTTATCACCCTGGGCTTTGTGTTCTACCCGATCTTTATTTTATGTTCGTTGGCTGTTTTTTTGTATGCGACGATCTTGCTGGGCGCGGAAATCCGCTCCCGCAGATTTGATGTGACCACCTTAGTCGCCACCATCGTCACCCTGTTCTCCAGCGGTCAGGTTATGGTGGATGCGGCTTTAAACCCGATCGTGATTTAAACCAGGCGAAGGTGACTGCAGTCGAGCTACGCCAGACGCAGAACGGAAAACATAAGCCACCTTCTACCACCCTGAAAGGCGTCAGTACCACATTTCAGACATGCCTCTTTTCCCCTCTGAAACTCTATCCGCCGTTTCAGAATCCCCCTTTTCATTCACAGATTTCAGCTCGTACGCTCATTTATTCGCACAAAACACTTTATTACATATTGATTGCATTTAATATTGACATGCGCAATTGATTTGCAATAATAATCCTGTTGCTCGAGCCAGATCCTCTCATTTACCTGATGATAAGACGTCCTGGAGTCCTGAAAATGCGAAAAGAAAACCCCCTCCGCCGCGGCTTTACTCTGATCGAACTGCTGGTGGTAATCGCAATCATTGCTATTTTAATTGCCCTGCTGCTGCCCGCTGTCCAGCAGGCGCGGGAAGCCGCCCGACGCAGTCAATGTAAAAACAATCTGAAACAGATCGGGATCGCCCTGCATAACTATCATGACGTCCATTCGGTGTTTCCTCCCGGGTGGGTTGGTGTTGTCAATCGTCAGCCGAATGTCGGCGGCGAGAGCGGTTTCTCCTGGGGAACGATGATCCTCCCCTATATCGATCAGGGGCCGCTTTACAACCAGTTCAATTTCAGCCTGGCCATGGATGTCGCCCCTAACCGGGATCTGCTCAAACAGCGGCTGTCCGTCTTCCAGTGCCCCAGTGACCCGAAGCCGGACACTTTCATGGCCGACGACCGCAACGGCGCGCAGGTCCAGATGGCGACCGCCAACTACGCCGGCGTCTTCGGCTCGGTCGAACTCGATGACTGCTACACCGTCTCACCGGGGACGCCCCCGCTTTCCGCGCAGGGACAATGCGTGAGTAACGGCATCTTCTACCATAACAGCAAGGTTAAGATGCGGGACATCACCGACGGCACGAGTAACACGCTGATGGTGGGCGAGCGGACGACCTATAACGATCCCGTGGAAGGTCCCTGGTACGGCACCTGGTCTGGTGCACTCCCGCTGGCCGACGATGCCCCGGCCCGCGTGATTGGCCACGCCGAGCACCTTCCCAACGGGGGAGACGACCCCGAGGACTTCGGCAGTTTCCACGTCGGCGGTGCGCACTTCATACTGGGAGACGGACACGTCAAATTCCTGAGCGAAAACATGAGCCAGGAGATCTTCGAAGCCCTGGGCACCCGTGCCGGCGGCGAAGTGATTGGCGAGTTCTGATCGGACGGGTAAACAGAAACGGGTTGGGTGCCCGAAGGGGGTAGATCTTCATTGAAATGTGATCTACCCCCTTTCTGCAATGTTATTAGCCAGCCTGTCTCATCGTTCTCGAAAATCTTCTGCCACTTCTTTTACATCGGGATCATCATGTTGAGCGGCTCGATCTAACAAACGTTCCAGTAATCCATCATCCAGTTCGTCATACAATTCTGCAAACCTTCGATAGTACTCATCGGGTTCTGTCTTCAAATACGGGTCCGTTTCATCGGTCAGGATCTGATTGACGATCGGCTCAATGTGTTTGATAACCCATCTTCGGGGCATCAGTTTGATGACCGCTCGATTTTTATAAATAGAGCTATGCGCTGTCGATGCTGATCTAACAAGGGTTTCTAAAATACTTTTTTTCAACTCATCATCGGAAGATAATAACAAAAATTCATACGCAGTGAATTTTTCCGTTTGCAATCCATAGCGAATTGCTGCGGCCTGATCTTCCATTGAATTCCACTCGGTCAGCACCGGATAGCGCACTCGATTTAACAGAGAACGCATCTTCTCCCAACGTGCTTTGTCACTTTCGCTGAGCATCGTTGAAACTCCTGTGAGGAAAGAAAATCGTCAGACCTCGAATCCCGTTACCTTTAATCTTAAAGTAAGTTTTCTCTGACAGTTTCCTGCTCGCTGCGCTCGGCCCGAATTGTATTCGGGCTTACCCCTTTTTTAATCTTGCCTGATCAAGCTGTTCGTGCTTTTCATGTTTTTCGTGGTTCTTTAAATATCACTCGCCGTGATAGCCGCGCCACATCCAGAGCAGGGTGTCTGCCAGGGTCTGCTCGAAGACTTTGCGGTCGCAGTGCCGGGTCCCCTTGCTGAAGACGTAGCGGTAGTCGTAGCCTTTGGCCTTCAGTGCCGCCGCAGTTCGCTTGTTGGCCATCACCCAGTTGTGATAGGTTTCCTCCGGATCGTTGGCACGGAGGTCGTTTTCCGCCACGTGCGTGAAAATCCGCAGCGGCTTTTTGTCGCTGTTTTCAATCAGCTTCATACTGGAATGGTATTCCCACGCGCCCAGCGGATACTTCGCTTCTTCGGGGGCGTCGTCATCCTGCTGATCGACGAAAGTGCCGGAATAGGTAATCAGGCGGCGGAACAGATCGGGACGGAACCAGCCCATGGTCAACGCAGCCGCACCGCCAGAACTGCAGCCCATTGCGGCCCGGCCCCAGGGATTGTCGGTGAAAGCGATGTGCGGATAAGCGGCACGGATCTGTTTGTTATGCATTACAGCGGGTAGAACTTCGTCATTGATAAACCGGGCGTAACGGTCGGACATCGTATCGTATTCCAGGCCGCGCTCGCTCCCTTTGCCGTCGTTGCCCCCGTTCTGAACGCCGATGACAATAAACGCCGGCAGCCGCTGTGCGGGGTCTTTCGAGATCGTCAGATTATCCAGGGCATTGCAGACCAGATCCAGTCGGCTCGGTCCGTCCTGTGTGACGAGGATCGGTGCTTTGGTTCCATCTTTGTAGGCAGCGGGAACATACACGAAGATCTTGCGCGTTTTTCGCACCTCTTTTTTGGGGTCGAGGGTTTTGTCAGTACCGGGAAAAATTTTACTCTTCGCCAGGGGCATCTCGAATTCGAAACGCTTCCCTTTGGGATTGCCCTGATCGGTCAGTCGGGGATCGATTTTGTAATCGGGCCCCACCACATGATTTCCGTTCCCTGCTTTCCCGGGTTTCTCCGTGTATTTCTCGGCAGCCATCGATAAAGAGGAGGCCAGTCCCATGACGGCGAAGGTGAGAGTACTACAGACCACTGTTGCGCGCAACCGGGATTTCATGAACATCATCTATTCCATTCATTGCAGGAGGATTTGAAATATAAGAGCAACGGAACTATGAGCCTACCCGATCTTTTGCAGACTTGCAATTTTCGCGCTGGAAATAGCAAGCGTCAGCATCTTGTGCGGGTATAATAAGCTCGTATCGCTCGCACTTTCGTACCATGAAATTTTCTTTCAGAGCTCAATATGAAACAACAACCAGCGTGCTTCTTCGCGGTGAGTCTGGTGCTCACGTGCATCGTCTCGTTTTCTCCTGTGCGGGGCGATTCCGGGAATCAGGCCCCAGGCAGTTCCGTGAAAACGGTTCGCCCGGAAATCCAGTCGACCACGAAAACAGCGCAGATTCGCGAATGGATTCTTCCTGCCGCAATATCACACGAGACCGGTGTAGGATATGTGGCTCGCCTCAAGATCCCGCATGACGCAGACCGTGAATCAAAGTCCGCATGCCTCCTGCTCGAGGATGGTCAGCCACTGCCACACCCCCACGCATTGCATAAGCTGATCCGCGAAGAAGGCAAAGGGCACTTTAGCCACTGGACGCCGACGACGCTCTATTTTTCTGCCAGCGACTCTTCCGATCCCCGCACCAACGGCCGTAAATATGAACTGGTCTGCCCGGAGTCCTTTGTCGAACGATCGACAAGGTTTGTACTGAACGACGCCGATTCGCTGATTTCATTTCCCGACATCCCCGGCAGACACGTGCAGCCCCTCAAGCTTGTCTGGGAAAACCGGGATCCGCAGCAGACCATCCAGCTCAACTGGAAGCGCCAGGGGGACCCCGATCTCTCCAGCCAGCAGGCGATGCTCTCCAGTATTCTCAAACCGGGAATGACGGACGAAGAGAAATCGCTGGCGATCTGGAAGTTCCTGAAGGACTGGCGGTATCACTTCTATCCGGCGGAACCGGGGGATGAAGTGCACGACCCCGTGAAGTTTCTCAACGTTTACGGCTACGGATTCTGTGACGACTGTGCCACGAACTTTGCGGTCCTGGCGCGCAGGGCAGGGGTCAAGAGCCGCACGTGGGGACTCTCGGGACACGTCGTCGCGGAAGCCTTCTATGACGGTAAGTGGCACATGTTCGATCCCGACCACGAAGTCTTTTATCGCAACGACAAGGGAGTGATCGCGAGTGTCGAAGAACTGGCACAGCATCCGGAACTGATTACAAAAACGCCCCTGGATCCGATCGGCAGTTCCTCGCAGGCAATCGCCCGACTCTATACTACGACTGCCGACAACCAGCCTTCCGAACGGAAACCTGCGATTAAAGATTCGCAGCTTGCTCCAACCCTGGAACCGGGAGACCGCCTTGAGTTTGACTTTTCCGCTGCAGGGCATGTGCACCAGAAATATCTGACTGAAGCTGGCCCGCCTCCCGTCGCCGGGAACGGCACCCTGAAACGCCGCATCACGAAACTGGCGCGTCTGAATCAGCCCCACCCCCACCAGCGGGACTGGCACTTCACCTGGCCCTATGTGCTGCTGAAGGGCGGGCTGGAACTGAAACTGGCACCAGGTCAGTCGGCTCCCATGCTCTCCGTCTCCTCGAACGGCGCCTCCTGGACTCCGCTGGAGACGTCTCTCAAAGAAGAGAAGCTCACGGTTTCCCTCGATGCGTGGATCAAGCAGCAGCCAACCGCCGTCTATGGGTTCTATCTCCGCTGCGAAAACACAAACGGTGACGACCCGGCAGGCTCGATCGAACAGTTAAACTCCGAATTCCTGTTCCAGTTCGCCCCCCGCGCGCTGGCACACATGCAGAACGCCAACAACCACTTCGAAATGAAAATATCACCCCCACTGCCAACAGAAGGAAAAGGTCTGGCTGTGCAGATGGTGTGGAAAGAGATTGAATGAGATTTGAAGGACGCATTATGGATCTGGAACAGGGTGCCCGTTTGAAGCTGGATCGAACACTGATCCCGGAATCACTGCATAAGATCATCCCACTTGCTGAAAAGTGGGGATTTGAATGCCAGGATGACCAGGATGAATTCATCGTGCAAATGAAAACAGCAAAGCCCGACGAGGTTGCTGAATTCAACCAGCAGATTGGTGAAGCACGAGACTCCATTATCGAATGGGGAGCCATGCTTCCGGAACTGGACCAGCATAAATCACAAATGGACGAAAAAGTCTGGGATCATCCTTACTGGGTCTTTTTGAGTTTATTGAGTATTTACGATGAGACTTACGAAGTCGCAGACAGACAAGTAGAGTGGACCGCGCTGGTGAGATCAAACGGGTTTCGTGAGGCATCAGAGCAAGCCGACCACTTCTTTCGTAATAAAGCATATCAACAGTTTGTTGAAACGCTGGCCCCCTATGCAGACCTGCTCAGTGAAATGCAAAAGAAAAAGTTGAGTTTTGCCCGTCAGAAACTGGATAAACAATAAAGTATCGGGGCTCGTCATATTTGAGCCCTTTTCTACTCTTTTCGTGTCGTTCGTGCTTTTCGTGGTAGTTTCATCGATTCACTGTTGGCAAGCCAACAGGCATGTATTTCGTAGTTCAATTTGTGTAAGGCACCGTCCCCGTTTTGGGGTTCACCTGGTAACCGAATTTTGCGATGTACTTACTGCCGTGCAGAAACTCGTCATTCTGGGCGGCCAGTTTTTTGTTGAGCAGCGCATCGAGCTTCGCCTGGATCGGGGCTGCCGCCGGATCGTTACACAGATTTTTCAGCTGATACGGGTCTGCCTGGTTGTCGTACAGCAGCCAGGGCCCGTTGAGATCACGGACGTAGGTATAACGGGTCGTTCGCAAACCACGGTATTCCTTTCCGCCCCGGCTCCGCTGCCATTCACCAAAGGGGGAAGGACAGGTGATGACCGTTGCCCCATCCGAAGGATTTTTGCCGCCGCGCAGGTAGCCGCTGTAGTCCAGCCCTTCCACGGTTTCGGGAATCGCAATTTGACAGAGCCCTAACAGCGTGGGCATCAGGTCTTCGGAATTGATCGGCGTATCGACGGTGCGACCTTTTGCGTGCTCTGCTCCATTTAACCGGAACAGCATCGGTACGCGGAGCGATTCATCCCACGGTTTCTGTTTGCGGATCTGTCCGTGGGAATGCAGCATGTCGCCGTGGTCAGATGTGAAAACGACGATCGTGTTTTCATCGACGCCGGTCTCTTTGAGTGTCGCCAGCAGATCGCTGACACAGTCGTCCAGCGCCGTACAATGGGCGAAGTAACCGGCGAGTTCTTTTTGCGCGGCTGCCCGCTGATCCTGGGGCACATTGGGTCGCAGCTTGATTCTCTCCGGGTCATACATCCTCTGGTATTCCGGAGGTGCCGTGTGATACGGATTGTGCGGCGAGCCGTACGACATCACCAGCAGAAACGGCTGCCCCTTTTTAGACTGGTCGCGGATAAACTGCCGGGCCACACGTGTCTGGGCAAAGGCGTCGTAACCTTCCCAGGTCTGCCGTTGAGGAGAGTCTCCGTAGTAAAACGAACGGTTATAGTTGTGCGTGCATTCCAGGGCTCGCCAGAACTCAAAGCCCTGGCGACGTTCTGGTGGTGTGAATGCGGAGCGGCCCCGGCCATCCAGGTGCCACTTGCCGATGAACCCGGTTTCGTAACCGGCGTTGTCCAGCACTTCAGCAATCGTGACGGCTTTGGCGGGCAGCTGCACATCGTTCAGAAACACGCCGTGCGTCAGGGGACGCTGGCCGGTCATCAGTGAGCCTCGAAAGGGACAGCAGACCGGACACCCGGAAACCGCGTTCTGGAAATTGACACTCTGTCGGGCCAGTGCATCGATATTCGGCGTCTGCACCTGGTCATTACCCGCGTAGCCGAGCGACTGCGCCCGCCACTGGTCGGTCAGGAGAAACAAAATGTTTGGCTGCTTCGTTTCAGCCTGCACCCGCCCGGGGAGCATCACAAAACAGAGTAACAGAAAAACGGAAATACGAGCCAGCATGGTGAGCGTCCTTAGCAAATCCGTCGTGCCGCACTGCAGACACGACTGGTCTGTTGATCGAAGAATATGAATTCTCAATTATCTGCCAGAAACCACACTGATTGCAACGCCAACGACGAGAATGGAGCCGGAAAAGGACTTCTCGAGAGGGGGAATTACTTATCCGAGGACGATTCTGTTTTTTGAAATTCGCTATAAGGAACGCCCACGACGCCGTCCGATTTTTTTCTCAGATCAAAAATTCCCGTCTCTGGCGTCGGTTCCAGCAGCTTTTCGTTGAACGTTTTCGGATCGCTGGGTTTGTTGACTTCTTGCCAGGTGAGTGTCAATCGATGTACCATGTCCTCCCCCCCTTTCTCCAGGAACCTCCTTAAATAGGACAGCGTTTCCCCGGGAACTTTGACACCATCGACTTCGACAAAATCGTTCTGCAGTGCCATATTCACTTCCCAGTCACCCGACTCCCTGCTCTGTGACCAGAAAATCATGCGGGTCAGGTAGCAGGGTTCGTCTGCGGTGACTTCGAATATCGCATGATATTTTTTATGCCTGCTTTTGGGATTACTGTCCTCGGTCACCTTGTGAATGACCCAGGGCCCGTCTGCCTGTCTTTCGACGAAGAACTGCCCCCCTTTCATAACTGAATTCCGGACAAACACTTCATACATCTGCGGACGGCCCAGCAGGAAATGGGGAATGTAGGTGAAAGAAAAAATGGGAAACAGATCACAGTACAGGGATGTGGGAATGTAGTCTTTCTTTCGGATCGAGATTCTTTGTCTGCCACGTTGGGCCGGGAAACTCTCTGACAGAAACGTATCCTCTGTCGAGCGGACAAAGGCACAATTTTTTTCTGCGGTGCTGGTCCACTGCGCCCACAGCGACGGCTTGACCTGGGTATCAAAAGTGAGCCTGGTCAGGATGAGCGGTACCCGTCCCCGATGTAAACGTGGTGGCAGAAACTTTTCCGTTTCGATCAATACG
Source organism: Gimesia panareensis (assembly GCF_007748155.1). GTDB lineage: Bacteria > Planctomycetota > Planctomycetia > Planctomycetales > Planctomycetaceae > Gimesia > Gimesia panareensis. Next base: position 7,755,554 of record NZ_CP037421.1, read on the forward strand.
GTTCCCGATTTGAGGTGACTGTCGGGACGCATCGCTTGTTTGAGCCGCTCCAGCCCCTCTTTTTCGGAAGTGTTGGACTCCCGGGGAATCTCAGGGTGTTTTGACTGTTTGAGTTTGAGTATCGACTCGGGCAGTTTCTCGGGCCATTTCTGAGGATCCGCTGCCAACAGGGAGGCACCTGACAGAGAAACTGCCAGTGTGACTGCCAGCACAATGGGGTGTAAGCGCTTGTTGTGAGACATTTCTCTTCTCCTCAGGAATCGGACAGGCGAGGGAGCAGGAACTTTCGAATGAAAGCCACCAGACCTCAGAGCGGAATCGCATTCTGGTAAATAAAATTTCCAGCTGAGACATGAATTTGATACAATTGCACATTGTGTCATTTATGTCCACGTACGTCAAATATCGAAACTCAGTTTGTCAGCGAAAGGCTGCCACCATGTTCCGCATTCCCGTTCGAGCGCCGTTGTTTTTCTGCTGTGCCTGTCTGCTGCCGTTTCTGTCAGGGCAGGGCACAGTGCAGGGTGCAGATGCGGTTCCCGAGCGGCTGATCAAACCCTGGGAGGTGTCACGGGACCGGATCAAATCTCTGTATCTCAAAATCCGCTATGAGACGACGTCCCCCTACACCTTAATCGAACTGGCCCAGATGACAGGACGCGTTTCCTTTGTGAGGGCCACCGAAGTCGTGGCCTTTGATGAGCAGCGCCAGCTGAAACGAATCAAACGGGATCGCCAGCAGCACGCGAAAAAAGACGAACAGGGTAACTGGACTCTGGAAACGCAACGCGCTTACGAGCATGTATCTGCGATAGAAGGGGGGCTCAGTCGAAATACCTTTCTGCCCGGAAACATCGGAATGCAGTATGGAAAGAACTTTTATCCCTTCCGCAACCTGATTCAAAGATCGACATATATGTATGACAACGCCCTCTACGTGGAGGATCCACTGGCGTCGACGGATCACATTGTCGAAACCAAAAGGACATCACTGCCCGAAGCGCTGCAACTCCGCGACTACCAGCTCGTCGAGGAAAATGAAGACGAATTCGTCATCAGCTGGACCGGGAAAATTCTCTTTAACGGAAAGCAGGTGAAGCAGGTTCTCACCATCAGCAAGAAGTTCGGCTACCGGGTGAAACAGAGGGATCTCTACCTGATGCCTCAAATGGAGCATACTTCATCGGTCAAGCTGCACGATTTTCGTAAGGTCGCGGACGGTGTGTGGCTGCCTTACAAGGTGGAACAGACCGTTTATCGCGACGGTAAATTGTATACCCGCACGACAATGCAGGTTCTGGAAGCGATCGTCAACGAAGATGTTTCGCGTTACTCCCATTTTGAATTTGCTCCCGGCACTCAGGTCACGGATCTGTCGCAAATGACTCCCGCACAAGTGGAAGAATTGAAAAAGACCAGAATCATCGGCCATGCCCGGGAGTTTACAGTGGGTGAAAAAAAGCGTGATGAAGAGAAGTGACTAACGTCGCTTTTCGTGGCATCCGTGCTTGTTATGGTTCATCCCAGTTTATGCTGTTGGCTTTCTGCGTCCCTTCCTGTTCTCTGTGTCAGTTTCTCGTTATTCTAATGAGATCATACGCCGCGTGTAGTTCCGGCGTTGAAAGACTGAACAGACAGACTGCAGGAGATGAGATGAGCGATTTGCCGAACTGCCCGGAATGTGATGGGGAATATACTTACGAAGATCGAGGGCTGCTGGTTTGTCCGTCATGCGGGCACGAATGGAACCCGGAGAGTGCGGCTGCGGAGGAAACGACCGGTCCCGTCGTCCGGGATGCCAACGGGAACATCCTGCAGAATGGCGACTCGGTCACCGTGATCAAGGACCTCAAAGTGAAGGGCTCTTCCTCGGTCGTCAAGGTGGGCACGAAAGTCAAAAATATCCGCCTGGTCGAAGGCGATCACGACATCGACTGTAAGATTCCGGGGATTGGCTCAATGGGACTGAAATCCGAATTCGTGAAGAAAGCCTGAGTCGCGTCAGCAGGTTCACCATGAGCGTCGCAGACTCACAATATCTGCTGGGGATGATCGGCACGGTCGCATTTGCAGTGACGGGCGTACTGGCGGTGACGCCGCGCGGCGTCGATTTCTTTGGCGCCTGTGTACTCGGTCTGATCACGGCCATCGGCGGCGGTACCATTCGGGACCTGATCCTGGGCGTACCGGTCTTCTGGGAAGCCGACCTGAATTACATCTGGGTCGCCCTGGGGGCCAGTTTCGTGGCCTTCCTCACAAACCGACACATGACGCGCAAGGAAATTTTTAAAACCATGCTGTACCTCGACGCGCTGGGGGTCTCGATGTTTGCCATCCAGGCGGCCCAGAAAGTGATCTGGGTCGAGTTTGGCATGCCACTCGCGCCAGTCCTGCTGGGTGTCCTGACGGCAATCGGTGGTGGCCTGCTCCGCGACGTGCTGGCAGGTCAGCCGACACTCCTGATGCGGCGGGAAATCTATGCCATCCCGGTCACCCTGGGCTGCATCCTGTACGTCGCCCTGGTGTCCTGGCTCCCCGAACATGCCGTCCTGATCGGCGTCGCCTGCTCCGCGCTGATCATGGGCCTGCGGAGCGCCGTGATCCACTGGGACCTGCATGTCCCCCTCTGGCTGACCATCCAGTCAAAACAGAATGAAACTGAAGAGTGAGAATTCAGCAGGACACATCTATTAAGCAGAGATCATGCTTCTGCCATTACTTGTCAATCTGCTTCGTCCACAGCCACTTCCCGTCCGGATGCTGTTCGTCGACCGGATGGCTCAGCGTCATCTGCTGGCCGTTCTTGAGAAAGTCAATCTGCCAGGAATAGGTCTCCTCATCGAACGAACGTTGCAGGCTGGTCAGCGATAACTCCAGACTGGTAAGACTGAGCGAGCGGGGCGGTTCGAACGTTTGCCAGTAAGTGACTTTCAACTCACCCTCATCAATCCACCAGCGGCCGGCAAACTGACCGTTGGACGTGGTGAAAGTACGATCTGCCCGGAAAATACGCAGAAAACCGGGAGTTTCATCGTCCCAGGCGCCCATCAACTGTTGCTCCTCCGCAGACAGGGGCTGTTGCTTCTCCTCCGTTAAGAAGTATGCAATCCCCAGCAGCAGAATGCCGGCCAGACAGACCAGCAGACCTCTTCTGTGCTTCAGTTGGAGCGCGAACGTTTTCATTGGCTAAAAGACCTTACAGGGGCAGTCCTTCACAAGAACTGAGTCTGCACACTTGCCGGTTTGTCTTAAAAAGTGATCCGTTTCTCAAATTAAACCGTATAGGGCGGTTCGGCCAGCCATTTTTGTATTGGCCTCAATCGATTTCGCGGAGCAGATAGAATGACCAGAAATCGCATTGTTCGCCTCGACTCCATGTGTCATCATACGAATGATATTTTAGAGGGCCAACGACTGGCTGGAAGCACATCTCGCAGCAACAACAGGAGAATAGGCGGTTGAAGGTCAATCCCAAGATTCGTTTCACGGTTGTGATTTGCCTGCTGAGTCTCGCTATTGTCATTTTGACGTGGCCGGGACAAGATCAAAGACCGCTGAGTCCCTTTGCCGACTACCCGCTCTGGTTCCTGGGCGGTTTCCTGGTTCAACCTGCGTTTTGTATGGCGTTGATTCAAGAAAACTACTTTGACATGATCGCCATCCTGGCGCTGCTGATCAACGCGGTATTATTTTCGAACGTTTTCTACACGGTTTGGAAATCTCAGAGGCCCCTGCTTCCGCTACTCAGTGAGAGATATGTCGTCGGGCTCGTCATCAATTTTGGAAATTTCGTACTGGCCCTGATGCGTTCCGTTTAGCCCGGGGGAGGAATAAGAAAAGGGGCAGGGCTCCTTGAATCGAAGCCTGCCCCCTCAGGTCTCACTGATGAGATTGACGATGCGATACGGAGACTAGGTAGCGTTTCTTAATTCGGATGTGATATCCCAAAGTCGTTTCAACCGGGGCTAACGCCCTGCGGCTAATTTTGCTTTTCTGCTGTTGAAGTCCTGAAAACAAGAGTCACAGCATACCCTTGGCCACGGTGAATACCGACAGAGCTAACGCTGTCGACTTCATGATCACGCTGAAAACGATTAAATAAACGCTACCTAGGAATCCTGCTTAATGTCATAGCAGAACAGCAGGTCCTGATCGCGAAGATAGAGCCGTCCATTGGAGATGACGGGCCGGGCCCAGACTTTTCCGAGGATGCTCTGTTTTTCCGTGCGCTGCGGAATCGTAAAGCGGCCCGTTTCTTTGAATCCTTTCGGGGTGGCTTCAATGCAGACCAGTACGCCGTCGTCCTGCGTAAAACAGTAGAGGTGTCCATCCGCGGCCATCACGGCACCAGCGGGTGCGGCGCGGCCTTCCATCCAGACACTCTCGCCCGTTTCCAGATCCTGACAGACCCAGCGACCGCGCGAGGTGGTTTTGCCGGTCCAGCCGTAAATTTTTCCGTCGATCAGTACGACGCCGCCGTGGTGGTTGCTCATGGTTTTGTTTTTGTAGAGCACCTTCGCCGTAAACTGATCGCCGTCTTGCTTGACTTCGACCAGTCCGCAACCGGCGTCGTAATCGCAGGTCGTGTAGACCCGATTTCCGGTCACGATAGGCGTGGGAATCACGGCGACTTCATTCACGGGAACTTCGGCGGTCCAGAGCAGTTTGCCGTCAGCAGCGCGGACGCCAGCCAGCTGTTTCGCGGTCAGCACCACGTACTGTTTCACCCCGCCGAAGTCAGCGATCACGGTCGAAGAATAACTGCAGGGGTCGGTCAGTTCTTTAGACTGCCAGACCAGCTTGCCGGTCGCAATGTCGAGGGCGACCACCGAACCCTGCTCACCGCCGGGCGTGCAGATTACATGGTTGCCATCCACCAGGGGAGACTCACAATAGCCCCAGGTGTTTTCCGGTTTGCCCCGCGCTCCACTGAGCATACTGCCGTAGGCTTCACGGAGATTGGCTTTCCAGAGCAGTTTGCCGGTTTTCTGATCCAGGGCAAACAGATCGCCGTTCGCGCCGAGTCCAAACAAGCGGCCGTCGGCGATGGAGGGAGTACTCCGCGGACCGTGGCCCCATTTGGTCAGCATGATGCCTTCCTTGTAGTGGGCGACTTCCTGTTTCCAGAGCTGCTTGCCGCTGGGATCCAGTGCCAGCACAAATTCAGTGTAATCGCCGTTCTCCTGCTTGTCGGCACCGAGCAGGTAGGCGTAGTCATTGACAACCGCCGGGGCAGAGTAGCCGATCCCGCAGTCCTTGAAGGACCACACCGGCTTGAAGTCTTCGGGAAAAGTAGAGCGGAGCCCGGTCTCGGCCGAAATGGAGTTCCGGTTCGGGCCCTGCCACTGAGGCCAGTCGGCGGCCTGTGTCGCAGCAGTCATCAGTATCAGAGTGGTCACTAAAAAAGTTGCTGCCCCTGAAGGGCGCTGAAAAAGTCGCATGGTCGATTCGTTTCCTGGTCCTGGTCTTTCAGTAGTAATTGAGTCGCTTTTCGTGAAGAACGCCTGCCGTTAATTCTATGATCGTGGCACTGTGGTTGACAGGTCCAGTTCGATGAATTTTTGAAGCGCGATTTCTGTTCGCCGTATGCGACCAACTTCAGTCGCGGCACTGTTAGAATAAATGCCCCAGCAGATCGATGGTCTGGGTATCGTCCCAGGGAATTGTTCCGCTGATCCGCTTGACCAGCATGCAGTCTGTGACCGGGCGCTCGATCAGTCCGATGCTCTGACCCTCATCAATGCCCAGCCAGATACAATTATTTTTCGTATGCGTGTAGCCCAGCTTCCGGTAGAGGTCATGCTCGTCGGCGAACAGCAGGCAAAAGTCAATGTCGTGCGATTTTGCTGTCTGCTCAACGGTTCTCATGAGTGCCGTGGCCACCCCCTGTCGTCGCTCCGCTTCTCTGACGCAGAGATCGACCACACCAAAAATCGACGCACACTGATCTCCGACCCGAATCGCCCGATGCTCCAGCCCCAGTTGCCCGATCAGGGTTCCATCCGCATAGGCCAGCAGCCGCTGTTGCGGCATTTGTTTAAAGAAGTGCCGCTCTTCGAAGTAACCCGGGAAACAATCCTTGAGCAGAGCAAGAATTTGCGCCCGCTGTTCCGCGCTCAATTCATATTCGTTTATCTGGATGATCTTAATTTCTTCCATTCGTTTGATCGATTCTTGCGAAGTGGGGATTTTCTGGAATAATCCAGCATAAGACTTTAACACATTCTCCTTATCCTTTCTAAATAAAGCGCATCATGGCACATGAAGAATCGAAAGAGTCGATCGCAGCGCTCCGCAAGGAAGTCGCTCTACTTGCTGATTTGTGTCGCCCCCTGTTCGATTCTGAAACGCTTACCGGAGTGGATCATTATTTGAACCACAATGAGCCAGAAATGGCTCTGGAGGGATTACTGATCGAACTGATTCAGGCGAACCGCTATCCCGTACCATTCGATACGGATCGGTGGGAGCAAATTGTCGCCTCTGCTGATTTCTCGGATGGCGGTGTCTTTGAGGAAGAGATCCTCCATCAATTCCGCGCCTGGCTCGCGGGTAGTAAGCCCCAATAACCAATCCATTTTTTTACAAGAAATTCGCATACGACACCTTTTTTCTGTAAGTCGGCCCCTGCAGCGGTTACTAATAGCTGTGGAAAGGGGTGTTGTCGTGCACGATCAAACACGGGAATCGCTGTTCATGGACTGGCTGGACACGCATGGTGCCGCCGTCTGGAAAGTGGCACGCGCCTACACCCTGACCAGCGAAGAGACCCAGGACCTTGCTCAGGAAATTCTACTGCAGGCCTGGAAGTCACTGCCGCAGTTTGCGCAGAAGTCGAGCCCGGCCACCTGGTTTTATCGTGTGGCACTCCAGACGGCGATGAATTGGCGCAGAAAAGAAGCGCCGCGACGGGTTCGACAGAAACCGTTGCTGGAAGTGCAGATGCTGACAGCCGGGGAGGCGGACAGTGCCGCTTCAGCGCAGCAACGGGATCTCGTCGAGCAGCTCTACAAGGCCATTCACCAGTTGCCCAAAACCGATGCAGCGCTGGTGCTGCTTTATCTGGAAGAGCTGAGCTATCGCGAGATGTCTGAAGTGCTGGGGATTTCCGAAAACTATGTCGGCGTGAAACTGAACCGGGCCAGGCAGGCATTGAATGAGCTGATGAAAGGGGAAACCGATGACTCCTGACGAATTCCAACAGGCCTGGCAGGCAGACTCGGCCCAGACGCGGGTCATCATTGATGCGGACCTGCTGCGCGAGGAAGTGCAGCGCGATCAGCGTCAATTCAATACGATGATTTCTTATCGCGATTTCGGTGAAGTCGGGGTTGCGATCGTGATGATTCCCATCTGGTTTGTGATGGGCTATATGCTGGATCTTCCCTGGGCATGGTATCTGAGCGTGCCGGTGTTTCTGTGGATTGCGGGGTTCATGCTGCTGTACCGCAGACGCCATCAGCCAGAGCCCGATAAATCGGAAGGACCATTATTACAGCAGTGCGTACAGCGCTCGCTGGCCGAAGCCGAGGAGCAGATCTGGCTGCTCAAGAACATCCTCTGGTGGTACCTGCTACCGCCGACCCTCTCGATTACGGCTTTCTTTGCACAGATCTCCTGGCAGTCGCGGGAAGGGGGCTGGGCGCCCGCGCTGCTTTTCTTTGTCCTGATGGAAGGATTTGTGCTGGCCCTGTATGGCTGGATTTATGTTCTGAATCAGCGCGTCGTGCGTGAGCAGCTCCTGCCGCGGCGGGAAGAATTACAGAAACTGCGCACCAGTCTTGAACAGGAAACCACGGATGAGGGCATTAACGGTCAGATCGCACTGCCGAACCTTCCCTTCCCGGGAAAGATTCCCCCGGCCCCCTGTGCTTCCCCGGTTCAGTTGATCGTTGGACTGGTGCTGTTTCTCGCCATTATCCTGCTCTTATTCTTCTTTATCTACCAGGCGAAGCACTGGGACTCCGGCAGTAGTCAACATTTTCCGAAACGCGCCCCCTTTGCGGCGGTCCGCTGGGAAGACTCGCAGCCGGAAGTCAAAGTGAACGACGAGTGGTACAGGCTGATTGCGCTGGACGGCATCCCTGCAGAGGAGATGATCACCTTCAGCAAAGAGACCTTCGGTGATAAGTGGCAGAAACGCTTTGAAGAGGATCTGGTCGAACTAATGTCCCGCATGGGACATCCCCCGGGAAGCACCGTCACGCTGGAGGTGCAGTTGCTGTCGTCTAGTGAGAAACAGACCTTGAAAGAGGTCCGCATGACAATTGCCAACCGCGCCGCCATCTGGTTAGCAGCCCAGGCACGGGAACGGGATGCCGCAGGGAAGTGAAATTGGGGGTTGTCTTGTTAGAAGCAGCCCATTATAATATTCGAACATTCGAATATCCATAACTGAATTGAACTGTCTCACCTATGATTGAAACGGAAAGTGCGGCGGAAATGCTGAAGGCGTTTTCGCATCCCACCCGGCTCTCGATTCTGCAGGAACTGTTGGCCGGTCCCAAGTGTGTCACCGATCTGGAAGAGCTGTTGCCCGTGCGGCAGGCGAACCTCTCGCAGCATCTGTGCGTATTGCGGAATGCAAACCTTGTGGACTTTGCCCAGGAAGGGGCACTGCGGTGCTATTACCTCGCGCGTCCCAGGCTGGTGGGGGACATGCTGAAGTTACTCGGCCGTGAAGAACCCGTTATCAAACGTTCGCCTGCTCAGCTGAAGGCGGATAAACAGCGGCTGGAAAAAGCCCGCCAGCGACAGGCAGGCTCGAATTCTCAGATACAACGCTCACCGTGCAAAAGTAGCTCAACATAAAAGTCAGGTCCATTCGATGATGGAGATGCTTTCTACCATCGAGACAAAACCGGAACCTGTCACATTATTGTTTTAAAAACCATCCATTCTTAAGGAGTCTGTTTACGATGAATCACTGGAAGTCATATTTGCTGACACTGGCCTGCGCCGGATTGCTGGTCAGTGCTGTCAATGGTGCGGATCCCACGAAAGATTCGCTGGCCACGGTTAAAAAGAATCTGGAGAACAAGAAAGCCGTCCTCGTGGATGTACGCGAAACAGATGAATGGGATGAGGGCCATATTTCCGGAGCGAAGTCGCTGCCGCTCAGCGTATTAAGTAACGGGATCTCCCCGAAAACACTGACCATGAAACTTTCCAAGAAGCACATCATCTACACGCATTGCGCGGCCGGTTTCCGGTCCTGCAAGGCGGCTGATGTTCTGTTGAAACACGGCTACGACGTGCGACCCCTGAAGCCTGGTTACGATGAGCTGGTCGAATCCGGCTTCAAGAAAGCCAAATAGCCGATCGCGGGATCAATTTGTGAAATAAAAAAGGGGCAGGAACCGGAAGTCTTGGTTCCTGCCTCTTTCGTTTTTATTAAAACGGCATGCCTCCTGCCTAGGTGGCGTTTATTAATTCAGATGTTATATACCAAAGTCATTTCAACCGGGGCTAACGCCCTGCGGCTAATTGCTGCAGGCAGTACAGCTGGCTGCCCGTTCTGAGGACCAGGTAACCGTTCACAACCCCCGCGCCGTACAGAGTCGGGCGGGAGAACATGGCTGATGCCCGGCGGCGCTCGGCGGTGGTTTCTTCAGCTGTGGGAACGTTGTTCACCGGCGGCGCATCTTCGGTCCAGAGTTCGTTTTCGGCGACGATCTCGAATGTATTGCCCGCTTTTAAGACGGTGGTCACGCCGTTCTTGCCGAAGAAATAGATGTGATCGCCGATGCCCACAGGAGTGGCCCAGCAGGACTCTTTAATCCGGCTGGTAAAAATCGACTCTCCGTTTCCGGCATTCAGACAGTAGACGACGCCCACCCGGTTCACCCAGTAGGCATGCCCGCGATAGACGATCGGCGTTCCCCAGGAAGGGGTCGGGCTGGCATTGGTCCAGACGAAGCCCGGCTGCCATGCGTTGTCCTGCTGCTTCACTACAAACAGGCCGTTGGATTTTTTTGCCAGTTCGTTGTTATCGCCCTCCCGACCGGGCGACGCACCGATCAGGAATTCACCGTTACCGGCAGGTAGCGGGCTGGTCTTGTTATTACCGCCTACTTGAGCATAGGACCAGAGCTGTTTTCCTGTCTGGGGATCGTAGCCATCGATGGTCCCGGCGGAACTGCAGACCACCTGCTGTGCCTCGCCGACAGGTACGATCATCGGCGAACTCCAGCTGGCGCGACTCTTGCGGTCGGTTTTCCATAACTCGCTGCCATCCGCTTTACTGACCGCGGTAATGTAGGACGGTCCTTCGTCATCGATGAGTACGATCACGCGGTCCTTCCACTGCACGGGCGAGGCGGACAGTCCGAACTTGTTTTGGGGTGCGCCGTAGCGTTTCGCCAGCGAGGCCGTCCACTTTAGCTTGCCGGCGTGGGAGAGGGCTACGATGTCACCACTTTCGAAATAAGCATAGATGCCGTTCTCATCCAGCACGGGCGTCGGGGCGGCCCGACTGATGTAGACGCTGTTCTTTTCCGGATTTGTTGAAGGCTGGACATGATCCCAGAGCTGCTTGCCTGACTTGAGTGAATAACAGACAACGTGCAGCTGTTCCTTGTTCGGTCCCTCCACCGAGGTCACATAAACCTGATCGCCCCAGATCACCGGACTGGACTGACCATAGCCGGGGATTCCCGCTTTCCAGGCGATGTTCTGTTCGGGGGACCACTGAGTGGGAATGGTGTCAGCCTTAATGGGCGAGGCGCCGGCTCCCAGAAAACCGGGCCAGCGATCCTGGGCAGTTAAAGTGGTGGGCAGGATGAACAATAGAAGTAATATGAAATGCGGGGGTCTCATGATCTCGGTCCTGAATTCCCTGGCGGGCGGGTATGGGAAATGTGAAAGTTGATGTGCCGACCACTGAATGTGACAACGTCTGCACGCAGACAGACATTATGTGTGAAACAGAAGCCGGTAATCAAACGAGGTGTGGGTCATCAATGCTGATTTGTAGAGAGTGCCGGGGGCCGGGAGAGCCATGTTTCTGGCCTAAATGTGCTGACATTCCTGTGCAGCGTCTGTCCACATGGTCAAAATCCCCTATTTTCTTAATATTTTTACAAATACCGGACCATTCCGAGCTGACATGATTGACGTGAACCGAATTCCTGCGATCATTCCCACTGTTTTCATAGAAAATACCCACCAGATTCATATAGCGCGCTCCCGCTGGTTCCCCGGTAACCAGCGACCCCCAAACTAAAACCCCCGCCTGTTGATCCCACCCGATCCGCCTGAATGCATTGCAATGATCCTGGCTTCAGGATGCAGGAGCGCAGCAGAGGAATGTTCCCGTGAACTTTAAGGCCCTGTTCTGTTTATTATTCATCGTACTGTCTGTGGCTGTGGTCCCGGCGATGAAAAGCGACCCTCCCGTGACCAAAGTAGATCAGAAGACCGGCGAAGTCTGGCGCGGCCGGTTTGATGAGCAGGGGCGACTGCATGGCTACTGTACCCGGCATGACAAGGTCGGGAACCTGATCCAGGAAGATGAATTTGATCACGGTGCCTGCCTGTATCGCCGGAGATATGATGCCCGGGGCAGCCTGACCCTCGAACTTCGCGAGGGAGGCGACTATCAGCTGGTCCAGACGTTCCCCCGGGAGTAACTGGAGTGGAAACTTTTTCACTGTTGGCGAGTCAACAGTGCCACCCACTGACCCTTGAGATACTACCGGCCGGATACAAAAAAACGCTGCAGAGCGAACTGTTTGCTCTGCAGCGTTAATTTTTTGATCGATTTGAACTCAGGGATTACTGCATTTTACGACAGATGGCTTCGGCCATTTCCTGAGTACCAACAGCAGTCGGATCGTTGCGATCGAGTTTGAGGTCGTAGGTGACGTCTTTCCCTTCTTCGATGACGTCGGCCACAGCCTGATCCAGTTTGGCAGCTGCTTCATGCTCGCCCAGGTAGTCCAGCATCATCTTACCGGAGAGGATCAGGGCGACTGGGTTGACCTTGTTCTGACCTTTGTACTTCGGAGCCGAACCGTGGGTCGCTTCGAAGATGGCGGCTTCGGTTCCGATGTTGGAACCGGGAGCTACACCCAGACCACCAACCAGGCCGGCACAGAGGTCACTCAGAATGTCGCCGTACAGGTTGGAAGTGACGAGCACGTCATACAGTTCGGGCTTCTGAACCAGCTGCATGCACATGTTGTCGATCAGACGCTCATTGTACTCAATGCTGCCGCCACAATCGGGAACATTGCCGGCCAGCTTGGCATCGGGTTCAACGCCTTCGGCGAGGTCTTCCCATTCAAATTTGGCACCGTAGGCTTTTGCGACGGCCCGGGTTTCATCGTACCAGAGGCCATCGGTGAACTTCATGATGTTGGCTTTGCAGATCGAGGTGACTGCTTTACGCTTGTTGTCGACGGCATATTTGAACGCGTAGTTGCAGATATCACGGGTTCCCTGGTAAGACATCGGCTTGATGCTGACGCCGGTTTCATCCAGAGGAGTGTTGATCTTTTTGCCAGTCGCGTATTCGTTGATGGTCTTGATCAGGGCAGCTGTCTTTTCTTCGCCCGCCTTGAATTCGACACCCGCGTAGAGGTCTTCGGTGTTTTCGCGAACGATCACCAGGTCGACGTTGGAATCCGCGAAGTAGGTCCGGACACCTTTGTAGGTTTTACAGGGACGGATGCAGGCATAGAGCCCGAGTTCCTGACGCAGGAAAACGTTGACGCTGCGGAAGCCTTTGCCGATCGGTGTGGTGATAGGCGCCTTGAGAGCAACTTTGTTGGCCCGGACCGATTCCATCACCCGATCGGGAACGCTGCCTTCGGCTTCGATGACTTCAATTCCACATTCCTGAACATCCCAGTCGATTTTGACTCCTGTCGCATCAACACATTTTCTGGTAGCCTCGGCGATTTCGGGACCAACTCCATCGCCCGGGATTAATGTGACTTTATACATCGTTTCCTCTAATACTTCTGACAAAAAGGGAATGTGACCGGAATCTCAATTGCATCAATAACTGAGCGACAAGCCTGCTGACTCTTGAAACCAAAGGCCCTACTGGCTGATACTGATGAAATCACTCACAGATAAGCAGTGACCGTATCAAAACAGATATCGCTTTTCAACTATACGAGAGAGCCGTCCCCCGGTTTTCAAGCCAATCAGAGCCCCCGATGATCCAGCGTTTTCTTCATAATTACCTGCTGCGACACCAGAACCGTACCAATCAGATCCTGCATCTGATCGGAGTGCCCCTCACTTTCGGGGGCCTGGTCGGGTTTGGGCTGGCGCACCAGTGGCTGTATGCCGGCTGCGCTTTTGTGGCTGGATATGCCCTGCAGTTTCTGGGTCACGCGATTGAGCAAAATGATGCTGGCGAACTCATTTTGATCAAGAAATTAATGGGAAAACCTTACACGGAATTCGGTCCACAGACCCAATCTCAACAGAATTTTGACCAACCGTCAAAAAAGTCAAGTTGTAACGATTAAATCGCCGATACCGAATGTAGTGATTTTGCCGAGAAAGCAGGCTGCCTTGCGCTCCCGTGTGTGTTTCTACTGTGGGACAGGCTGTTTCTGCAGGCAAATTCTCCCTGAACGTATCTTCGATTATGAACTATAAGCTGTTACACGAAAACACTTTGCGACCATAATTGACGTTCATGTCTTTAAGGATAGATACATGAACCTTCGCCAGAAATTACGCCTGATTCTCTGTGGATGCATGATGACCACTCAAATTATGGGTTGTCATGGCCTGGGAACCGACACCGACCTGCACTATCTGGGTGACAAGGAGCTTCAATACTATGAAGACGTCGCCACAAAGATAGAATATCCTGCAGTTTACGAAGAAACGCCGGAAGAAATCACGTTCTCGGGCAAGCCCCGGACCCTGGTCGATCGCTCCCAGGATGAGATCTGGGATTTGCCTCTGATGGACGCCGTGCATCTGGGTCTGGCCAACAGTGAAGTGATCCGCGTGAACGGGACATTGGGAACCAACGGCAACTCCCTGCTGACCAATCCTGACAATACACCGACGATTTTTGACCCTGCGATCCAGGAGACCAACGTACTGCTGGGTGGAGCCCGCGGCGTGGAAGCAGCATTATCCGCCTTCGATACCACCTTCACAGCGAATATGTTATGGGGACGTTCCGAACAGGTGCAGAACAGTCCGTTTTTCGGCGGGATTCCGGGCGGGACACTGACTCAGGAAACCGGCCAGTTCCAGTCCAGCCTGGCCAAGAACTTTGCCAACGGTGGTCAATTCTCAGTCAATCATAACTGGAACTACACAGGCAGTAACTCAACCAGCCAGCTGCTCCCCTCGAACTATGCCGGCAATCTGGGCATCTCCTATCGTCAACCGTTGCTGGCGGGAGCCGGGGTGGAATACACCCGGATCGCCGGTCCGATCGGGACCAGTTTCTCCGGGATTACCGGGGTGAGCCAGGGGGTTGTGATCGCCCGGATCAACAACGACCAGGCATTGGCCGACTTCGAACGCAACGTGCGGAACCTGATCTCCGATATTGAAGAGAGCTACTGGCAACTGTATCTGGCTTATCGTCTGTATGATACGCAGGTCGTCGCCCGCAACTCTGCACTCCGCAGCTGGCGGGAAGCCCACGCGAAACTGGAAGCCGGCGGTACACGAAACTTCAAGCCGGCCGATGAAGCCCAGGCCAAAGACCGTCTGTTTGAAACCCAGGCCCTCGTGCAGACAACCCGCAGTGATATCTATTCTGCGGAGAGCCGCTTCCGACGACTGGTGGGTCTGCCCGTCAATGATGGTAAAATCATCCGTCCGATCGATGATCCGATTGCAGCGGAATTCTCTCCTGACTGGAGTATGTGTCTGACGGAAGCGCTGGTTCACCGTGTCGAACTCCGCAAACAGAAGTGGAGTATCAAGAGTCTCGAACTGCAGCGTCTGGCTGCCACCAGCCTGACCAAGCCCCGATTCGACCTGATCTCCAGCTATCAGGTGAACGGCTTTGGTGATCGTCTGCTGAGCCAGAGCAATGCCGACGGCGTCACCTCACAGGGATTACACAGTGCGTATGGTACCTTGATGAATAACGACCAGGACAGCTGGACGCTGGGCTGGCAGTTCAGCATGCCCCTTGGTTTCCGCTCGGCACATGCCCAGGTAGAAAACCTCGAATTCCGTCTGTCCAAGGCACGTTCGATCCTGCAGGCACAGGAAATGGATGTCAGCCAGGAACTGGCGATCACGTTCCAGGATCTGACCAAGAACTATGCCACCGCACAGTCCAACTTCAACCGCTGGCGTGCGGCCCGCAGACGTGTGGAACTGTTCGATGCGGAAGTTCAGGCGGGAACCACTACGCTGGATACCCTGCTGCGTGCCCAGTCCAGTCTGGCTCAGGCCGAAACAGAGTATTACCGTTCGCTGGTTGCGTATAACATCGCGATCAAAAACCTCCACAAATGGAAGGGGACACTGCTCAAACATAACAACATTCACCTGATGGAAGGCGAATGGAATCCGGTGGCCTATCAGCAGGCATTGCGGAAAGCCTGGGCACGAACCCACGGTGTTGAAGCCTCCCGACTGCAGCATAAGCCAGCCGCCTTCGTGGCTGACGGCTACATCGGCGAAGTGGGTGTGATGCCTGCTCCGGGTGGTGAAGAGGGAATATACTCTTCCGAACAGGAAGGGATGACACCTGAATTCCAGCCTGTTCCGGAACCGGACATGTCACCGGATTACGCACCGCCGGCTCCTTCCGTGACACCACCGCCTCAGCCCGAGGCACGCATCAGGATCAATGGACCGGGCGGCAGCAATCCGCTCGCTCCGACTTCGATCGATCGGGCTGTCAAGGTAGTCCTGGAGTCGGAGGAAACGTCTTCCGATCTCTACGTCACTCCAATTTCCGGAACACGGGATGAACTGCCGATACCTCAGGCAGAGATTCCGAGTACGCAAGGGGAGCTCCCGATCGCGAATCCGAACGAAAACCTGGAACTGGAATTTCAGCCGGCCAGCAGTTTTGTGGAATAAAACATACTAATAAGGGTCACATTATTCAGATCATGCCGCTTTCACAGGCAAACCAGACGGGCGTCTGAGTTTTTTGGGGTCGCATTCAAATTTCAGTATCCATTGCGATCAGCAGATGTTAGGTTTAAACATCGCCAATGAGGGAAATACCTTAAGCTGCTCCATTTTCATTTGCGATGAATTGTGTCGATGCCCATCTCCATCGATTGATGTTTTCAACAGTGATATCCTCCCGGGTCTCTGATGAGACGCGGAGAAGGTACGAGCTGACGTTTCGGGATTGAACACCCGCCACTGACCAGGCCTGTGGAAGAGCATTCATAAAGATAGTTCATGGTGGCTGGACGAATTCCTCGTCTCCTGAAATTGATTGCGTTGTTACAATCAGGGCGAGTCTACAATTCCGCACAACTTGCCAGTGAATGCGAGGTCAGTCGCAGGACGGTTTTCCGTGACCTGAAGACGCTCCATGAGTCCGGCATCTACGTCCTGTACGACGAGGAGAAGCAGGGGTATTCGCTTCCCTGGAAAACCATCCTGCCTTTCAAAGACCTCACGTTTGAAGAAGCCCTGGCTTTGTTCGTCTTATGCCAGGACCTCGATCAGACGACGGTGGGGCTCCCCTTCGATCAGTTTGCCCGCTCGGCTTCGACCAAGGTCCTGAACAGCCTGCCCGACTCTTTGCGGGAAAGTGTGATTGACGCGGCCCAGACCATTTCCGTCTGGTGCACTCCGGTCAACCCGGAGGTCTTAAGCGCAACCCATCACAAGCATCTGTTCCAGGCAGCGATCTCGAAAAAGAATGTACGGATTCAACACACCAGCGCCGGCACTTCGAAACCACAGTCGACAATGTTGAGCCCGTATCACATTCTGTATGCGAACCGGCAGTGGTACGCGGTTGGACGCTCGTCCGTTGATCGCGGAATCAAGGCCTTTCCGATCCTCAAGATAGTCAAATCCGAAGTTCTGGACGAATCGTTCAAAAGGCCCTCCCGCTTCAAACTGGATCGTTACCTGAGCAACTCCTGGGACCCGATCCGCGGGGCCGGCAAGGCCGTGCCTGTGAAAATCCGCTTCCAGAGCAGTGTGGCTCAGATGGTCTCGCAAATCTCCTGGAACCCCACCCAGCAAATCAGGAAGCTGAAAGGGGGCATGATTGAATTCCGGGCCCGGGTGGACGACCTGGAACAGATCGTCAACTGGACTTTGAGTTTCGGCGACCAGGCGGAAGTCATCAGCCCGCGCGCCTTTCGAGATCTGATCCAGCAGCGGGCCTCTGACATCGCACAGATTTACAGTAATTAGTGCTGCGAAAAAACCGGCGAACCTCGTTTGCAGAGAGCGGGTCATGACGGATAAGTAACCCGAATTCAGGCCCCTTTTTCAAACTGCCAGCTTGCGCATGTATACTATTCACCGGATTCGCGTCGATTATTCTGCGAAACCTCTTAAAATCCCGGCTGAAACTGCTGACCTGCCCCACCATTGGGTTTACTATTTCGGTTAAGAAACCATACCCGCAGGCAGAAAATCTCTCGATTTCCGCTTGAACAGCGCCTTGGACGATGTGTCTCCCCTATCGCATTGCGTATGATGTATTCAGCCGCGCTGTTTTCCCGAACGGATCGATGAGCGACCGCATTCCCTGGAAGACCTGCCACCCGAAAAAACAGTCTCAAGTGGAGAGATATTCTCCAAAGTCGTATATCAAGATCGTATTGAAGTGAGGAAAGACAAATCATGTCAGATGGAATTCAATTCGCTGGACGGACTTCAGTCGAACAGGTAGAAGAAGGAAACGAACTGGCTCCGAAATTTGATCAGGACGGTTTGATTCCGGTTGTTACCACCGACTATGCCTCAGGTGAATTGCTGATGCATGCCTACATGAACGAGGAAGCACTCAAGAAGACCATTGAACTGGGCGAAGCCGTCTACTGGAGCCGCAGCCGGCAGGTGCTCTGGCACAAAGGGGCCACCAGTGGCCTGGTCCAGAAAGTCAAAGAACTGTTGATCGACGACGACCAGGATACGGTCTGGCTGCGTGTCGATGTCATGGGAGGCGGGGCCAGCTGTCACGTCGGTTACCGCTCCTGTTTCTATCGTCGTGTGCCCGTTGGTGAAGAAGGAAAAGAGAAAGGCCTGGCGCTCGAATTCACGGAAACCGAAAAGGTTTTCGATCCGAAAGAGGTTTATGGAGACGCTCCCAATCCCACCAAACTGTAAATCGGTTTCAAACACGACAGGTGTATTATGAGTCATTTCAGTCGACGTGATTTCCTGGCCGCCTCGCTGGCGGCTGCGGGATCTGCTTATTCGCTCGAAGAGTGGGCTTTTGCCAACCAGAGCGAAACAGCGAATCATCCGAATCTGCACATCGCTCCCTTCCGGTTCGATGTATCGCCTCCCAAGGGGCATTCCCTCTGTGGAGGCTGGATCAAACCGGTCGTCGGCTACGATGATTCCCTGGAAGCGATCGGCTATGTCCTGCTGGGTGCGGGCAAGCCGATTGTGGTCTGCGCGGTCGACTGGACCGGGCTGCTCAACGATGCGCACATCAGCTGGCGACAGGCTCTGGCCGAAGCTGCCGGAACAAGCATCGATCGCGTCGCCGTGCAGTGCGTGCATCAGCACAATGCACCGTTTGCCTGTCTGAATGCCGAACAGATTGTCCTGGAGCAGGGGGATCTGCCGCATATTGTGGAACTGGACTTCTTCAACGAATGCCTGGAGAAGGGCCGCAAAGCGATTTCCGCTGCGATTCCCAAAGCACAACCTGTCACCCATATCGCCCACAGCCAGGGCAGAGTCGACAAGGTCGCCTCCAACCGCCGGATTAACCGCGACAAAGCGGGTAAGATCATCAGCATGCGGGGCAGCAGCTGTCGCGACGAACATCTGCGGAGCATGACCGAAGGGACCATTGATCCGTTCCTGAAAACAGTCGCCTTTTACAACAAAGATAAAAAGCTGGTCTCCTGCCATTACTACGCGACCCACCCGATGAGCTATTACGGCGACGGGCGTGTGAGCAGTGACTTTACCGGCCTGGCCCGCAAGCAGCGGCAGCAGGAAGAACCCGGTTGCACCCACATTTACTTCACCGGCTGTTCGGGAAACATTTCCGCCGGCAAGTACAACGACGGGTCCAAGCCAATGCGGGCCATCCTGGCGAAACGCATTTACGAGGGCATGCTCGCCTCGGAAAAAGGGCTCAAACCGGAACCGGTTGGCAAGCTGACCTGGAAAACGCACGATATTTTACCTCCCGTTCGGAGCAGTTTCAGCGTAGAAGAACTGACGAAGACGATTTCCAACAAAGCCAACAGCGTGGTGAATCGCAACCGTCCTTCCTACATGCTGGCCTGGCTGCAGCGGATCCAGAAGCAGATCCCGATCACCCTCAGTTCGCTGCAGGTCAACGATATCAAAACGCTGCATCTGCCGGCTGAAAGCTTCATCGAATACCAGTTGCGAGCCCAGAAAATGCAACCGGATGAGTTCATCGCCACAGCTGCTTACGGGGATGGGGGACCGTGGTACATTCCGGTTGCCGAAGAGTATCCCGCCGGCGGATATGAAGTCAGCGTCGCTTTCTGCGATCCCGAGATGGACGCCGTGATGACACAGGGCATGAAATCCCTGCTGGACAGTTAACCGAATTGAAGAGAAGTAAAGCTAACGCCATTTTAGAGGTTGAGTGAGTCACATGGGTATGACAATTATGCGACGGGTCAAGTTCAACGCCGGACACCGTCTGTATCGCCATGAAGGAAAATGTCAGTTCTTTCACGGCCATAATTACATCGCTGATTTTTACGTCACCGGTCCCGAAACGGATGCCGTAGGGCGGATTATCGACTTTGCGCAACTCAAAGCCCTGCTGAAAGGCTGGATCGACGAGAACTGGGATCACGGCTTCCTGCTCAATATCGAAGATCAGAACGGCCTGAATGCGATTCGCATGGTCGAGCCGACGAAGTACTTCGTGCTCCCCTACAACCCGACCGCGGAAAATATGGCCCGCTACCTGCTGAATGAAGTCTGCCCGAACCTGCTCAACGACCTGGGCGTGCAGGCAGTCAAAGTCGTGATCTGGGAAACCGAAGAATCCTGTGCTGAAGCGACCCTGGATCAGACGGATAAAACCGAAGCCGGTTTACTCGACTCTTTCCAGACCGATTCGTTTCCCACCGGGTTTCACTGGTAAGCACTACTCATAACCGAGGGACACTGTCCTTCACACCGCGCATTAAAAAAGCTCTGGACTGATCTGGTCCAGAGCTTTTTCTTTTGTCTCTTCTCTTCAGCCGCTTAGTCTTCTGCAACGTAAGGCAGCAGACCGATGAAGCGAGCCCGCAGGACAGCGCGACGAACGGCACGCTGGTAGAGAGCGGAAGTCCCTGTCCGACGACGGGGCAGGATACGTCCTTCACGATCCAGGAGAGAACGCAGTGTTCTCAGATCCTTGTAATCGACATATACGGGACGTGGAATGTTACCATCCGGGCAGAACCGGCATTTGAGCTTCTTCTTCAGACGAGCTCGTTTTTTCCGACGTTTGACAATCTCTTTGCGGGATAAACCGACTGACATAGTGTTGTTCCTTTTTCATGCGTCGTAGGACATAGGACACCCGAAACCGGGGCGACGCTGATTTCAGTTCGCTGGCAGGGGCCGCCACTCACACAGTGCGGCCGTTTCGCTTACCAGCTGGATTTCTTCATGCCGGGGATCAGGCCATCTAAAGCCATGTCCCGCAGTGCGATACGCGAAATCTGGAATTTACGATAGTTGCCACGAGGACGTCCTGTCAGCTGACAGAGACGACGCATACGGGTGCGGCTGGAGTTACGAGGCAGTTTAGCCAGGCCTTCGTAGTCCCCTTTCGCAATCAGTTCAGCCCGTTTTGCAGCGTGCTTTTCGACCAGTGCGTAGATTCGCTTTTGTTTTTCAATCTTTGATTTGGAAGCCATTTATATACCTTCTTCGACAAATTCCAAAAATGGGAACGACAGTTATACTGGCTCTCCTGACAGATCGTCAACTTGCCGGACCGTTTTTGCTCTGAAATCAGCTAAAAAATCGCCGGTTCTCAGAGAATCTTCGCAGCCCCACCCGGACACGTGTTCATGCGCACGCTATTTTTTATCTTTCTGGGGCTGCGGTCGGAAATATTTCATCGATTCGACGACCACCGTGCGGCGGGTCGCGATGCGAACCAGCAATGAGAGCATGTAATTGCCCCAGCCGGAAACCATATACTGGCGTTTCTTTTCCAGGGCTTTGAGACCGGTTTTGACTACCTGATCGACGGTCTGGTAGCGATGCTTCTTCAGCCAGCCTTCCACGCCGGCGACGTCAAAGAACTCGGTCTGCGTGGTGCCGGGGCAGAGTGCGGTCACGGTGACCCCTTTATCGCGGGCTTCCGCCCAGAGCCCTTCGGTGAAGTGCAGCACATAGCTTTTACTGGCAGCGTAGGAGGACATGTAAGCCACCGGCTGAAATCCGGCGACCGAGGCGATATTGATAATGCCGCCATGCCCGCGTTCCATCATTTCCGGTAGATAGAGGTAGGTCAGATCGGTCAGGGCGCCGATATTCAGCTGGACCATCTGCATCACCCGTTCCCGATCGGTCGAGGCGATATCCGAAACCACGCTGAAACCGGCATTATTGATCAGAAGCTCGATCTCCACGCCCCGCGATTTGACCTCGTCATACAGCTTTTTGGGTGCATCCGGCTCGGCGAGATCCAGCACAACCACTTCGGTTTTCGTACCATGCCGAGTCAGCAGGTCGGCGGCCAGCTCTTCCAGATGCTCCTGGCGACGCGCTGTCAGTACCAGATGCATTCCCCGTGCGGCCAGCCGGTGCGCAAATTCAAGGCCGATCCCGGATGAAGCACCCGTAATCAGAGCCCATCGATCAGAATATTCATCTATCACAGCTGACTCTCCAGAAGTATCCTGTTTGGAGACTTAGATTTTCCATATAAAAAGGGGTCGGGAAGAAGTGCTGCCCGCGTCAGGGGGAATCGTAATTGAATTCAGGTCCGGTGAAAACCCCGTAACCACTGTTTATAACCCTGCTTTGATCGATTTTTCATGGTTTAAAATCGAACTCAGGGCTGATTTTTGATCAAATGAGGAAAAAAATGACACCGATCGAACGACTCAGCCGGGAAGAAGTTCGCAGCGTCGACCAGCGTACGATTGAAGAATTTGGACTGCCCGGAATCGCCCTGATGGAGAACGCCGGCCGCGGCGTGTTTGAACTGCTCGTCTCACTGAAAGCCCGGGGGCCGATTAAAATCTGTGCCGGCAAGGGGAACAACGGCGGGGACGGCTTCGTCATCGCCCGTCATCTGGACAATGCGGGAATTCCCGTCGAACTCTTTCTGCTCGCCGACCCCGAACAGCTCACCGGCGATGCCGCCACTAATTACCAGGTCGCCTCGCGGATGGGCATCTCGATTCAGGCCGACCCCGATCTACAGGACCCGGAAGGGTTCTGCGCGTTCCTCGCATCGGCGGAGTGGATCGTCGATGCTCTGCTGGGAACCGGCGTGCAGGGGAGTATTCGCGAACCGTTTGCCACCGCGATCCGGCTGATCAACGAAGCGTCAGCCAACAAGCTGGCCATCGATCTTCCCTCGGGCCTCGACTGTGACACGGGACAGCCTCTGGGAGATTGTGTCATCGCTTCTCAGACAGCGACATTTGTCGCGGAAAAGAAAGGTTTCGCGGCTCCCGAATCCCGGGATTTTACGGGAACCGTACATGTACTGGGAATTGGAGCGCCTCGACAGATCATCACGGAACTCCTGCAAAATCAGTAGTTTCAGGCCCGTTTGAGCCGCGCAGTTCCCAGTTGTCTCTCTCGGCAAAATGGAAAAAACAGCCGATTCACAAAAACGGGGGTTCTCAAATCGACTTCAATCCCGATATATTATAGTCCGCCCGACAACTTGTGAGAGTGGGCCTGTTTGGACCGACCGATTAGATTGGCCTCCATGGACAAAAACTTCTGGTTTCTCAAGAACTGTGACCTGTTCGAGCGGCTGAGCGAAGACCAAATCGCCCAGGTCGAGCGAAATGCGTCTGTCAAACAGTTCGCGCGGGGAAACATGGTCTATCTCCCTACCGAAAGCAGCGATTCGGTCTACCTGTTACTCAACGGCCGAATCAAGCTCTACCACTTGACCGGCGAGGGGAAACAGGCGCTGCTGGCCCTCATCGAACCGGGGGAACTCTTCGGCGAACTGGCGATCCTGGGGGGTGGCGAACGCGAAGAATACGCGGAAGCCATGCTGAAATCCACGATCCTCCGGATCCCCGGACAGGTCATTCAGGATCTGATGCAGCTGCATCCCGAAGTCTCTCTGGGCGTTACCAAGCTGATGGGGCTGCGGCGACAACGGGTCGAGCAGAGGCTCAAATCTTTGCTGTTTCGCTCCAATCGCGACCGCCTGACCCACCTGCTGCTGGAGCTGGCAGAAAAATACGGACGATTCACACCGGAAGGCGTCTTAATCAACATCAAACTGTCACACCAGGAACTGGCAAGCATTATCGGCAGCACACGAGAAACCGTGACGGTGCTGCTGGGCGAACTGCAGGACGAACGCAGTATCGATATCCAGAAACGACACATCATCTTAAGAAAGGCCCGCTATCTGGCACATTCGATTGACTTCAAACTGACTCCCGCCTTCCAGGCCAAACCGGACCAGTCGGGCGAATTTGTCTTAAGAGGAGCGGAAGCCTGAACTTATAACACCCAACCCTGATTTGACTCACCAGAAATGTGCTGGAACTGTAAGCTATCTCACAGATCACACCAGAGCAGACTACGATAATGAACATAGGGAGTCGATTCCCGTTCGAGAACTGATACAAATCCTACTGCGAGGGTAGGAGGCTTTGAAAATGAATACACAGCAAACAACCGAAACTGAGGCGGATTCACATTCCGAGTGGCGGGCCTGCGCTCCGGGGGATCTGGGACAATTTGTCTCGGTCATGAAAAAACGACGTAAAATCAGCCACCTGATCACAGGCGCT
This sequence comes from Gimesia panareensis, assembly GCF_007748155.1. GTDB lineage: Bacteria > Planctomycetota > Planctomycetia > Planctomycetales > Planctomycetaceae > Gimesia > Gimesia panareensis. Next base: position 7,779,655 of record NZ_CP037421.1, read on the forward strand.
GAAATTTTGACAGCCTGCCTGGCGGTGGGTCTGCTCGGCTTTTTCGGTATGAACGGGCTCCCTGGTTCCACGGATCAACCGCCGAAACAGGTCGTCGACCGGGCTGGCCAGAAACATCCCGGCGGTCTGTACTGTGACGAAGTGAAAGAATACGCGAAGGCGTTTGTGAACCATCAGTTAGACCAGGAAACCACGGATAAAGTGAAAGAACACCTGGCACATTGCCCCCGCTGCAAAGAAAAGCTTGATCAACTCCGGGCAAACATGCACAATAACGCTGCTGCCCACCACGTCCCGCCCCAGGAAGAAGCGGAGTGGGAAGCGTTTCTGTTGACCTTGAATCAGTAATCGCCTGAGATCAGCCGGTTCCCTGAAAGGATTGAGGGAATGACCCTGGAAGAAGAAACCCCCGCCGACGACGATACGCTCTCCAGCGAAGACGACTTTCTGGCCGCCTTTTCATCAGCTGGTCAGGTCGATGAAGAAATCGACGCCGACTACGAACGGACCCTCGAAGCCCTGGAGGCCGTCGAACGGGATCTCGAGCTGCCCGCAGAATCCGACGCGGACGAAGCGCAGGCAAAACCGACTGTCAAAACCAGTTCACAGACGGCAACGAAGCGGGAAACCCGGATTCCCCCGCGTGCCATCATCGAAGCGGCGCTGTTTGTCGGCGGCAAACCGCTGACCACCAAGAAGCTCTGCTCACTGCTCAACGACGAATACTCGTCTTCCTATGTAGACGATCTGCTCGACGATCTGAACCGCCAGTACAACGAAGAGGCCCGGCCTTACGAAATCCGCATGGAGGAGGGGGGCTATCGCCTGATCCTGCGTCACGACTTCGAACGCATCCGCAACCGCGTGTATGGCTTTGGCCCCAAGGAAATCAAGCTGAGCCAGGACGCGCTGGAGGTGCTCGCGCTGGTCGCCTATCGGCAGCCGATCACCAAAGAAGAGATCATGGCCGCCGGTAAAGACAAAGCCGCGGGCATCCTCAGGCAGCTGGTCCGCCGCGAACTGATTGCCATCGAACGTGAAGAAGACAAAAAAGCGGAAGTCAAATACATCACCACCAGCCGCTTCCTGCAGGTCTTCGGCCTGGGAGAGATCGAAGAACTGCCTTACAGCGAATCGCTGAATCATAAGTAGTGCGGCAAAAGTAATCGCTCCCTTTCAATCGGTCTGGATCCGGTTCTTTTTCACAAAGATCGCCAGCACCACCAGGATGGCCGCAATGATGAGTACCCATTTGGCGATGTCGTCACCCGTGTCATGCTGCAGAGGATTGAAGTCGGGAGGATTAGACGACACGAGGGGCGGCTTGTCATTGGCGGCGAGAATCGCTTCCGTCCAGGCCCGGGAAGCTGTGCGGGTCCACTCCAGGTCCTCCTGCGGTGCATAACAGAACAGAAACAGCAGCTGGCCTTGGACATACATCACTGTCGCGGTCGCCGTGGAAATATCCTCTTCAGCTTCCGCATCGGCTCCCTCTTCCAGGGGATCCGTAATGGTCAGAAACATGGAGACGGCCAGTGCATGAGATGACTCATAATGTGGTTCAAAGGGGACCAGCTTAGATACTTCGATCGCGGTTTCCAGATCGAACTGCTCCTGAACCCCTTTATTGAGTCGCTGGTAAATCTGGGGATCTTTCGCTTTGATCTCCCGAATGGTTTGCTGGTATTCACGTCTGGTCGCCTTTTTCAGCTCTAAAAAATTTGTGTGGTTGATCACCTTACGTTGCAGGTTCCGGTTGACCTTAAGGATGAATTTCCGTTTGAGGTCAGGCAGCTCTCCCTTAAGCGCGGCGGGCGCTTCGGTCCTGGAAATATAAGTGGCTACGTTCTCATTCAAGGTGTCGGAGGCATTCAGGTACTCGCCGTAAAGATAGACTTGTTCCATCTCGGGTGTGACCAGCACGAAGCCGTCCGGCGTGGGGATTTCCAGTCTCTTCCCTCCTACCTGAAAAGGTTCTGCAGCAACGATCCCCGGCAGACAGGCGAGTACCAGCAGGCAGATCAGTAGTTGTTTCATTTCCATTTCCCCTCATGCGACTTTATGAACATGGAGTCTTCTGCTGCGTTTCAGACAGTCTGTTTCCCTTTATTCTTCGCACTTTTAATAATGGAAGCCAGGGCGAAGATGAGCCCGAAGATCACCCATTTAATGGCCCATCGGTACTGGCGCAGGCCTCCGTTGCCGGGAGTCTCATCTGGTGCCTGTGCATTACTGCTGAGAATGCTTTCGGCCCAGGAGCGGGAAGCTTGCCGCGTCCATTCCATTTCGTCCTGGTCTGCATAGCAGTACAGAAACAGTATTTTTCCATCTGTATTTAAAAATGTGGTCGTGCAGCACAAGACGGCATCTTCCTGACTGCCATTCGCTTGCATGTTATAAGTAATGAACATGGTGAATGACATTGCATTGGGGGCCTCGTAATGGGGCTCCAGTGGAACCACATCGGAGAGCTTCATCACAATATCCAGATCGAATTCTTTGCTGAGCCCCTGGCTCATTTTTTCTACCACTTCGGGCATCTTGCTCTTAACCGTATCAATGATGACCTGATTCTGATTTTTGGTGGCCGCTTTTAACTTGGCAAAGTCATTTGACCCCATGACTTTGGATTTCAGTTTCTTGTTGACTTTCAGCAGAAAGAAACGGTCCAGCTCAGTGATCGTGCCCGCTTCTGCCTGTGCGCGATCAGCTTCGGGGATGTAGCAGGCCAGCTGGTCGTTTACCGGATCGATCATCTGCTCGCTGAGACGATAGAGGGCATGCATCTGCGGTGTCACTTTGATGAAACCGGCCGGAGCAGGAATTTCCAGGCGCTTTTTTCCGACCTGAAATGGTTCCGCAGTAACGGACCCCGACAGACAGACGACGACAAACAGACTTAACAGCAGATGTTTCATTTCAGTTCCCTTGAGCGAGCCAGATACACATTTGGTCAGATATCATGCCATATCGAGTGCATAGACGGCAACCAGTATCCGCACAAAACAGGGAATTCGTCACCGATTCAGGGAATGGCATGTCGTCGGTAGTGATACCGACACGAATCAGAGTCCAGCCGAGCAGGAGCGTTCTGTTTTAATGTCATTGATCTGAAACAATTTCTCAGGGCTGGAGTACGTTTTTTGAGATGGTTTTCTCTTCAGCCTGTAATCGACCGAAAGGTCAGGCTGATCCGCGCGCCCGCTGCTGGATCTTTGGGAATAGCATGCTGCCATTCATCCTGAATTTCTCTTTTCATATACAGCAGATCGCCGTGATTTAACGCATACGAAAACTTTAATTCCGGATCCTGCTTATTGCGGAACGAAATGAATCTGGTGGAACCCAGCGAAAGAATTACGACACCAGTCCCTGCCTGCATTTCCGCGGTGGAATCAGAGTGATAGCCCATCGTGGACTGTCCGTCGGGGTAATAATTCAGCAGGCAATTATTCGGCAGAAAGCCGACCTGACGCGCGATGCGCTCACAGACAGGTATCAATGCGGGCAGCATCTCAGCCTGGGGATAGGTCATGTTCGAATAATTGTAAGCCACGCCAAAGCTGGCCGTTTTCCGGGCTTTCATCCGCTCGTCCCACTCCACCTGTTCGCTCAAAAAGTTGAATAACTCTGTCGCGTTATCTAGAAATCCCAGATAGAGATCCAGCTGTGGTCCCGGCATGATGGTTCGTCTCAGTGAATACTGGTCACTCCAATCGCAGTTCCAGCAGCTGACCAGCACCGCAGGGGAACCGCTTTGTTTTTCCTGTCTGCAGTAGAGACCGGATTTCCACCGTTTCGGTTCGCACCACCTGTGTCTTCGCACTCCCGGAAGACACACGGTTTCCGACCTGCAGCTGCAATGCCACATGAAACTGCTGTCTGTCAGCGGGTGTGATTGTCCCTGCCGCCCGGACGCCCACTGACAACGCAGGCGCTCCCTGTACTACCGGCAGCGTCCCCCCGGAACGAGAGTCGAATTTTCCCGCCGCGGTCGTCTGCACCGTGCATTCGGCGAGCACTTTGGCCGGCTCCTGCTGACAAAGTTTGACGGAGACAAACCGGGGGCCCGCTGCAGGCACGGGGTCACACGTATCCGCGACAGCGAAACCGGTCAGAAACAGCGACATGAGACAGGCGATTCGAATTAACATCAGAGACTCCTTTCTGATTCCGCATCAAATTCCTTCAGCCGATACGGATTTCTGGTTTTTTCCATACTTCACAATCACGACCCGCGCCGGACTGTCTATCCTTTCAAAAGCGTTTTGCATTACGTTCAGAGACCAGTCTTTGCCCCGGTTCCCGGATCCGGAACCGATCAGCGGGAATGCCACGCTTTGAAACCGGTTCTCGTCTACGATTTTCATGGCGTTGATCACAGACTGCTTGACCGAATACTCCGTCGCAAACCAGAGCAGGTTGATACCGGCAACATGGATGATGCCTCGATAAGGCAATCGTCCGGCCGATGTCAGCCGGGCTTCGCCCAGAGGGATCGTTCCCTGTTTTGCAACTTCTTTAAACGGCACAGTGCCGCCCTGTTTCTTGATGGCGCCGGAAACGCCCTGAGGTAATAACAGCCACCAGGGAATCACGTTTCGATTCCAGCTGTTGACAATCACTTCTGTGGGTTGATCTAAGATATTTCCGGTTACAATTTCAACATTCATGTTTCTGACCAGGGCACTAGACATTAGCGTCGGGAAGGACCTGTCCCTCCTCACACAAGATCAGACACCTTCCGGCTGCTGATTTGTGCCTAATTCTGTATTAATTCCCCGAGCCTGGTCTCGCCAGGGAATCGATCTACGGGCATCGTCTCCGGAATAATATTGTTTAATCTGGTCCAGCGTCACATCCGGTTCGAGGTGCTTCACGATCCGGGAGACGCGATACCATTCACTGCCGAGGATGATCAGCCCCCAGATCAGCCCGAACGGGACTACCCAAATTTTGTATTCCACATAGAACCCGATCAGGCAGGCCAGACAGAGCCACACCCAGTTAATCAAGGCGGGATAGAGATCGAACCGTTTCATCGAAAGACCTCACATTTTTTCAGTAGATCGTATCAGGTGGTTCCCGTTTCATCCAGACGTATTCTATCGGCTGTCCCTGGTTGAACGCGTTCTGGGTCGCGCGATCCAGACGAATGAACCCGCACTTTTCATAACAATAGATTGCTGCAGTATTTCTGGGCAGCACGCGCAGGAACAGATCGTCGATCCCGTAAACGGAAGCCACTTTGATTAAAGCAGCCACAAACGCCTGCCCCAGTCCCTTACCGCGACAGTCCGGCTTCACCAGGATCCGGGCCAGTTCGATTTCCTGCTCGGTGACGTCGACCCAGAGCTCGCCATAAGCGACCAGTTGATCTGCTTCGAGGCCGGTAAAAGGGTGAACCTGCATGTCGGCGTGCCAGATTCGAAACTGATCTGGATCCAATGGAAAGCGCGCCCGTTGACCGGCCCAGGCGGCGCATTCTTCCGCAGTCAGCGGCCAGGCTGCGATCTCGGCTGCATCACTGTTTTGAAAAAGTACCAGTTCCATCTGTGAGTCCGTTTTATTTGCAGGATGAAACGACTTCAGTCAAGCGCCTTGGACGTGAAACCCTAAGTCAGCAGCCAGAGAATCAGTGCCTGATACAACCCGATGACCAGTATGATCCCTGCCATCAAGACCATACTGATATCATAGCGGATCGCTGCATACAAAGATGACAAAAAGCTCAGAGTAGAGAGGACTATGATCAGAATAGACCAGTTGGCCAGATTCTCGATCGTTGCCTTTGATTGAGTGGAATATGCTTTCCCGATCAGCAGAAGCAGCCAGGCTGAGGCACCGGTAACACCCCAGAGCCCCATGACTCCAGGTCCAGAGAGGCTCCTGATCTCTGGTGGTGCAACTCCTGCATTCCCGAGGTAACCAATCGTCAAAGCAGTATAGGGTACGTATATCACAAACACTGCAGCCTGAGAAAAGGCAAACAGAGCCAGTCCGATGATCTGCTGCCGGGACAGCGTCTGTTCCGGACTGTGATCAGAGTCCGTCTTTGGGGTGGAATGATTCATAACTCTCTGCTGCACCTTTTGACTCAGCCTATAAACCTGTTATGGAACTCATTGACTGTCTCCCGAATCCGGTCATCCAGCAGGGGTAAGACCTGGTTCATCATTTCTTCAGGCACGCCGCCATAAAAGGGCTCGGCGATCGCGCCGGCGATACAGGCCATCGTATCGGCATCGCCGCCCAGGGAAATCGCGTTGCGGATGGCCGATTCGAAATCGGTTGACTCCAGAAAGGCGATGATCGACTCCGGCACCGAACCCTGACAGGAAACGTCGAACACATAATGAGGCCGGATCTCTTCCAGCGTTCTCTGCAGGTCGTATTGGAATTTGTTTTCGACATAGTCACGCATCTCGGACTTTGATTTTCCGGTGCGTGCCAGAAAGACACAGGCTGCGGTCGCCTGGGCACCGTAAATGCCCTGCTGATGATTGTGGGTTACTTCTGCCGACTTTTTTGCCAGATACAGGCAGTCGGCCAGCGTTTCCGCTGCATAAGCGACGGGACTGACACGCATGGCAGATCCATTGCCCCAGCTCTGATAGGGCATCCGCTGTCGGAACTGAGCCCAGGTCAGAAACGTGTGTCCGTAACCGGCATCCGGATAGCGTCTGACATAGCGCTGCAGTGTGCTGACAAGGTCCGTGTCATGTAACAGCCAGTCCGCGACCGCAACAGTGAGCACAGTATCGTCGGTAAAGGTCGACTCTTCGCGAAACAGATAGAACTGCGTCGACTTCGTAGGCACCTGTTCGAAGTACGAACCGATGACATCACCTGCGATGGCACCCCACATTCGATACCTCCTTTTTCTGATTCCCGCCTGAGCTGTAATCGTGCCTGCACACAATCCGAAACGTATCAGCGTTATGTTACACTATGAAATGAACAGCGAGTAGCCGCAAATTACATTCGGGTATACCCGTTTTTATATACCACGAAACACACGAAAGAGTTGAGTACGGAAGTAATCTCTGTGGGTGGCACCGAATGCAATTCGGTGTTGGCTGAGACAACAGGAGGTTGCGGTGTGAACGTTGTCTGTTGATCGGATTTGCCTCATGCTATCGGGAGCAGGTAGGAAGCGCAACTCTGATTTGAGCGCGTCAGCTGTGACTTCCTGCTCGCTGCGCTCGGCCCGAATTGCATTCGGGCTCACCCGGGGTTTTTGGAGATTCGTTTCGGTTAAACCCATTGTGCGTTTTTTCAACGCCAATTACTCAACGCCGAAGACTTCTTCGAGGGCGGCCCGCATGACTTTAGGATCTGGGTCTACGCCGGTCCAGAGCTGGAAGCCGATCACGCCCTGGTTGACGAGCATGCCCAGACCGTCGAGTGTGGTGCAGCCTGCTTTGGCGGCTTCGCGGAGCAGGTGGGTCTCGGGGGGATTGGGGATCACGTCCGAGACGATCATGTTCGACTTGAGGGAAGCGAAGTCGAGCGGGAAGACGGCGTCCACATCGGGGTAGAGGCCGATCGAGGTGGCGTTGATGACGACGTCCACATCGTCCGCGAGAGTATAGTCGCCGTCCCATTTCGTGAACGTGGTGGGAACGCTGGTCTTTTCCCTAAGCAGCTGCGCGAGGGCCTCGCCGCGTTCGGTGCTGCGATTGACGATCGTGATTTCGGCAGCACCTGCGAGGGCGGTTTCCACGCCGATCGCGCGGGCCGCACCGCCGGCACCGAACATCACGATTTTTTTACCGGCCGGGTCCGTCACCTCTTTTAATGACTGTACGAAACCTTTGCCGTCCGTGTTTTCTCCGAGGAGCTGATCGTCTTTGCAGACGATGCAGTTCACGGCTCCCATCATGGCGGCGGCATCGCTGATGCCGTCGAGGTACTGGATGACTTCGACTTTATGCGGGATGGTCAGGTTCGCACCGCGGAAGCCCATGGCCCGCAGTCCGCCGACCGCCTGTGCCAGGTTCTCGGGGGCGACTTCAATTGTCAGGTAACGCCATTCCAGACCGCAGGCATTGTAGGCAGCTTCCATCATGCACTGTGTGGGATTCTCCGCGACCGGCTGTCCGAACACACATGTCAGTTCCTGTTTAAAATTGAGCGGCTGGTTCATGTTGTGCTTTCTTTCTGCTGAGTCTGTTAAGTCGGGAAGAGGTCACACTGCGGTCAGGCCTGGTCCTCATGCCAGCCCAGGGCATCGAAGATCCGTTTGCAGGCCTGCGAACGGTTCAACACATAGAAGTGCATGCCCGGGACCCCGGAATCGATCAGTTCCTGGCACTGGTTGATGGCATATTCCACACCGATTTCAAACTGGTCGTCCAGGTCATCCTGAGCCGCTTCCAGCCGGTTCACCAGATCCGCGGGGAATTCAGAACTGCACATCGACATGATCCGCTGGATCCGTCGAAACTCGGTAATGGGCATGATGCCGGGAATGATCGGGCAATCGATGCCTGCCTGGCCACAGCGTTCCCGGAAACGATAGAAGTGTTCGTTATTGAAAAAGAGCTGGGTGTAGACCGCATCGCCGCCCGCATCGATCTTGCGTTTGAGGTTCTCCAGGTCAGCCTGGGGAGTGAGGGCCTCGGGATGCACTTCCGGGTAGCCGGCCACACCGATCCCCATGTCGGGGAAATTCTCGCGGATGAGCGTGACCAGTTCGCTGGCATATTTCAGACCGCCGTCCGCGGGAACAAAGGTTTCTGCCCCCTTAGGCGGATCGCCGCGGAGGGCCATGATATTGGTGATGCCAACGTCGGCGGCTTCCTGTAACCAGGCGAGCAGTTGCTCGCGGGTGGAACCGACACAGGTGAAGTGAGCGGTCGCGGTGGTCTGCAGCTGCTTCTGGATGATGTCACAGAGTTCGATCGTCCGTTTACTGGTGGATCCTCCCGCGCCGTAAGTACAGGAGACAAAAGCAGGTTGGTAGCGAATCAGATCTTCCAGTGTACGAAATAACTCCGCATCACCGCTTTCGCTTTTGGGAGGGAAGATTTCCACAGAGAGACCAAAGGTCCCCGAACGATAGATTTCGCTGATTCGCATTATCTTTACTTGTCTCAAGGGGTGAGGCGAACTCGGTATGACTTGATATCACGAGATTACGGCTCGCGTAGTGTATAAATTATGGGTTTTGCCGGTCAACAAATCTGCATTTTCTATTGCCAGTCTGGTTCGATTTACCTATCTTGCAGTCAGCACAAAGGCCATTTACGTGTCTATTTGCCAACTCCTGAAACAGTGGCCTGCCGGGGAGGCAGACCCTGCTTGAAAAGCAGACCGCGATGCGAACCTGAGATGGGGGTTAGCTGGTATCTCAACCAGTGGTGGCCAGCTTCTCAACAGGATAGAGACTCTGATCGAAATCGATGAAACCGGCTGAGATTCATCGTCTATTAATTGGTCTGCTTAAGTAAAGCAACTATAATAACATGATTCAAGTCGGTTTCCGCTTGAAGATGAATCAAATTTCCCCTTTTCCAACTGAACCAACAAGGATTGAGAATGTCGACCGAAACCAACCCGTTGCCGTATAAAGTCAAGGATTACAGCGAAGAAGAGTTCCAGAAACTCGCTGCCTGGGGTCGCAAGGAAATCGAACTGGCAGAAACGGAAATGCCAGGCCTGATGGCACTGCGGGAAAAGTATGGAAAAGATCAGCCGCTCAAGGGAGCCCGGATCGCCGGCTGTCTGCACATGACCATCCAGACCGCCGTCCTGATCGAAACCCTGACCGCACTGGGTGCCGAAGTCCGCTGGTCCAGCTGTAACATCTTCTCCACACAGGATCACGCTGCCGCCGCCATCGCTGCGACCGGCGTGCCCGTCTTCGCCTGGAAAGGGATGAACGAAGAAGAGTTCGACTGGTGTATCGAGCAGACCCTGTTCTGGCCGAATGGCGAAGGTCTGAACATGATCCTCGACGACGGCGGCGACCTGACCGTGATGGTCCATGAAAAGTATCCCGAGCTGCTGAAGAACATCAAAGGTCTGACCGAAGAGACCACCACCGGCGTGCATCGCCTGCATCAGATGTTCGAGCAGGGCAAACTGGGCGTGCCTGCGATCAACGTCAACGACTCGGTCACCAAGAGCAAGTTCGATAACCTGTACGGCTGCCGCGAATCGCTGGCTGACGGAATCAAACGGGCCACCGACATCATGATCGCCGGCAAGGTGGTTGTGGTCTGTGGTTACGGCGATGTGGGTAAAGGTTGTGCCGACGCGATGAAAGGCTTGGGAGCCCGCGTGCTGATCACCGAAATCGATCCGATCTGCGCTCTGCAGGCAGCGATGGAAGGTTATGAAGTCACCACCATGGAAGACGCTGCCAGCCGCGGCGATATCTTCGTAACATCTACCGGTTGCTGTGACGTCATCCGGGGCGATCACCTGGATGCGATGAAGAACGAAGCCATCGTCTGTAACATCGGTCACTTCGATTCTGAAATCCAGATTGCTTACCTGAAGAACCGCAGCGATATCGAACAGATCGAAATCAAGCCGCAGGTCGACAAGTTTGTCTATCCCGACGGCAAGGCCATCATCGTGCTGGCTGAAGGCCGTCTGGTCAACCTGGGTTGTGCCACCGGCCATCCTTCGTTCGTGATGTCCAACAGCTTCTCCAACCAGGTGATCGGTCAGATCGAACTCTGGAACGAAAGCGACAAATACGAACTCGGCGTCCACATGCTGCCCAAGCATCTGGATGAAGAAGTCGCCCGTCTGCACCTGGACAAGCTGGGTGTGAAACTGTCTAAGCTGACAGACGCGCAGGCCGAGTATCTGGGCATTCCCGTGGAAGGTCCCTACAAGCCGGACTACTACCGCTACTAAGAGCGGCGCGGCTTCAACGGAACTGAATCAGGCCTCCGAATTACCTCGACCGGGATTCGGAGGTCTTTTTTTGCGCCGCGCCAAAGTCTGATTGTCACATGGAAGGCCAGTTCTTATAATCCGGGAACGGTCTGGCGTGGAAGGATCACTGCCGGACCGTTCCGCTTTGATTTCCCTGAAGCATGATGTGTACTGCATCCTGTTGTTACGATTACACGAACAGAGAAAGACTCTCCTATGACACCATCTTCATCGCGCCGTGACTTTTTGAAACAGACTGCCGCCCTTTCGACCGGGCTGGCCGTCTCCGGCTGGGCCGGTTCCCTGCTGGCCAATACGACACTCAGCCAGCCTCTGTTTAAAATCTCCCTGGCCCAATGGTCGCTGCACGTGGCCCTCAAAGGGGGCAAACTGGACAACCTCGATTTCGCCAAGGTGACCAAAGAAGAGTTCGGCATCGATGCGGTCGAGTACGTGAACCAGTTTTTCAAAGACAAAGCCAAGGATAAGAAGTACCTGGCGGAAATGAACAAGCGGGCCGCTGATTTCGGCGTGGAAAACGTACTGATCATGATCGACGGCGAAGGGGCCCTGGGCGATCCCGATGCTAAAAAGCGGACCCAGGCGATTGAGAATCACCACAAGTGGGTCACCGCAGCGAAAACACTGGGCTGCCATTCGATTCGCGTGAATGCCCGCAGCAACGGCAGCTATCAGGAACAGCAGAAGCTGGCTGCCGACGGTCTGCGTCGCCTCACCGAGTTCGCCAAAAAGTACGGCATTAACGTACTGGTCGAAAATCACGGCGGTCTGTCGTCGAACGGCGCCTGGCTGGCGGGCGTCATGAAAATGGTCGACATGCCGGAATGCGGCACGCTGCCTGACTTCGGTAACTTCGTACTCGATCGAAAAACCGGTGAGGAGTACGATCGCTATAAAGGCGTTAAAGAGCTGATGCCGTACGCCAAAGCTGTCAGTGCGAAAACGCACGACTTCGACAAAGATGGCAATGAGATCCACACCGATTACCTGAAGATGATGAAGATCGTCCTGGATGCCGGCTACCACGGCTATGTCGGGATCGAATACGAAGGCAAGAAGCTCGATGAATATGCGGGTATCAAAGCCAGCAAGAAGCTGCTGCTCAGTGTCCGCGAAGAACTGACTCCGGAAGAGACCGCTGATCCCTGCTGTTCGCAGGAAGGGTACTACGTCCCCCGGCGTCGCCTGTTCCGTCGGCGTCTGTTCCGCAGATAAGCCGCGGACGGCAGTCTGCCTTGATCAATAAAAAAACGCCCCAGAGGTCATTCAGACACTGGGGCGTTTTCGTTTTTCAGTATTTCGCTACGAAGCGCGATGTGCCTTGGCGACGTCGCGGTCGGAGAGAATCTCGCGGGCAACGTCGGTCACGAAGTTATCCGCGCCCAGCCATTTTTCTTTCTTGGGTGCCGGAGCACCGACGTTCATGCCGACTCCCGGTTTCCACAGGGCAGGGATGGTATGACGAATGGCAGACATGTAGGTGGTAAAGACGGGATATTTCGTTTCAGGGTTGTCCTGCTGATAGTTGTCCATCTTTTCCACCAGCTTGTTATGAGCAATCTTGGGATGCCGATGGTGGGGACCGTGCACGAAGATGTCAAAGTTGATGTAAGTGCAGATCCGGGTAATCAGACCGTTGCCGATCACAGTCCGGGTACCGAGCAGCGGATCGTAGCTTTGCATACCCAGGTGTTCGGTGAATTTACGGAAGGTCTGAATGACACTGGCGATCCAGTGCGGAATCACCCAGGCCACAATGAAAGGACGCCAGAGCGAAAACCAGGCGATGGTTCCCAGCAGTGCGACCCAGAAGACAGCCATCGCGGCATATTCGAGCCGCATGGTTTTAATGACCTTGGGGTTTTTGACCGGTGTCTTTTTACTGAAGCAGAGCCGGCTGTAAACGAAAGGCGAAGTGAAAAAGCCAAACGGAAATTCCAGCCAGCAGAAAATACGACGGAACGTGAGTGACGTGGTCGGATCGGAGTAAGGCCACAATTCCCAGTCGCCGGGCTTGTTCAGGTAAGCATGATGACGGATGTGGGCTTCCCGGTATGCGGTATAAGAGACGAACAGTCCGGTGCCGATGGCGCGCCCCAGCCAGATGCTGACCCAGGGCTTACCACAGATTCCCTGGTGAGACGTTTCATGGAAACAGCTCGACCAGCAGAACATGCTATAGGCAGCAATCATCGTCCAACCGACCAGGAAGTACCAGTCAGTGGAAGGCCATTGGAATGCCAGCGCTATAATCGCGATGGATCCGAAGAGTGAATGTAAAAAGCGGGGAGTTGTCGATTTTGTTTCGAGATCTTCAATCTCTTTGGCGGAATAGTGGGTCACCGACATCGCACGTACCTCCTGGTTGTGCTCAAACTTTCAAAACGGGTCGTTTAAATACGTATCGGAAAGTTGAGCCTGTGCCTCATCAGGTGATATGCAACAATTAGACTAGTTCACTAGGAGCTGCGGCAATGTTTACCCAGTCACCCTATCTTTCCGACATAGTTAGAATATGTCGTGAAAGACCATGTTGCATAAAAGAATCACCAGACAAATGGCACAACCTGGATAACTATGTTAATTTAGATCAATTACACAGTTTATACACTCTGTGCCGGGCAGTTGCCAGAAGTTTTTTGTCTCAAAACCTGAGGTTCTGGACTAATTATCACTTCTTTTGAGATTTCGGCAGGTAGAGATAGGTTTTGGGGAAGAGTTTCTGGGTCATCAGGACGGACTTCGATTGGCCGCCATGCCAGATATCCCACTTGGGATCGGCATATTTGGTAAAAAACTGATCGAGCTGCTGTTTCAGCTCGTCTTTTTTCTGAGCATATTCGCGATGATCGATCAGGTTGTTGTGTTCCTCAGGGTCCCGGGTCAGGTGATAGAGTTCGTTGGGTTTTTCGTGGTAGCGTTCGATGTATTTCCAGTCCGGGGTTCGCACCGCACGAACATTCTCAAATTCATAGAAGACTTCCTCTTTCCAGGGAATCTGCTTCCCTTTCAGTACGGGAGCAAAGCTGCGTCCCGGGCGGGCAGGTTTAGCGGGAATTTTGTCCTGCAGGCCGAGGTAGTTGAGCAGGGTGGGATACACATCGTAATTGGCGACCATCATCTTCTGTCGGGCGCCTTCGACAATCTGACCTGGTTGGGAGAAGATCAGCGGGATCGTCATCGTCCAGTCAAAGGCGGTTAACGGGCGCGTGTGATCGCCCATGCCCCAGTAGCCGCTGTGTCCGCCGGAAAGCCCCTGGTCGGCTGTGAAAATCACCAGTGTGTTCTCGCGGAGGCCGAGGTCTTTCAAGGTCTGCATGATCTGACCGACGCCGTCATCCACGCCGGAGACCTCCGCTGCATATTTGCGGATGATACCCAGGTCGCCGATCCAGTCCCCATAGTTGAAGTTCCAGGGCTGAGCTTTTTCCCGTGGGAAGGAGGGGAAGGTCATCTTTTCATATTCGTCTTTGAACCGGTTTTTGATCGGTTCTTTCATCGCGGAGCCCAGGCCATAAGGACCGTTATACGCCAGGAACAGGAAGAACGGTTTGTCCTGATTCTGTTTGATGAATTTGATGCCGTGCTGTGTCCAGAGGTCGGTGAGGTAGGTCGGTTCCTCGCGGATCTTTTCGTGTTCGATGACCTTCTGATTATAAAACCCGGCACTGCCGCCGTGCGGCTTGGTGATCCAGTAGGAGAAGCCTTCCTGTGGATAGAGGTTGTCGCCCAGGTGCCACTTGCCTGACAGGCCGCAGACGTAGCCGGCATCGTGCAGGATCTGCGGAATGGTCTTGAATTCTTCGAGCGTATTGTAGGAATCGGGTCCGGTCTGGATGCGGGGTCTGAGATAACAGTGCACCCCATGCTGACAGGGCATCAGTCCCGTCAGAAAGGTGGCACGGGTGGGAGAGCAGACCGCATTGTTGGCGAAGGCGCGGGTGAACAGGGTGCCTTCTTTGGCCAGTTGATCGATGTGCGGCGTTTTAATGTCTTTGTTGCCGTAACAGCCCAGCGTCCATTCCCCGTGGTTGTCGGTCATGATGATCACGACGTTGGGGCGTTTCTGTTCTGCCGCTGACAGGAATCTGGCACTCACCAGACAGACCAGTACGATCAGACAACGAACGACGCAAGAGAGACTGAAGCGATACATGAGCAGAACCTTCCGGTAGGAAAACAGAAACACGCTGCTGAACCGAGCACTTTCAGCATGCCGCATTCGATGCTGTTTTGCAAGTCGTCTGCAGGAATGAGCGTCCCTCCAGACAGTGAGAGAGCCACCACCGGATCAATAGTGGGGCGGTTTTTCCTGGTAGGGATCGTGGCCTTCGTCGTCTCCTTCGAGCTCCCCGATGCGGGTATCGAGCAGCTTCATCGATTTGCTTACTGAGTCCAGAACATCATTCTGATGCAGAATCGCCGTATTCAACTGCTCGACATCATGCTGCAGGTGCATGAGCACCGATTCGATCTGCGTCAACCGGGCTAACAGTTCTTCCAGGCGGGAAGCTTGTTCACTCATTAGGTTCTCATCTTTCGGGAGAGCGGCGGAAAAGCGGCTTTTCAACTGGATTCAGCCGGTTATGATGTACGCAGATTTTATTCGCGCGCGGTCCACTTTGAAACAGGTTCAGGTCAGATTCACTATGATTCCCCAATATCGATCTCTGCTGCTGGCGTTTTCCGTCCTCGTCTCCCTGTTTCAGACCGCGGGGATTTTCGCGGCGCAACAGCGGTTTGAAGTCCGTTATACTAAGGCCGTACATTCGCAGCCTTTCACGGGGCGCGTGTATCTGTTCTTCAGCCGTTCCGACCGCGATCCTCGACTGGGGCCTTCGTGGTTTCATCCGGAGTCTTTTGTGGCGCGGGATGTCACCGACTGGAAGCCGGGCGAGGTCCTCGCATTTTCCGCAGAAACCCCGGGGCTGCTGGCTTATCCGAAACCATACTCTGAAATGGACCTGAATGGCTATAAAGTCCAGGCGGTTGCCCGCTTCAATGTACGGGAACCAAAAATCGGCACCGGACCGGGTAACGGTTTCAGCCAAGTGATCAGTGTACCTGCAGTGATCCCGTCAAAACCGCCGCTGTTGACGATTGAATCCCTCGTACCCGCGAAACCGTTTCCTGAAACCCGCTGGAGCAAACTGTTCCGGGTGCGTTCCGAACTGCTTTCGAAATTTCACGGGCAGGATACGTTCCTGGAAGCGTCAGTGCTGTTACCACAAAGCTACTACGACCAGCCGGGGCGGAAATATCCCGTGATCTTTTCGATCCCCGGTTTTGGCGGCGATCATCTGCGGGGCATCCGGAATCAGCCGATCGCTGAACAGAATGAAGAGGGAGTCGAATTTCTGCGCGTACTACTGAACCCCCAATGCCAGTGGGGCCATCACGTGTTCGCCGACTCTGCCACCAATGGTCCCGTCGGAGAAGCCTTCACAACCGAGTTCATTCCCGCGCTGGAAAAGGCATTCCGGGCAATTCCGCACCCGCGGGCACGCTTTCTCACCGGACATTCTTCGGGGGGCTGGTCATCGCTCTGGTTGCAGATCACCTATCCCGATCAGTTCGGCGGAACCTGGAGTACCGCTCCCGACCCGGTCGACTTTCGCGATTTCCAACTGATCAATATTTATGAACCGGGCAGCAATGTCTACCGCGATGCCCATGGTCAACGAAGGCCAATTGCCCGCCGAGACGGGAAGCCGATCCTGTGGTTCGAACCTTTTGCAAAGATGGAACATGTGCTCGGTCACGGCGGTCAACTGCGGAGCTTCGAAGCGGTGTTCTCTCCGCGGGGCGCCGATGGAAAGCCACTCAACTTGTACAACCGGGAAACTGGCGCAGTGGATCCCCAGGTGGCGGAAGCCTGGAAAGCATACGACATACGTTTGATTCTGGAAGAGAACTGGGAAAAACTGGCGCCGCAACTGGGTGGCAAAATCCATATTTTCATGGGCGATGAGGATACGTTTTACCTCGATGGTGCTACGGTGTTACTCAAACAGACACTGGATCGCCTGAATGGGAACATCGCAGGCGGCACGGTTGTTGAAATCCATCCAGGCAAAACTCACTCTTCGCTCATCACAAATGAGCTGAGACTGAGATTTCGTAAAGAGATGGTACAGTCATTCCTCGCGCACCAGGCGGAAATTGAATCAGCTCTGCGAGCGAACAAGCAATAAGACCGACCGGCCAGGTCGTGTTTCTTAATTCGGATGGTATTTACCAAAGTCGTTTCAACCGGGGCTAACGCCCTGCGGCTAATTTTGCTTTTCTGCTGTTGAAGTCCTGAAAACAAGAGTCACAGCATACCCTCGGCCACGGTGAATACTGACAGAGCTAACGCTGTCGACTTCATGATCACACAGAACACGATTCAATAAACGCTACCTGGCGCTCAACTGCCGATATAGCGGGCGTAGACGGTTTTCGCGACCGCGGGATCGTCGGTCCCTTTGATGATCGCGCGGCCGTCGCGGAAGAGACTGATTTCGTAATCGGGATTTTTCAGATTCAGCCGGAGCAGGTAGGGATTGAAGTCGACTTCGCCCGAATGCTTCAGCTTTTCCGCCAGGTCTTCGAAGGCGATCTTTCCTTTGTCGGCGGGGGCGACCTGTACCGCGTTGCGGCCGCAGAGCCGCGTGGTCCGGGAGCCCTGTTCCCCTTTGAGCCAGATGCGTTCTCCCTGGTGACAGGCTTTACAACCTGATTTTTCTCTGAGGTCCGCCACGCTCATCTGTCGATATGAGCCCTCCCAGATGTCGACCACGGTGAGGACCGGTCTGATCAGATCCTCTTTTCCGGCGAGCAGCTTGATGGCATCGACGGCTTCCAGTGAGGCGATGACGTTGACCGTGGGTCCCAGAATCCCCGCGGTATCGCAGGTTTCGGTGCTGCCCGGTTCAGGGGCGGTATCGATCAGACAGCGCAGGCAGGCGGTCTTGCCGGGCAGGACGGTCATCGTCTGACCGGTACTGCCGATGCAGCCGCAGTAGATCCAGGGAATGCCAAGCTCCAGTGAGACATCGTTGATCAGGTAACGGACCTCGAAATTGTCGGTCCCGTCCAGGATCAGATCGACATCTTCCGCCAGCGAAAGGATGTTGGTGTGATCGATGTCGGCAACGATCGGTTCGATGTGGACCGTGCTGTTGATCTTCTTCAGCTTTTCGGCAGCAGCGATTGCCTTGGGCAGTCTGGCGGCGACGTCAGTTTCGTCAAACAGGACCTGGCGCTGCAGATTGCTGATCTCAACGAAATCGCGGTCCACGATTTTGATCTGCCCCACTCCCGCACGGACCAGGGTCTCCGCAAGCACGGTGCCCAGTGCCCCGCAGCCACACAGTAACACGCGGCCCTGCATCAGGCGGGTCTGGCCTGCCTCGCCCAGTTCAGAAAAGAGGACCTGCCGACTGTAACGTTCCAATTCCGGTTTCATGGTTGCTGATTGCCCGTGTGCTGAATGATATAAGGATGCGTCCTTATTCTAGCATTCCCCGAGGGGGAAAACAGGCCTGCCACGGAAGTCGGAAAAAAAGAACCCCGCTACCGGAGCAGCGGGGTTCACAGCTTTTTTCTTAATTGAAGACGACCAGTTTACTGGTTGACGCTGATCTCCTGCAGCAGTGAAACAAATTTTGGTTTGACCAGCTGCTGATTGGTCTCGGCCCAGCCTTTGGAAGCCACATTCACGGTGATCTGCGGTTTGATCCAGGTGGTGGCCCCGTCGGCATTAACTTTGACGAACGGAGCAAACTGTTCCAGTCCGGGCAGTCGCTGCTGCCATTCTTCCAGGACTTCTGCCGGAATGTCAGTGGCATTGAGCTTCCCTGCGTAGACCAGGCGTTTGTTGAACGAGGAGGCCAGCAGGACCGAATTAATCCGTCCGTCGGGCAGGGTCGTGTAACCGACTACCAGACAGTCGAACTCGGGCAGTTTGCCAGTGACTCCTTCTTCTTCAGGCAGTTTTTCTTTCATCTCTTCTTCGGTTCCGCCGGCGAAGTCGTTGAGGGCGCCTTCGAGGTCCTCGGCGCCGTCACCTTCGTGCTGTTTGGCCTGATCGACAATGGAGGAAACCAGGTTGACGTTGGCCGTTTTACGGACACCCCAGTCGTCGAACAGAGAATTGAATTCAAAGCCGCCGACAATCGCGAAGGCCCCCACGGTTAGTGTCAGTCCCCAGACAGTCATATCCAGTTTCCAGGCACCTTCGGGAAAACGGGCAATGGTCGGCCGCCAGATTTTGAATGGATTCAGGATGATACTTAAGATACCGAATTCGACCGATTTGGAAACCGCATACAGATAGGCAATAAACTGACCGATGACCAGCATCAGAAATCCAGCAGTCGCCTGGGTCAGTGTCCACAAACAGAGTTCGGCCGGATTCTGGGTCAGAAACCGTCCTGCAATACTTAAACCAATCGATCCGATCACACCCAGTCCCAGGATCCAGCCCCATTCCGGAATCAATTCCCAGATGGTTTGTGGCTGCGGTTTCTCTTCTTCATCTGCTTGCGGTTCCGGTTGCCCGACACATTTGCCCAGAGCGGGATAGTAACCGCATTTCGGACACCAGGAAGAGAGTCCCCATGGTTCATGCGTACCACATTCGGAACAGGTTGGCTGAGATTGAGACGATTGTGGCTCCTGAACGAGCTGATTCTGTTGCGAGTTCATATCTGTTTTGGCCCTGTTTTGGATTGGCGTAGATTGGCGGTCGAATGAGACACTTGGGTTCAGTCTCCGTGAACTCTAGCTCACAAAAATCAACATCCGTGAAATTTGATGTGTATAAAAATCCATAGTTCGGGGGAATTGGACCGGCGCAAACCCCTAAGGCCCGCATAATCCCTGCAACCCAAAGCATTTCATTGCACGAAGCGCAAAAAAAACCGACGCCCTGGAAAGACGTCGGTTTGAGAATCGATTTGATCTGTCAGTGCAGCTGAGGTGGCTCAGTTCACTTTCAGCAGTTCGATATCGAAGATGAGGACTTCGTTGGGTCCGATATCGGGTCCTGATCCCCGCTCACCATAGGCCAGGTCACTGGGGATGAAGAGCTGCCATTTGTCGCCTTCCTTCATCAGCTGCAGGGCTTCGGTCCAGCCGCCGATCACCCGGTTGACGGGAAACGTCGCGGGCTGCTTCCGTTTGTAAGAGCTGTCAAACTCAGTGCCGTCGATCAGGGTTCCCCGGTAGTGAGTCGTAACCTCATCGGTCAGCTTCGGAGTTTTCCCCTTGCCGGATTTGATGACCTTGTATTGCAGACCACTTTTGGTGGTTTTCACGCCTTCCTTCTTGGCATTGTCAGCCAGGAATTTTTTACCTTTGGCGACGTTTGCCTGCGCTGCTTTTTCCATTTTGGTCTGTGCATCTTTGCGGAGCTGCTCCTGGAACGCGAGCAGGGTGGCCCGAATCTCGTCTTCGGTCATCTGCGGTTTCTGCTTGGTCATGGCATCGATAATGCCTTTGGCCAGAATCTGAGGATCCAGATCCAGGTTATCACGCATCAGATTCTGTCCCAGGTTGAATCCGATCCCATAGCTGACTTTCTGTTTCTGATCTTTCAGCTGTGATTTTTCATTTTGTGCTTGCGCCAGAGAAGCGCATCCGAAGAACGCAATACAGAGACAGGCAGTGAGATGCCATTTTGACATGAGCTAAAACCTTTCGGTGAATAGTGAAAACGGAGATTTACAGGAGTGACCATACGGGACGGCGAGATTCCAGCCGCAGATTTATGCGACCCGGAATTAGCAGGTGATGTATTGCATGGTGTCCTCTCGGAAAGAGGAACTTTGACGGAATCAAAGTCTCAATTATAGGAGACACTCCCCGGAAGTGTCTACAATAAAGCATCATAGACCCTGAAAAACAGGGGTTTCTCCTGAAATCTCCGCCTGAAGCAGCGCGACCGCTTAGCTGACTACTTTCTGAAAGCGGGTGACGGCTTCGTTGATGTTATCTCTGCTGTTGAAAGCACTTAACCGGAAGTAGCCTTCGCCGGCGGCACCAAAGCCGCTGCCCGGCGTTCCGACGAGGTGGGCTTTCTGGAGCAATTCATCGAAGAAGTCCCAGCTGGTCGAATCGCCGGGAGTCTTGAGCCAGACGTAAGGGGCGTTGACACCGCCGTATACGGAGATGCCGACCGACTCGAGTCCTTCACGTAACAAACGTGCATTTTCGAGATAGAATGCAATCAGCCCTTTGATCTGCTCTTTGCCCGCCTCCGAATAGGCGGCTTCGGCCCCGCGCTGAATAATGTAGGAGACTCCGTTGAACTTGGTACAGTGACGGCGGTTCCAGAGCGGATGGATGTCAGCGGATTCGCCCGTCGATGTTTTCCCTTTGAGTGCTTTGGGGACGACGGTGAAGGCACAACGGGTTCCAGTGAAGCCGGCGTTTTTACTGAAGCTGCGAAATTCGATGGCGACTTCTTTCGCACCTTCGATTTCAAAAATCGAGTGCGGAATTTCCGGATCGGTGATAAAAGCTTCGTAGGCGGCATCGAACAGAATGATCGAGCCGTTGGCTTTTGCGTAATCGACCCACTTCTGGAGCGTCTCGCGGGTGGCGACCGTGCCGGTCGGATTATTGGGATAGCAGAGGTAGATCAGGTCGACGGGAGACTCGGGCAGTTCCGCGACGAAATTGTTTTCTGCTGTAACGGGCAGGTAAGTCAGTCCCGCGTAACGGCCGCTGTCATCTGCAGCGCCGGTCCGGCCGGTCATTACATTGGTATCGACATAGACCGGATAAACGGGGTCAGTGACTGCGACCTTATTGTCGGCACCGAAGATGTCGAGGATGTTACCCGTATCGCACTTGGATCCGTCGGAGACGAAAATTTCATCTGCAGAAATGTCGATGCCGCGCGACTGAAAATCATTCTGAGCAATCGCTTCCCGCAGGAATCCATATCCCTGTTCCGGGCCATAGCCGTGGAAGGTGGTGGGATCGCCCATTTCATCGACGGCTTTGTGCATGGCTTCGCGGATGGCGGCGGGGAGGGGCTCGGTGACATCGCCGATCCCCAGTTTGATCACGGCTGCTTCCGGGTTCTCTTCGCAGAATTTACCGACGCGACGTCCAATTTCCGGAAACAGGTAACCTGCTTTGAGTTTCAGGTAGTTATCGTTAATCAAAGCCATGTTTACGCCTCAAATGTTCAAATGGTCCAAGTAAATCTGGTGGTCAGCTTCAGGAAAGCCGGATTCTGCAATTAAGAAACGCCGTTGTATTTTGAATTTGCCCGAATTGCAACCGAGGCACTCAGGATAGACCCTGTTTCTTGCAAAAGGTTCTCTCAGTCTGAGAGTGTCAGGGGGCGGGGAACGGTATTCAGCCAGAAGCGATCGCTCAAGGCTTCGATCTCTTTTAAGCCTGTGTATTCACTGACGTTACGTTTTCCCGTCCAGCGGTTGGCTGCTCCTTCAAACAGAAGTTTGATGCGGGGTGACGCCTCTGTTTCAGGAAGCTGCTGCAGTAACCGGCCCACGCCGATGGCGACTCCCAGCTGGAAGCGCGCCTGCGGATAGAGGGGGGCGCCCAGCTCTGCCAGCGACCAGCGTTCCACGCGGACCCGGCACCAGGGGCTCAAGGGTTGTGGCGGATCGACGAAAGGCTGCAGCGAGGCGGGCAGCTGTGCGCGGGCCTGTTCATTCACCAGCAGGACCACGCGATCGTGACGACTGGCGTACAATCCCCAGGCCGGCCAGTGGTCGAAATAGCCGGTCGGTTCCAGTAGCGGGGCCAGGATCGCCAGCCAGACCAGCAGCAGGGGGACCCGTTCGAGAACGGTCGCGCGACCCGGAGAGAGGCTCTCTTCACTGATCTGCGCTTCCGTTTTCGCCGTCCGTGGGCAATCCAATGTTTGGTTTGCCGTAAACAGCAACAGGTCCTGAATAATGAAATAGATGTTCCAGATCAGCACACCTCGATAATGGTTCAGCCCCCAGGGACCGATGGCCAGCATCAGACAGACATGCATGCCGATCGCTGCCACGAGTGCCGGCTTACGCGTACGGCGGAAAAAGAGCCCCGCTGCCACGAGCAGTTCTCCTACGGGGAAAGTCGCTGCAATCCAGCCCAGGGTCTTCGGCGACCAGAAAGCGGTCGAGATCCCCACCGCGGAAAAGAGACCTTCGGCCAGCTGACGACCCAGAGTCTGCACAAAACTGGCGTCGCATTTGGAGAAGGCTGAATAGAGATAGATGCTGATGACAAACAACCGCATCAGCCGGATTGCCCGCGGCGGTTTGAGGCAGGTCAGCACCAGCAGGCCGAGGGCAAACTGATAGGTCCAGGGCTGCAGCCGATGCTGATCGAAGAGCACAGAAACCGTATAAGCGGAGAGAAACAACAGACCACAACTGCGCTGCCAGCCCGCGGCAGGTTCCTGTTCTGATCGTTTCAGAAGGATCGGAACGAGAGAGAACAGCAGCAGACCACCTGCGGTGGCCAGCATGATCCCAAAGGTAAGCCAGTCGATACCGGCGGGCAGGGCAGAGACCCACTCGAACAGGGGAATCTGAGGAAAGCGAGTCTGTGGTATCCAGAGCTGCCAAGTGGTTCCCAACAGGGTCAGCGCAAAAATTCCCAGGTTGGTTTTAAGTAATCGAAGCTGCAGCGTCTCGCGGGACATGGATGGATTCACCGTTTTTAGACTCATTATAACGGCTGCCGGTGAATTTACCGTACTCGGGGCAGGGCAATCAGTGAGAATCGCAGGCTATTCGAGGGACTGCAACACCGTACCATCACCGGCATGGTTATCAGAGACCACTTCCACAGTCGTCCCGGGCGCATTGGCCTCCCGTCGCACGACCGCCAGCGCGACGATCGGATGTTTGCCGTAAGATCGGGCCGCGGACGTGATTTTGCCCACCTCCTTCATCTCATCCTTTACAGCCGACATGACCTTGGAGCCGGTGTGGGGAACCCAGTCATGGTCGAGGGCGATGATTCGCAGTTGCTGATTCACATGTCCCAGCGCGTCGATGCGGGCGATCGGTTCCTGTCCCAGGTAGCAGCCTTTCTTGAACGAGATGGTCTGGCTGTCCCGTCCCGCTTCCTGTGCCAGGTTATCATCGGTGAGATCCACGCCACACAGCGGATAGCAGGCTTCGATTCGCAGTGCCTCTAACACTTCCTGACCGGCGGGAGTGGCACCGGCGTCGATCAGCTGCTGCCAGGTATCGACAATTTTTTCATGGAGCAGACAACAGAGATAGCCTGGCTGGCCAAACCAGTCGACGCGGCGGACGGTGAGCTGGGCTTCACTGTCGCTGACGCGCTGCTGCTGGTTCACTTCGAGTGTTTCGAGGCCCGCTTTACTGATGATGTCCCCGGCCTGGGGTCCGCTCAGATACAGACAGCCAAATTCCGGCGAGCGGACAGCCAGCTCGACCGCTTCCAGAATAATGTAACGGTCCAGGTGCTTATAGATCGGGGCACTCTGTTTGGGATCGGTATCCAGCCAGAGCGACTCTCCCTGGTTGAAAACATTGACGTGCCCGAGAATCCTGCTCTGTACGTTGGTTACGAACGCTTCACAGCCCCGGTCGACCGCCAGACTGTTAATATCGTTGGTACAGAAGTTATGCAGAAACTTGTGACGGTCCGCACCCGTCACTTCGATCTGTTCCCGGTCACTCACATCAAAGAGCACCGCTGACTGATGGGCGGCCTGGTATTCCTGCCGGGGATCGCCGTAATGACTGGGATAAGGATATTCATGGTCCTTATCGGGAAAATGGGCACCTGCTGCTTCCTGGACGAGCTGAAAATGATTTAAAGGCATCTGGTTTTCCCGTATGTGCTGAGAGTAAGGCGCGGCTCCCTCATTTTTCCATGGCAGCATCAGAGACCGCTGCGTCATACTCGAGATTGAATTAGTGAATGAATTCTTTTGGCGAGACTGCTTTCACTTTGGAAAGCAGTCTACTTCCATTCTAAATCGCGCAGGATATTTTCCAAGGTGTGGAAACGTTTTTTAACGGAACAACCTGGCAGAAGCGTAACTTGTCTGATGGGCCCGTCAGTAGCCGAGCTCAACAGAAGCGGAGCGGACGTCAGTCAATCTGGTCGATCTTCAGATCATCGACTTTGAGAATTCCCGTGCCCCCGTTCAGCCCCAGTTGGATGACGGCTTCGCGCGACTGGGGGGGGACGTTGATCGTCTTCTTGACCTGATGCCATTCCCGACTGCCCATCCAGGGTCCGAGATAGGCCTGCCCGATATTGCGGCGGATCTTATCATAAAAATGAATGATCAGGCCGGGCTTCTGATAGGCCTTGGTCCCCTGCGCCGTATTCAGATAGCTGACCTGCAGGCTTATATCCAGGCTTTTGACTTTGGATCCGTCAATAGCCATGCCCTGCAGAATCTGTGAGAGTTGATCGCGGACGTCACTTTCAAACTGCAGATAGGCATTCCCTTCCGGCGCCTCTTTCGTGATGCGTTCGACCCGGCGCTGATAGTGCCAGTTATCGACTTTCTGATCCTGGTTGGCATCGACTTCAAAGGTGCCATTGACGATTTCCGGATGCAGGGGGTCCGGTTTGACTTCCCGATTATCCTCTGAGCGGCCCGTCATGGGCACGAACAGCGTCGGGATCAGGCGTTTGTGTTTGAGTTGGCCGTTTTCTTTCTGAAACAGGTGGAACACCTGCTGATAGCGTTCCCCCAGGGGGATCAGCAGTGTGCCCCCTTCTTTGAGTTGATCGATCAGCGGCTGCGGGACTTTTTCCGGAGAGCAGGTCACGATAATTTTGTCGAACGGCGCTTCTTCCGGCCAGCCGAGGTACCCGTCGCCAATCCGGGTGTGGACGTTATCGTAACCCAGTTTCTTCAGGCGGACTGCCGCTTTCTTACCCAGACCTTCGACGATTTCAATGGTGTAGACATCTTTGACCAGTCCGGAGAGGACGGCGGCCTGAAATCCGCTGCCGGTCCCGATTTCGAGTACTTTGTCGTCAGGCTGCGGATCAATGGTCTCGGTCATGTAGGCGACAATATAAGGGGGAGAAATCGTCTGCTTGTAACCGATGGGCAGCGCCAGATCTTTATAGGCCAGGTGTTTCAGATTCGAACTGACAAATTCATGGCGGGGGACCTGCCGCATGGAGGAGAGCACACGCTGGTTCTTGATGCCCTCGCCCTCAATATAGCGGGAGACCATCTCATTCCGCAGACCCCGATAAAATTCACTGGTTTGTGAATATGCAGACGGGCAGACCCCCAGCAGGGCGGCCAGGAGAATGAAACTGAGCACTTTTATATTGAGTCGCTGCATGAGTTTTCCCTCGTATCAGCTGACGGGTAGAATGGTGAAATTTAAGGAGATTGGGCTAAATTATAGCACTTTGGGCCAATTCACGTTAATGGCGATTTTGGATTTCGACCGCGGATTGGACAGATTGGTTTGTGATTTTCTGATTTCTATCCACACAATCACGAGAATCCGCTATGATCCGGCCATGGAATGGACTTTTTTGGATTCTTGAGTGGATGGATTCCCGGAATATGCGACCGTTTTGCATGCTGCTGAGTATTGGATGTCTGTGGTGTCTCCCTGTTTTACAGGGGTGTAGTAGCGATGATCCTTCGTCGAATGCGGAGACGGCTGAGTCGGCTCCCGACGATCCGACAGAAAGCTCTGCTGATGCCACGCAGACACCTGCCGCGACAGAAGCGACGGCTGCCAGCATCACGGAACCCGTCGATCCGCAGGCCGAGGTCAAAGAGGTCTTCCAGAAACTACTCGCCATTCGCACGGAACCGGATCCCGATGAATGGCAGGCCGCCGACAAAAAACTGGTCGCATTCGGCAAGACTGCCGTTCCGACTCTGGCCGAAGGGCTTTCGAATCCCGATCCTGGGGCGCGCGAGCTGGCCAGCATGTACCTGGCGAGCCTGGGCCCCGACGCGGAAGCGGCAGCGCCCGCTCTGGCGGAAGTCCTGCAGGATGAATCCCCTTTCACGCAGGTCAACGCCGCCTCTACATTGACGCATTTTCCCGAACATCGCGCCAAAGCGATTCCTGTGCTGATCGAACTGACCCGTCACAGCGATCCCAACACGCGGCTGACCGCCGTCTATTCGCTGGGAAATCTGGAAGAGCATACGGAGGAGCAGGTGCAGGCGATCCAGGCAGCGTTGAATGATGAGAACAGCGACGTGAAGCTGGCAGCCATCAAAGTCCTGGGCCAGATGGGACAGCCTGCCAAAGAATCGCTGACCGAACTCCAGACGCTGATCGACAACAAAGATACCAGCGACGATCTGCGAGATGCAGCGCTTGCTTCCCGGGATCAGATTGAACAGGCGCTCAAATAATCTCCCTGCGGGCAGCATCAACACCCGATTTCTTGCACTCCCCCATCGTCTCCCGGCCGACCCGCGCGCCGGTTGTAGCGATTCTCGTGATTGCACCGCCTTTCGAAACGGGGTTTCCCCCGGAAACTGGCTGGAGTTGAACGATTTTCAAAGATCTTGCGCAAATCTGTTTGACTCGTTGAGAACGTGACCTACTTTTACTGGCAGAGAGGGGGCAACGCTCCTCTCGCCAACATGCGAACATCAACTTCCTCTGCTTCCTAACGAGGCGAGGATCTACAGCGCGGCAAGGAAAGCTGGGAGCTTTGAGGGGACCTTGCCGCGCTCTTTTTTTATCTTGAAACCATCTGTCTGGATGGTGCTGGATATCCAGGTCGCGTTCACTGCAGCCAGAGTCAACTCGGGCGGTGAAATCGATCGGCACCCTCAGGCGGACTGTTATGGAAAAAGGTCATGGCAACCAGAAACAGGTTGCAGCGATCTCGCCGCACCGGAATCACACTTGTGGAATCGTTAGTCTCTGTGACCATCACAGCGATTGCCGGTACTGCTCTATTCTCAGCCATCGGTGCTTCTCTGGGTGCCAGTTATTCGGCACTGAATACCAATTTCGGCGCGGGCCTGGCAGATCAGATGCTGGATGAGATGACCGCCGTCCGATTCCCGACCTCCAGTGATTCCCGTCCGACAGGGACAGGAATTCGCAGTCAGTTCAACGATCTGGATGATTATCACAACTGGTCATCTACGCCACCGGAAAACAAAGCGGGTTTCGCACTGGGCAGTGAACCACTGACGGTGCTGAACTATTACGCGATTGCCCGCCCCACACTGCTGAAGCCAGATACCGATTTTCTCAAGCGGATCACACGTGAAGTCACCGTGGAAAAGATTCGCCTGAACAGCAGTTCGGAGTGGGAAGTCACGACTGATGACACCGACTACCGCAGAGTGACTGTCACGATCAAGCTGGCAATGAACGCCGGTGCTGGCAGCCAGATTATTAAGGAAACCACACGCATTTTCAGCTATGTACCACTTTCACCCTGACAAGCAGAACGCGACTTTGAGCCGTTCGAGTGGCCGCCATTCGGACTGCGTTCGCTGCTGCGCAGTCTCCGCTCGGCACGCGGGTGGATTTACACTGGTGGAACTGCTGATGGCCATGACGATTTCTGCGATTCTGATCATGGCCCTGGCGGGAATTGTGACCGCAACTCAATCGGCGTGGAAGCACACACAGGGAATTGAGGATTCCCAGGCGGAAATCACCGCCTCCTTTGAGCGGATGAAGATGATGATCTCCCAGGCAGGCGTCTACCAGTTGGACGGTCAGGCTCCCCAGGTTGGTCTGGCGGTGGTGACCCGTCCCTGGAATTACATTGATGTCCCGGACATCCTGGTGGTCTGGTCCGGGGGCCGCAATGGTGGAATCAGTCAGAGTGGCGTGCTGAACCGGCTCCCCCTGATGAATGAGCTGTTGATTTACACGTCAGATCCGGCTGACAGCCATCAGTTTGTGGAAATCGCGCTGCCCGATTCGACAGCCGAAATTGATTTCAACGGCTCCTCCTTCAACAGCACCATCCGGTCGGCGATTGAGTCGAACCAGGCGGAAAAGGCGCTGCTCAGCAAACGGCTCAAAAACAGCCAGTACCTGCTCTCGGGCAGTCCCTGGGGACCCGCTGCCGCCAACATCATTTTTCAGATTACCAGAACCCCCGATGATGCCAGCCTGCAGACGATCGCTCCCGGCACCAGTGGGTGGATGAATCTTCCCTGGCCGCAGGGAACCGTGAGCGCGACCAGTGGTTTGCGCCAGGTTACGGTCAGCTACGAGATACAGTTTGAAACCGCGGAACAGACGGAATTCACCGACATTAACTCGGCAACCGCGCTGCCGTTTTTTGGATCCAGTTCGAGGCTTTATGCGTACACACCGTAAACAACACGTTGCCTTCGCTCGCTGGGAAGGGAGTGCTCATAGGCACGACCGGAACCAGTCCGGGTGCGCGCCGCGTTCCGGGATCTCACTGATCCTGGTGATGTTCGCGTTAAGCATGTCGCTGGTCCTGACCTACTCGTTCATCCAGACCCAAAGTGTGCAGACACAGATCTCCGCAAATGGCTCTCGTCGCGACCTGGCCCGCAATGCCGCCCGGGCGGGAATCTCGGATGCCCTTAACAGGCTCAATTCACTCGACTGGGCCGGCGTCAGCGATCGCTATCGCCGTCCGTTTCAAGCCGATGATGATGGCGAGTGCACTTATACCGTCTCTTTTGAAGCCGTCGGGAATTCACTCAGTTCGGTCCTGGAACTCAACGTGTATTCGCTGGGTGTCTGGACGTCTGCCGAAAATCCCGACATGAAATCAGAACATCAGATTACGGCCCGGGTGCGGCTGGTCCCGCGTCTGAAAGGGCGAACCATCCTGCCCGGTGACTCCGCGGCAGCCACCGATCAGATCAGCAATGCCGGCGACTTCGATCGCATTAAAGGATACGCCTTATTCGCAGAGCAGGGCTATTATTCGCTCAACTTCGATCCCGCGACCCGCATCGACGGGAACCTCTGGCTTTACGATCGGCTCCACATGTTTACTGATCCAACCTGGAGTTCGACGATTCGGGACACGTACCTGACAGATGTGGGTAACCGGTTTGTCACGTTTCCGGCCGGCTCAACCAGCCTGTCCGAAGCGACCATTTCCGCCCCGCATCCCATCGCGGGGAACATTACTTTTTATAACTACCCCAGCTACTCGATCCGCGATGATCTGTCGGACCTGAAGGTCAGCTGGTCGACCACCACTGATCGGCTGACGATTCCGAGCACCAATTATTCCGCGTTCACCTCCTATCGACTGTATGAGGGCGGCCCCCTGTATCAGGCGGAAACGGTGAATTCGTCGCTGTATAACCAGACATTGAAACCAACGCCCGCTAATCCGCTGGGGATCTTTTACCGGTCGGGAAACTTAAGTATCTATGACAACGTCACCATCCAGGGCACCCTGGTCTGCACGGGTAAAATCTATTTTGTGGGAAAGCAGATTCATCTGACCGCGTTCAACTGGAAAGACGATTCCGGACAGGCGTTTGTGACGGATGCTCAACTCTGGCCCCGGCTGCCCTGCGTCGTCGCTGATGACGCCGAGTTCAGTCGCTACTCACAGTCCACGGTCGAAGGTGCGATCGTCTGCCAGGGAACCGTGAAAGGGGGCGGCGGCTCCATCAGCTATCCCTCGGCGCTCGATCTCAAGCTGTCCGGTACTGCAACGGCCGCCTCGATCGGACAACCCTACAGCACGGTGACGCTGCAGGAATACCAGTTACTCAGCAGCCTGAGTACGGACGGAAACTATGCGATCTGGCTGGAAACCACGGGTTCAGGGAATACGGGAACGACGGGCAGCTGGTACCCGATTGTCGGTTTCGACAACAACCGGCAGCAGCTGACGGTGCGCGGTGAAATAGATCAGGCGACTCCAACCGCGTACCGCATCCAGCGTCACAAACAGGTATTGACCCAGGTTCGTGGTCCGGTCTGTGCAGAAACGTTTGATTTTTACCGGGTCAATGAATGGGTACTGAACAGCTACCTCTGGGATGACCGGAGATACAACTGGAATTACCAGAACGACCTGCGGAAGGCTCTGGGGTTTTCCGAGATCGGATTCAGCGAATGGCTGGAAAACCCCGGCAATTTCCTGGGGTGGGACAGTTACTACCTGACCTATGGAATCAGCCTGGAACCGACGTTACAGATCCAGAACCTGACCGAGCGGGAATACCGCTGGGCGCCTCCCCTGTTTCAACCGTTTGACGGCGGGGATGCAAACCCGGATCAATCGGGTTATCGCTGGTCAATGGTTGACTGGCAGGAAAGTTTTTAAGCGATAGAACCATGAGATTCAGACGACATCAACCTGAACCGCGAAACAGAAAACGGTCCTGTGCAGCAGGCCCGCACATGCGAATGTTGCGCGCCTGTCAGAGCCGGAATGACCGGCATGGTTTCACGCTGGTTGAGCTGCTGATTGTCGTCGTGCTGATTTCGATCCTGGCTTCGGTATCACTGCTTTCGACTGATTCCAGTACGGCACACTCGCTGGAGACAACGTCCCGGATGCTGGTAGCAGACCTGCGACTGGCCCGGAATCATGCGATTCAGTTCAACACCGAATATACGGTGGAGTTCGATCTCAAAACACAGACTTATGAAATTGTGCATACCGGTGCCGGCACACTACCGGTGCCCGAAAACAACCTGGCGGGATCGGCGGCTGACAAAGACAAATACATTCAACCCGTTCAGAAAGATGCATTGAACCTGCCCGACCAGGTTGTGATCAGACAGATGTTTCTGAAGACTTCCGATACGGACGTGCGAGACGTGGCCTTCGGCCCCATGGGGGGGACGGGGCCTGACCGCAGTGAAGACACCGTGATTGTGCTCTCCACGACCCGTAACGGTACCACGTTTTACATCCCGATCACGGTCTCCTGGATTACAGGCCAGGCATGGGCGGATGAGATCCAGACAAAATAATTTTACGTAGAAACCCAATTACAAACAGAATAGATCACTATGATTTCCTTACCTCGTTCACAATACACGCCGATCGGCTTACAGCTGGGACCCAGTTCAGCTACCCTGGTCCAGTTGACCGGGCCGCGGCAGAACCGTGTGGTACATGCGATTGCCCAGGAGCAGTTCGACCTGGATGACCGGCTGTCGGTGGAAGAGCGCGATGCGAAAATCGCTGCGGAACTGCGGCGGATCCTGACCGATCACCATTTCAAAGGACGCCGTGTCATCAGTTGCCTGGGATCGCAGGAACTGTTCATCCAGAACGTCAGACTGCCTCAGCTGCCTGCCGAAGAAGTCGCGAAAGTCGTCGCTTGGGAAGCCGAAGAACGGCTGCCTTACCCGGTCGCGGAAGCGGAAATCCGTCATCTGCCGGCCGGCCAGGTGCGACAGGAATCGAATACGAAACAGGAAGTCATCCTGCTGGCCTGTCATAACGGGATCCTGGAGCGGCATTTGAATCTGCTGGAGCAGGCCGGTCTGACAGCGGTTGCCATTGATGTCGAGCCGTCCGCCACGCTCCGCTGTTTTCATGACGCCGCGCGGGACTCACAACTCAATTCGGTAAGCTGTTATCTGAATTTCGGCGATGCCGCCACGACCGTGATCTTCGCCGATCAGCAGAACGTGCTGTTCCTGAAATACATCATGCAGGGGAGTAATCACCTGGACCGGGCCGTGGCTGACAATCTGGATCTGCCGCTGACCGAGGCAATTCGCCTGCGAAAGATCGTGACCAATTCTCCCACGCTGGATGCGAGTGACGAACTGCACCGGTCGGTGATCGATTCGATCCGCTCGCTGCTGGAATCGATCAGTACGGAGGTGGAAAACTGCCTGCGTTATTACAAAGTGACTTTCCGCGGGAAAAAGCTGGACCAGCTGGTCGTCACGGGCAATGAATCGAGCCCCTGGCTGATCGACTTTCTCTCGGAACGGTTGAATACGGACTGCAAGATGGGCAATCCCTTTGAGCGGTTGAAGAGCTGGCCGACTTCCACTTCGATTCTGGAGCGTCCCGGTAGATGGAGTACCGCGATGGGCCTGGCCATGAAAGAAAATTCTGAGGCATAACCCATTACGCGGCCAACAGGTACGATAAACAACACAGACTGAAAATAAAGGCTCACGAATCTGGTAAACAGATTCGCAAGCAACCCGATAAGGGCGAGACCATGATACCCGAAATTGATTTTTTACCAGCCAGTTATCGTGAAGTCCGACGACGACACCGGAATCGGATCTGGCGTCGCACGATTGTTGTGATCTTCCTCACGCTGGTGACATTGAGCACCGTGCGTCAGCGGGAAATACAACACGAACTGCAGACGAAAAAAGAGACACTGGAAAAACGGATTCAACAAATGCACGAACAACTGGAGGATCCGGTGCAGCTCACGAAACAGATTGAGCTCTCGGATGTGCGCGCCAACCTGCTGGCCGGGCTGATCCTGGATGAATCGCCGGCCCAACTGCTGAGCATTATCAGCTATGCACTGCCGGAATATGTTTCCTTGAATGAGTTCCAGTTCCAGTTTGAGAAAGTCGCCAGCCAGGAAAAAAAATCTCATCACAAGCAGAAAAAGGCACCGGAAGAGGTGGTTCCGGAAAAGGTCGACCTGGCAGATCTGAAGCGGCACCGGACGGGAGAACAGCTGGTCCTGCTCTTACAGGGAATCGCCCCCGATCATCTTTCGATTTCGGGATACATGTCGAACCTGGACCGAATCGGCGTGTTTAAAGAAATCGATCTGATTCAGTCCAACGAGACCATGTTTGAAGAGGAGCCGATGCGCCTCTTTCGACTTCGCATTGTCGTCAAAGCACCTGGAACCTTTACGCCGCCTCTCGATCACCGGCTGACTGCCGGACTGGATCAGGGTTTGACAGGAGGCCTGAATCATGAATGAAAAATTACGACGTGACAGCCTGATTACCATTATCAGCCTGGCGGTGGTGGTGGCTCTGTTTACCTTTGTGATCTATCTGCCTGGTTTGAAGAACAAACAGCAGCTCAATAAGCAGATCGCTGCCATCCAGGAGAAAATCAGTGCCATTCCATCTCAAGTCAAACAGCTGGAACAACTGCATCAGCAGCTGGATCAGCGAGAGGCGTTCATCAACCGATTGAAACAGCATATCCCGGCAGACAAAGATACGCATCAGGTCTTGCAGCGGGTGGCACTGCTGGCGAATACGTCAGCGCTCACCGTTTCGTCTTTAAACCCCGGGGAACCGGTGCCGCATGCGACCTATCTCAGGCAACCCTTCATGCTGAATGTGACGGGCTCCTACAAGGGGCTGATCCAGTTTTTGAACGGGCTGGATACAGATAAGCGGCTGTTCACCGTGTCTAATATCATGCTCACCAAACAAGATGGGGAAAATAAAGGGTATATAAAAGGGACTGTCGAGCTGTCAGTTTACGTATTACGCGACAGTCAGAGCGATTTTTCCGATTTTAAGGAAAATAGGGTGAGTCAGTCCTTTCTTTCAACCGATAAAAGATAAAGACGCGCTCCCTTTCAAGTTTTCCTAAAGGGGATCTTCGGTATCAGGCGTTCTCGCATATGAGCAGACTGTAAGACATATCCAACCCATATCCCGTGCCATCTTTTCCAGATGTGGTGAACCACTCGTGAAATCGTTCAGCCAACAACTAGTACATGATTTGAAAGTCAGCTGGCAGAAGACCCTGGTGTTGGGGCTGTTGCTGCTGGTGGGTCTGTACTTCTGGATTCCCCCCCTGTATCGAGCAATGCGCGGCAGTACCGCACCGCAGCTCACTCCTGCGAAAGTCAATCCTGCTCCGATCCCACAACGTCCCCCGGTGGAAACGGAAATGAGTTTCACCCAGACGGACTCTAAAGAAACCACACTGCACTCCTGGGAACAGTTTGACTCGCTGATGCATACGGATCCGCTGGTTCAATCTGTCCAGATGGGGGCCGTTCAGAAAAATCCTTTCGAGGTCAATCGGGATCAGTTCTCCCCCCCCATCCTGTTCGCCGAGGAGCCTGTCGATACAGAGCCGGTGGCAGAGAAAAAGGAACCGGAAATCAAGACTCTGCCGGATGAGATTGTCCTGACCACCACGATCATCGGTAAATACCGCAAAGCGGCCATGATCAATAAAAAACTGTATTACGAAGGTAAGACGCTCCAGTTCGACAACGTGTCTTATGTCCTGGAACGGGTCGCTGACCGGAGTGTGATTTTGCGACAGGGTGAGCAGACATTTGAATTAAAAATCCAAAACGATCCTTCGGCATTTATTAAATTTGAATAATCAGACGGTTCGCATCACAGGCTGATTCATAACTGATTCGAACGATCACGGATGATGGTCGAAACATGAAACGACAATTTTTTATACCGGCTTTCTGGGCAACCCTGACAGGTCTTTCGCTGCTGTTGATCGCAGCCATGACGGATGTCAAAACGCCCGAGTCCCTGTTTATCTCACCCCATCACCGGGCACAGTCTGCGCGCGTTCCCGCGCCGCTGAATCTGCAGGAGTCTGCTCAGGCGCCACAAGCCCAACCTGTTGCTGCAGAGCCGGTTACCGAACAACCTGTTGCACAGCAGCCCGATATTAAAACGGTGGCGCGCAGCGTGCAGACACAAGCCGCCCCGCACATGCATGCGGTCCCTGCGCAACCGGAAGTGAAGACCGCTTCGACGGTAACCCGTCCCGTCCGGACACGGACCCTCGTTGATCCGGGCATTGAAATATCGACAGGGCCACAGACTTCAGCCGCGCGCGCCCCTGCGATTCAGTTTCAGCTGGCTGAGGAAGAACGACCCGAGCCCGTCGATCCGGCTGCGAAGAAAATGGAACTGCGTCTGGCCAGTCTGACCCGGCAGGTGGACCGATTGACCAATCTGCAATTGCAGGCACAACAGCAGTCCAAAATGGAACTGGCACAGAACACGGACCGGCTGGAACAGGCGACCAAACTGTTACAACAGATGCAGCAGATGAACCAGCTGCGCGATCTGGAGCGCAAACTGGATGGCCTGCAGGGCAAAGCGGATACCAGCTCGCAGACAAAAGAAAACGCGCCGGTGCCCCCCCAGGCTCCTGCTGCAAGTGAAACCAGCGCACCTGCGGAACTCAAAGAGAAAAAACAGCCGGTGCTGAAAGTCAGCCCCGACAAGGGAGCCGGCAAAGGTGCCGGTGAAACGTTTTCCCTGCAGATCCAGGACGCCGACATCATGCAGGTACTGGACATGATCGGAGAACTGTCGGGCATGAACATCCTGGCGGGCCAGAGTGTAGCAGGGACCGTTACCGCAAACCTGAAGAATGTCACGCCCATGCAGGCGCTGGACGCGATTCTGCGTTCGCGCGACCTGACCTCGGAAAAAGAAGGGGACTTCGTCTATGTGATGACGCAGGCCCAGCTGGAACAGAAGAAAAAATCCAGCCGGAAGGTCGTCACGAAACTGTATACTCCGTTCTACATCAGTGCCAAAGAGTTACAGCAGCTGATTACACCGATCCTCACGGAGAATGTCGGGATCGTCTCGCTGACCACTCCCAGTGAAGTCGGGATTTCTCCCGATGAAACGAGTGCCGGCGGTGACTCGTTTGCGCAAAACGATTCGATTCTGGTGCGCGATTATCCGGAGATCCTGGAAGAAGTCGATCGCCTGCTGGAGAAGATGGATGTTCCGCCGCTGCAGGTCGTGATCGAAGCGATGATTCTGAATGTCACCCTCAACGATGACATGCGTTTCGGCGTCAACTTCGCCATGCTCGGTGGGAATAACAAGAACCTGGTTGTGGACGGCAACGGTCAGACATTGAACGCGTCCAGCGGTTTTCCGGGCTCGGGAAGTTCGTCGATTGTCCCGCCGACCGGTCAGTTTGTCGCGAATCTGGCAGGGCTGAAATACGGCTTCCTGCACGGCGATATCAGTGGTTTTATTGAAGCCCTGGAAGATGTTGCCGAAACCAACCTGATCGCTTCTCCCCAGCTGCGGGCGCTGAACAAACAGAAAGCCGAGTTGATCATCGGGGACCGGATCAGCTATTCCACGGTAACCCAGAACGGCAATACCTCGATTCAGAACGTGAACTTCCTGGACTCGGGGATTGTGCTCAACCTGCGACCGTTTATTACACCCGATGGCCAGATTCGGATGGAAATCCACCCCGAACGCAGTTCGGCGACGATTAACTCCTCGACGAATCTGCCCGACCTGAAGACGACCGAAGTCACCACGAACGTCATGGTCCGCGATGGCAACACGGTGGTCATCGGGGGACTGATTGAAGAAAATGTTTCCGATACCCGGAACCAGGTTCCCCTGCTCGGGGCGATTCCTGTGATTGGGAATGCGTTTCGTCAGCAACGTGAAATCACCACACGTTCCGAGCTGATCGTGCTGATCACGCCGCGGATCGTCCATCCGGAACAGGCTAATGCCGAAGGACAAGCGGAACGCTATGAAGGTACTGAGCGGATCCAAAACTTCAAAAAGAGCTTCCTGCCGATCAACCAGGTGCGGATTGTGCAGATGCATGTCAAGCTGGCCAAGAAGTACCTGCGCATTGGAAACCTGCCCAAGGCCAAAGAACATATCAAGATTGCTGCCCGCCTGGATAAGAACAACATCGAAGTCATTCAGTTGAAGAAATACATCGAAGACGCGCTGATCAACCGCAACCGTCAGCTGATCGGTCTGCCTCCGCTGACTGCTCCCGAGATGCCGGTACCGGCTGTGGAGGAGGTGCCCTGAGCATGGTCCGGAAGTTCAGTTCTGTTGCGTGTTGCGCCGTCTGGCTGACCTGCTGTGGCTGCCACGCATTGCCTGTTTCGACTCTGGCACACAAGTCCGGAGAAGAAAAACAAACAGAGGCACCAGAACAGACAGCGGAAACCACACCGCGAAACCAGCGGACCTCGCCTTTTAATCAGCGGGCCAATGAACTCGTCGAACGGGCATTGCAGCATTATTCCCAGGGCGAACTGCAGCAGGCAAAATCTCTGCTGGCGACGGCGCGGGAAATCGATCCGGGACACATCGGGACGTTTGAAATCGAAGCCCAGCTCTCCTATGACATGGGAGATCGCGATCAGTTTCTGCAGTCGCTACGGGCCATCCGTGCGGCGAGCCCGCATGACGCGGATAAGCAGAGTGCGATCGGGACCCTGTTTTTTCAGGCCGGCCAGACGCAGGAAGGGATTGCCTGTTTGAGACGGGCGATCAACTTAAAACCGCATAACGAGGATTTCGCCCTGAAGCTGGCCGCGTTTTACGAACAGACGGGCCGCACCGAACAGGCACATCAAGTCCTGTTGCGGGCACTGCATACCACTCCGGGAAGTAAACGACTGCCGATCGCACTCGGCCGTGTTTGTGAAGTGAACCAGCAGTGGTCCGAAGCGAGCATTTATTATGCGATGGTAGTCAATCACCTGCCCGAGAACCATGTCTGGCGTAAACATCGCGCCCGCTGTCTGTATCATGCCGGAAAGTACCAGGATGCGTTTGAACAGTTCTCCCTCTGCCAGGCAGCAGATGCAGAGCTGCTGTCGCTGTCTGAAAAAATCGCGTTTGGCGACACTGCGCTGCGGCTGGGTGACCTGGAAAAGGCGCAACAGCTGTTTGATGAGATATCTGCTGCCCATCAACACCAGTTACTCCATGTAGAAGTATTGCGCGGATTGTGCGCAATAAATCGAGGGCAGACGGTCGATGCAAAATCGATAATCGCTACAGCCCGCAAAAAATGGCCCGCTGATCCCACGCTGCTGGAAGTCGCGGCCCTGCTCCCTGCCAGTGAGACTGCCATCAGGTAATTACCTGCACTGCGTGTTTTTACACAAGATTCATTTGCCAAGCGCAAACTCTGTGCTGCAATTGGACAACCCCGATTTCGTGACCTAGATTTAAGGTGGTGATTTAAGATCACTTCTATTTGTGGAGTTCCCTCAAACGGGTACTCCGTTCTGGATTCGAAAAGGGTATTTCATTTTCAGCAGGATTGTGAATCTGCTGAGAAAGTGTTCGGCAATGAAAAGTTATGGCAAATACTGGTTCCTGGTCATGCTGCTGCTCTTCATGAGTTGCGCGGATAACCTGCTGGTAACCAGTCAGATAGCTTCTCCCATGCTGGCCCTGGCAGCCTCGTTGACTGCGTCACTCGTCGGCTGGGCCTGGCTGGTGAAATCCATTCAGAAAGATCGCAATCAGATCAGTGCCTGTCTGCGGAACCCTGAGTTGCTGCGCACGGAACTGAAACGGAAGAATTTCTTCGGAAATCTGCTTGCGGAAGCCATCCAGAAGATTGAAGAATCAGATACCGAACTTGTATCGACCACCCAGGTTAAGACAATGCTCAAGGCACGTCTGAATTCCCTGGCAAAAAAAGAGACCCTGATGGAATCGGTGCTGAATCATCTGCCGACCGGGGTGCTCGTATTCGACGCACAACATGCGCTGGAGTATTCCAATCAGGCTGCTACACCGTTTCTGATTCCCGAAGCGGATCGAAACCTGGATACCAGCGATTCGAGCCTGGCACTGAGCAAGGCGCTCAGGAACGAGGTGGTGATTCCGGAAATTGCGGGCCTGCTGAAGAAAACCATTGAGCGAAAAGACGCGACTTCCAGTCGCCGCTGCGAATTTGCTTTAACCGGGCTGGACTTCGATTCTCACTTCCGGGCCATTGCCACGAACCTGTTTGATGAAAATCAGGCGCTGCTGGGTACTGTAATCGTGGTCGAAAACATCGGTGAAGAAAACAATGAAAAAGAACGTCACGCGGAGTTTGTGTCTTCGGTGGCACACGAACTGAAAACTCCGATGGCCGGCATCAAAGCCTATGTCGAGATGCTGCTGGACGGTGACTGCGAACCGGACGAAGCAGAAGAGCTGTACGGCTTTATCAACGAACAGATTGACCGTCTGACGCGGCTGGTGAACAGCATGCTGAATCTGGCACGCATCGAGAGTGGTGTCGTGGAGATCAAGCGGCACGATTGCGAACTGAATGACATTCTCAAGTCCGCGTCCGATGTGATTTCACCCAATGCGACTGAAAAAGACATTACATTTACCGCTGAATTAAGTGAGCTGTATCTGCCCGTGTATGTCGATAAAGACATGCTGGGGCAGGCGATTATCAATCTGCTGTCTAATGCCGTGAAGTACACGCCGCACGGTCATGAAGTGCGGCTGCGGAGCCGAATGGAAGATAATACAGCTGTGATAGAAGTCCGTGATACCGGAATGGGCATCCCGGAAAACTCGCTGCCTCATATTTTTGACCGGTTCTATCGCGTCCCGGAAAATAACCGGTCCGCTGCCGGCACCGGACTGGGGCTGGCCCTGGTACATTTCATTGTGACCAATGTGCACAACGGTTCGATTTCCGTGCAGTCCGTCGTGAATGAAGGCACCTGTTTTACGGTCACAATCCCCCTGGGTCATAAAGATCACAAGAAAAAGAAAGCACTGGCATCGCCGGTGACTGTATAACGGCTGGTGAGTGAAGTCTGATTCCCCGTCAGCAGATGTTATGAAACAAGGAGTGCAATGATGAATCATCTGGTCTATGTTTGTGATGACGACTCGCACATTGTGCGTGCCATCAGTATGAAGCTCAAAAAAGCAGGTTTGGAAGTCGTCAGTTTCCCCGACGGTTATGCCTGCTGGGAACAGGTTCAGGAGCGGGCTCCTGAAATGATCATTACCGATCTGCAGATGCCCCGCATGAATGGACTGGAGCTCTGCGAAAAAATTCGTGAATTCGAACCAACCCGCTCGATACCATTGACGTTACTGACCGGAAAAGGTTTCGAATTCGACCATGATGAATACATGCAGAATCTGAAAATTACAAACGTGATGATCAAGCCGTTCAGCCCCAAAAAACTGTTAAACCAGGTCCAGGAGTGTCTGCAACTGACACAGGACACCATTGGTTAGTCGCTCAATTTCAGTTAATTGAAACTCTGTCCCATGCGAAACTATTATACTGCCATCCAGTTCTGGTCTTATTCCCTGCTGGTAGTCTGTCTGTGCCCCCTGGCGGTTTTTCTGGGTGCGTACATGAACTGGCCACTGGGAATTGCCCCGCTGCTGCTGCTGGCCCCTCCCACGGTGCTGGCAGCGGTCTCTTCACCGCGGGTCTGTTACTGGACGATCACCGTCATCTCCGTCAGTTCCTGCTTTGCCGAAATCTTCTTTCGGCCGGATCTGGAGGAAGTCAGAAGCACCTATCCCCTGAGTATCATGAGCGCTGCCGTCCTGATCGGGCTGGTCATGCTGATTGATCTTTACATGGGAAAATTACGCCGCAAACTCTCCCAGTTGCATCAGCAGAATGATGAGCTGGTCCGTCAGTTGTATGAAACTCAGAAGCAGTCCATAGCGGATGCTTCGAAATCCACGATTGCAGAGCTCAAAGAAAAGCAGACCAGTGAAAGTAAAGACAACACGTCTGCCGAGAGTGGCGTCAACTATCCACTGTTGCTGTTGACCCTGCAGGACATCGGTCGTCGAATTTCCACCAATCAGTCCAACGAATCTCTGATCCCGACTGTGATCAGTACCGCCAAAGCGTCGCTGCAGTGTGAATCGTGTCAGATTTACCTCTGGGATACTAAATCGCGGACGCTGAAAAATGCACTGCCAGCGCGGGCCCGCGATCAACTAGATTACCGACCGGCTGCGAACCATGGGGTCGCTGCCTGGGTAATTGAACACCGGCAGATCGTGATGCGGAACGACGCCGACCAGGATTATCGCCTCAAGCGGATCATCGAAGAGGATGCCCAGATGCCGGACGCGATCGCACCGCTGACGGTGGGATCCGAACTGATCGGCCTGTTGATCATCGATAAAATAGACGTGGAATCGCCGACCATTGGCCGCCTGATTTACATTCTGTCCAATATTTACGCGTTGGGAATCAAGAATTCCCAGTTGTTCAAACGCATTGAAGAAATGGCCAGTCGAGACGGTCTGACCGGTCTGTATAACCATGCCACGTTCCAGGAAAAACTGCACGAGCTGGTCAAAAATGCCGAAGCACAATCGACCAACCTCAGTATCATCATGAGCGACATCGATCACTTTAAATCCTTTAACGATACCTACGGGCATCAGGCGGGAGACTTTGTGCTCAAAGAGGTCGCGCGGATCTGGAAAACGGTCATGCCGGAGAATGCGGTGCTGGCCCGTTATGGCGGTGAAGAATTCATCGGCGTGCTGCTGGATCATGAATACTCTCAGGCCCGCCAGATCGCGGAAGATTTACGCGAGACCCTGGAAAACTGTCCGATTCTATTCGAAGGCCAGCAGTTGCAGGTCACGGCCAGCTTCGGCGTCACCGAATACCGTCATCCTGCGACCAATACCAAAGATCTGGTGCGGGCGGCTGATGAATATCTCTACAAGGCCAAAGAAGGCGGCCGGAACCAGGTGGTCGGACTCGATTCGAATACAACCAGAAAACCGGGTACACAGGCGAGTTAAGCATGCAGATCACAACGGAAATATTTGGCAACGTTCTGGTGGCACACACGCCGGACGAGCTGACGGATGATACCTCCGGTGATTTCGTCACTGCGCTCTCGGAAGCCATCAATGAACAGCATTACCAGGTCGTACTGCAGATGGATCGCAGCGATCTACTGGACAGCGCGGGGCTGACCGCACTGCTTGATCTGCAGGATCTGACTCGGGAACACGGGGGGAACCTCAAGATCAGCGGTCTGGAAGAGCCTGGCAAAAAAATTCTGGAAATGACGCGTCTCGATCAGCGAATTGATCTGTTCGATTCTGTCATCGAAGCCGTTTCCAGCTTTCAATAAAGATTTAAGAACCTGTTATGAATACCAATTCCCTGTTACAACCTAAAATGCGGCTCGGTGATCTGCTCATCTTCAAAGAGTATATCACCGCAGAACAGTTGGACTCCGCGCTGGAAGAACAGTCACAGGGTGACGGCAGTCAACTGCTGGGTGAGCTACTGGTCAACAACGAATATTGTACCGAAGAGCAGGTGCTGGAATGCCTGGCCCTGGAATACCGGATTCCGTATGTGCAGCTCGACAGCCGCATGTTCGACTCGAAAATCTTCGACGTGCTGCCGCGCGAATTCGTCGAAAAACATACGGTCCTGCCGCTGTTCAAAGTCCGCAACGTGCTGACCGTCGCGGTCGCAGAACCGACCAACGTCTTTCTGGTCGACCAGCTTCGCGATCTGACGAAGTCTGAGATTCAGATCGTCGCTGCCAGTGCCCGTGAAATTCGGAAGA
The DNA here is from genome assembly GCF_007748155.1 of Gimesia panareensis. Lineage (GTDB taxonomy): Bacteria > Planctomycetota > Planctomycetia > Planctomycetales > Planctomycetaceae > Gimesia > Gimesia panareensis. The sequence continues at coordinate 7,822,796 of NZ_CP037421.1, forward strand.
TGGTGCAGACCTACATGCCGAACACGAACGTGTTCGTGATCGACGACATCATCGATGATGCGAATGGCACCAACGTCGAACTCATCGAAGAGTCGATCGACGATATCGGCTTTGATGCGGAATTCGCCGGACAGAGTCCGATCATCAAACTGGTCAATTACATTATTTACAATGCGGTTCGCGAAGGTGCCAGCGATATTCATATCGAGCCCAACGAACAACAGCTGCGAGTCCGTTATCGTGTGGATGGGGTGCTGCATCAAGCACTCGAGCCGCCTGTGCACCTGGCGCCCGCGGTTTCCTCGCGTATCAAGATCATGGCGAGCCTCGATATCAGTGAACGCCGCCTCCCGCAGGATGGGCGCATCCACGTACTGATGGAAGGTCGACCGATCGACCTGCGTGTGAGTACGCTCCCGATGCCGACCGGCGAGAAAGTGGTTATCCGTATTCTGGATAACCGCAGTGTTAATATTTCGCTGGAACAACTGGGCTTCAGTTCCGAAGTCCTGGAAAATTTCACCGAACAGCTGGAAAAGCCGAACGGGATTATCCTGGTCACCGGCCCCACCGGTAGTGGTAAGAGTACCACGCTGTATGCGGCTCTGAATGCGGTCAGCTCCATTGAGAAAAATGTCTGTACGGTCGAAGATCCGATCGAATACCAGCTGCCGATTATCAACCAGTTCCAGGTGAATGAGAAAATCGGACTTTCATTCGCGACGATTCTGCGGAGCCTGCTGCGACAAGACCCGGACGTGGTCATGGTGGGCGAAATCCGCGACCAGGAAACAGGGAAAATCGCCATCCAGGCGGCACTGACCGGTCACCTGGTTTTCAGTACGCTGCACACCAACGATGCGATTTCCGCGATCACCCGACTGATCAACATGGGCGTCGACGATTATCTGATTGCGGCGGCGGTCAACATGGCCCTGGCCCAACGACTCTGTCGTAAGCTATGTCCAAAGTGTAAAACACCTTACGAACTTCCGAAAGCCATGCAGATGGCGGTCGAGCGGGTCGGTCTGGAACCGAACGAATTTTATAAAAACAAAGGCTGCAAGCGTTGCCGCAATACTGGGTTCAGCGGACGAATCGGCGTGCATGAAATCCTGACCATCGATGATCAGCTGCGGGAAATTATTTCGTCTGATCCCACGGTGGCTGCAGTCAAAGAATATGCGCAAAACAACGGCATGATCCCCCTGCGATATGACGCGATGCGGAAAGCCCAGGAAGGACTGACGACGGTGGAAGAGGCCATCAAAGTCAGTGATGAAGGGTGGATTCCCAAAAAACCTGCTCTGATCCGGTGATCAAATTCACTGAATCAGATTGCATAGAGAGAGAAAATCCCCGATGGAAATGAACGATCTGTTACACGCCGCTGTGGACAGTGATGCTTCGGACATTCTGCTGGTGACCGATGCACCGCCGATGTTCCGTATTGATGGTCAGCTGCGAACCACGGCCCTGGAACCGCTGAATCCGGAAACGATTCGTGATCTGTGTGATCAGGTCCTGAAAGAAAAACAGAAAGAGGTCCTGGATAAACAGAAGGACGTCGACTTTGCAATCACGATTCCACGCCTGGGTCGTTTTCGTTTTAATATCCACGTTCAGCGCGGCTCACTGGCGGCTGCCATCCGCCGGTTCTCCAACGATGTCTCCACGCTGAGCAGCCTGGAACTTCCGCCGGTAGTGGAAGAGCTGACCCGCATGAAAACCGGTCTGATCCTGGTCACCGGGCAGACAGGTTCGGGGAAGTCGACCACGCTGGCCGCGATGGTGGATGCCATTAACCAGCGGGATTCAAAGCATATCATTACGCTCGAAGATCCGATTGAATATCAGTTCCAGCACGGAAAATCTCTGATCGAGCAGCGAGAAATCGGCGAAGACTGTCCCGGGTTCACCTCGGGACTGAAACATGTGCTCCGGCAGGATCCGGATGTGATTCTGATTGGCGAGTTGCGTGACCTGGATACAATTCGTGTCGCGCTGCAGGCCGCGGAAACCGGCCACCTGGTGCTGGCATCACTACACGTTTCCAGTGCCGCGGGAGTTGTGGATCGACTGGTCGAAGTCTTTCCCCCGGAAGAACAATCCCAGGTGCGAAGTCACCTGGCAGAATCACTTAAAGCCGTCATCACACAGCGTTTATTGCCAGCGGCGCTGTCCAGCGGTCGTGTGGCTGCGCTGGAGATCATGCTCATGAATCGGGCGATTCAGACCAGTATTCGCGAGTCGACGTCGCACCTGATTCCAGGCATCATTTCCACCAACCGTCGTGTGGGAATGCAGACCATGGAACAGGCGTTGAAAGAGCTGCTCTTAAACGGGAAAGTCGAAGCCGACGTCGTGGACGAACACCTGCAGGAGCTGAAGGGAGACGCGCCCAGCAAAGAATATTCTCATGGATTACTGACATAACGGGATCCTTGAGGGACAGGCAAAACCATGCAATTCACCTATATCGCACGCAATACCACAGGGCAGAATCAGACCGGCGAACTGGTTGCAGAGACCAGAGAGGACGCTGTTGCCAAGCTGCGCCAGGAAGGCCTGTATCTGCTCTCCCTGGAAGAATCGGATGAGAAGTCCCAGAACGGTCGGGCAGCGACCCGCAAAAAACGGGTCTCCCGCAAAGACGTGATCTATTTCACGAACCAGATGGCGATCATGATCGACGCTGGTGTGCCCGTGGCGACCGCTCTGGAAGGCATCGCGAAACAGATTGAAAATGAAACACTGGCGGAAATTCTGACCTGTATTCAGAAAGAAGTCGAAGCGGGGAGTGATCTCTCGACAGCAATGGCGGAATTTCCGCGGCTGTTCGATAAGACCTATGTCAACCTGATCAAGGCCAGCGAAGCCAGCGGTACGATGCCCCAGATGCTGAACCGCATTGCCCAGCAGGCAGAAGAGGAACAGGAAACCATCCAGCAGGTCAAAGGGGCCCTGATTTATCCTGCTGTCATGCTGGTAATGTGTATTGGCATCTGTATTTTTCTGCTGACCTACGTCTTTCCCAAGCTGATGCCGATGTTCGCCGCGCGGGGTGCCGCGGTTCCTACACCGACCAAAATCATGATCGTTGTCTCTACGGCAATCACCTCCTACTGGTATCTGATCCTGCTGTTTCTGGCAGCCGTGGGTGGCTTTTTCTACTACATGCGTCGGCAGCCGTGGGGCAAGGCAACTTTCGACTGGTGCCTGATCCGCATGCCGGTCTTTGGCTCGATGTTGAAAAAACTGGCCATCAGCCGCAGTATTCGTACGCTGGCGACGACCATCAATGCGGGTGTGCCGATGCTGGAAGCAATCGAACTGAGTGCCGGCGTTTCCGATAATGTCTACTTCAAACAGAGCTGGGATGAGATCAGCGAACAGGTGACGACCGGGAAACAGATCCATGAAGCGCTGGAAGGCAAGACACTGTTTCCGCCGACCATGCAGCAGATGATCGCCTCCGGGGAATCAACGGGCCGCCTGGGAATGGTACTCAATAAACTGAGCGACTATTTTGACCGTGACGTAAAAGTCGCGATTAAATCTGCCACGACCCTGATCGAACCACTGATGGTCGTCTGCATGGGTTCCATCATCGGTTTTATCGCCCTGTCGATGCTGCTGCCGATCTTCACCCTGAGTACGAGCCACTAATCCGATTCGGAAGTCCCCTGGCTCTGATCTTTGTTCGGGGGGGTGTCATTCGATGGGGGAGATTCGTCTTCCTGTTTCGGGGAAGCAGCCGGCTGTTCTGCCTGGGATGGGTCTGCTTCTGATTGAGATTCTGGGATCGACTGACTTTCTTCTCCATCCGTAGTCTCTTTCGCCTTCTCGTCATCCGGCACCAGATCCAGTAAGCCGTCCGTGTGAAACTTCTCCTTGGAAAAGGCGCGAAGTTCGGTATTGAAGATCTGTACCAGGGCATGCAGACAGGAGGCGACAATCGGTCCGATGAAGACTCCCCAGAGTCCCATCATCTGCAGTCCGCCCAGCACGCTGACAAAGGCGAGCAGGGGATGCAGCTTGGCATCGCTCTGCAGAACGTAGGTGCGGATAATGTTGTCCATCGTGCCTACAACCAGCGTACCTACCAGGATCAGAAAAATCGCCGCTCCCCAGTGTCCCTGATAGAGGAGCCAGCCTGCACAGGGCCCCCAGATCAGCCACGATCCCAACAGCGGCACCATGGAGGTGATGGTGGCCAGGATCAGGAAGATAATGAAATGCTCGAAGCCGACCAGGTACAGGGCAATCGCGGTCGTCAGTCCCTGTCCGATGGCTGCCAGAAACGTCGCAAGCACAACAGCTCGAACGACTTTCTGAAATTGATCGATCAACCGTTTCTGGTAATCCAGGTGCACGGGGATCAGGGATTGTGTCGATTCTATCAGGACATATCCGTCCGCCAGGAAGTAATACAGGGCGATGATAAACATGATCCAGGCGACCAGCGCGGAAAAGATACTGCCCAGCATGCCCACGGTAGAAGCGGCAAAGCCGAGGGAGCGTTTGGCAATCGGAACCAGTGTGGCCTGCAGGTTTTTACGAATGAATTCATCCGTGAGTTCCGCTTTCTGAGAACCGCTTTTCGTGCCCTGGCTTTCATCCACTTTTCCCAGATACTCGTTCGACCAATCTACAAACTGGTGCAGTTTGACGTTGCTGACTTCCACTTTTTCGCGGACGGCCTGGACCGTTTTGTTCCAGTTCGCTTCATCCAGGATATTAACGACCGTGGTAAACAGCTGCAGCGACCCGAGAAAGATCCCCACACAGAGGGGAACCAGAATGGCGGACACAATGAGCGTGGTGGTGATGCCAGCGGCGATCCGTACGTGGCCTTTGGTGCGTTTGACGAAATAATTGAGCAGCGGCTGACTGATCATGGCCACGATCCCTGCCAGAAACAGCGGCAGGAGAAATGGCATGATCACCTTGAAGAAAGTCACTCCCAGAAACAGGATCAGACAGAAGATAATGCAGAGTGATACCAGGCGAACCATAAACCAGTTCCCAAAATGAAATTACCGCAGGAAAGGCACGATCAGGTACCCGATCGGAGCTATTGCCAGACAACAACTTACAGCAATTTTGAAACCAATGATAGTACAAAAGCCTCCTCATTCCGACAGGAGATCTCCAAGGCTGACTTTCAGATTATTTTCGTTTCCTTATCGCATTTTTAAACCCCAATTCGCTACAATACACCTTCCCTCTCGATTCAGGAACTATGCGCATCGAGATCATAATGTCTATCTCGACAGAACCGGAGTCTGGTATGAAACGTTATATAATCTCTCTCTTGTCCGCGAACCGTGTCGGTATCATGGCTGCGGTCACCACAGCGCTCGATGAGCTGGGTGCGAACCTGCACGAAGCCAGCATTGCGGTGATCCAGAACTTTTTCAATATCGTGATTGCCGCTGACTTCCCCGAAGAGCGCGACCCGACCCTGATCCAGGAACATATTGAAGGGATCTGTAACGCATTCAATGTGGATGTCTCCATCAAGGACCCGGATGTGGATGTGCCATCCATGCTGCCTCCGGAAGATTGTATCAAGTATCTGCTGGCTATCGCGGGCACAAACCACCCCGGAATATTAAGGCGGATCTCATCGCAGCTGGGACAGGATGGCGTGGATATCATGGACCTGTCTGCCACCAGTTCTTCAGATGGGCAGTCCTTTGAAATGATGATCAAGGTGGCCGTACCGAAAACGCTCGACATTCTGGAACTGCAGACCATGATGGAAACGATCTGCAGCGACCTGGATGTTTCTGTCGATTTCATCAGTGAATCTGACTCGGCCATTATCAGCTCACAAAGCCAGACCCGCATGTTTAAGCTGTAATTCTTCTGTCGAAAGCGATTTCTCCGCAGACGAAGCCTCAGG